>NZ_JBHSKS010000019.1:0-54651 GCF_042657405.1 Algoriphagus aquatilis
GATGCAGAACTACCTGGATGAGTTTTGCTACAAGCTCAACAGAAGATACTTTGGTCAAAAACTGTTTGACCGACTCATCATTGCTTCGGTTTACCCATACTGGTATGATTGCGGATAATCATATTAAACAATACTTCTCGTGAATTAAGCTGCACGAAATACACAAAGTTGAAATAAGCTAAGCGAAATACAGTTGAAATAGACTTCGCTTTGCTCAGTGAAATAAAAAATCGACATGATCTCAAGTATTTCATCTGTTTATAATTTCTTTTTCATTGGTCAGATGGAATCTCGCATGGATTATAATCCTTCCTCTGTGTGTCACTTGCGTCATGCTCGATTTCATGTGTTTATAATTTGATTTTCATTTGCCACTTAGCCTGTCCCGATTTTTCATCGGGAGAATGCCCTAGATAATTATTTCCCTGTGTGAGAAGCCATTCTCATGGGTATTTCACCCTGATTTATCAGGGTTTATTTCTATGGTATTTCACGAAGTGTATTTCCACTATATTTCAATCGTATTTCAGTCTTAATATGAAAAAATATACTCTTCTTTTAATAGCAGTCCTAATCTCAACTTCTTCCTTTTCCCAAGAAGATAACACTGAATCCAAATGGGTTCCCCGCGATCCAAAGAAATTTGAATCCGTCCACACGGGGACTTTCAATGGCCAAAAAATCACCTACAAAGCGGTCGTCGGGGAGACTTTTCTGAAAAACTCCAAAGGAGAAGTGACGGGAGCACTGTGGTCGACTTCGTATATCCGAGAGGGCGTAGATTCTTCCAAAAGGCCCGTACTTTTCATCTTCAACGGAGGTCCCGGTTCGGCTAGTATTTGGCTGCATGTGGGATTTTTTGGTCCCAAAGTGGTCAAGACCGACTCAGAAGCCAAGAATGATGACGGTGCCGCACCCTATCGGTTTGTGGAAAATACTCAGGCGATTTTGGATCTGACGGATTTGGTATTTATCGATCCGATTGGGACTGGGTTTAGCCAAATAGAAGGTGTGGGCAAGACTTCCGATTTTTGGGGATTGAATGAAGATGCGGAGTCGATCGCGCAGTTTATGCGGACTTGGGTGACGCAACACGGCAGATGGCAAGCCCCAAAGTTTATGGCCGGAGAAAGCTTTGGCACCACCCGCGCAGCCAAAGTGGCTGAAGTCCTGGAAGAAGGTGGCCAAACGATGGCCTTGAATGGGATCATTCTGATTTCTCAAGCCTTAGACTATGCGGGTTCGTCCAGTTGGGCGGATAACCTGACCTCCTTTTTCACCTACCTTCCCTCCCAAGCAGTGACCGCCTGGTATCATGGCAAAGCCGGGAAAGGAAAAACGATTGAAGCTTTTGCCCAAGAGGCGAGAGAATTTGCCTACGGAGCGTATTTGACTTCTCTTTTCCTCGGGGAAAAGCAAACCCAAGCACAGAAAGAAGCCATTGCCGAAAAACTAGCTTACTTCACCGGATTGGACAAGGCGTATATCCTTCGCTCTGATAATCAAATCCTGATGCATCGCTTCAAAAAAGAATTGCTGCGCGAAGAAGGCAAAGCCATCGGGACTTTAGACGGCAGGTATTTGGCTACCGAGACAGACAAGGCTGCTGAAGGACCAGTGTTGGGCGACCCGGCGAGCTACATGACGGGTGCCGCATACACGGCGGTATTCAACGACTACCTGATGCGGGATTTAAAGGTGACGATGGATCGGCCGTATTTCACCTCAGCCGAAGGAATGGGTGGCAGCTGGAACTGGAAGCCTGTGCCGGATGGAGCGTATTGGGAACCGACTTATGTGAGTACGGCGAGGTCTCTGAGCGAAGCCATGCACCGCAATACACGAATGAAAGTGATGGTAGCCAACGGATACTACGATTTGATCACTCCGTTTTTTGATGCGGAATACACCTTTGCACGCCATAATTTTCCTCAGGAACGGATAGAGATGACCTACTACGAGGCAGGTCACATGATGTACAATCGTCAGGAGGATTTTGATGCCTTGGCAAAGGATGTGAGGAAGTTTTTGGAGGGGCTGTTGAAATAAAAACCATGGGGAACACAACCTCCTAAAGGCTGGCCAGAGGCTTCCCAAAAAATGCGTAATCCGGTAGTGATTTGCTTTTAATTCTGGATTTATTTGAGGATGAGTCCTTTCTCAAGGATCCAGACATCGATTAGAAAGCGTCAAAAAAGTCAGCCGAATCAAAAAAACATCCGTAAATTATGCCCTATGAACTACTTGGAATACATCAGTATCGACCCCATCATTCGGTTTGGTAGACCGTGTATCAAAGGAACTCGAATCAGTGTCTCTGACGTGCTAGGCTGGATGGCCTCAGGAATGAGTATGGAAGATATTTTGGCTGACTTTCCAGAATTGACACTGGATCAATTGAAGGCTTGTTTGGCTTTTGCTGCGGATCGAGAGCAGAAATTAAAGTATGCCTAATCAATTCCATGGCATTACTTTTTGATCAGAATATCTCTTTTAGGTTAATCAAAGAAATCCTTCCTCATTTTCCAGAATCTAAACAACTTCGTGAAGCTGGCTTGGAGGGAAAGCATGATCGGGAAATTTGGAAATGGGCAAAACTCAAAGGATACTGTATAGTTACCTTCGATTCCGATTTTGTCGATTTATCGTTACTGTTCGGTTTTCCTCCGAAAGTTATCTGGCTAAGATTGGGAAATTCCTCCACAGATAGAATAGCAAAAATTATAATTAGCAAAAAAGAAGAGATTGAAGATTTTTTAAAAAATGAAGTGGAGGGAATTTTAAAATTAGAATCTGCATTTTAGCATCAGACTCAAACCATCCAAGAGTCGTTAAGAATTGATTAAAATTTAAATCACCATGCAAAAACCCGAATTCAATACCGAAGAGGTTACTAAAATTATTCGTGGACGTCGGTCCATGTTTCCCGCCCAATTCAAAGAAAATGACCCAATCGAGGACTCCATCATCGAGGAAATACTCGAAAACGCTAATTGGGCACCAACGCACAAGCTTACTCAGCCTTGGAGATTTATTGTTTACACCGGCGAAGGCCTGAAGAAGTTTGCGGATTACCAAGCTGAGATGTATAAAATGAGAGCTGAGAAAAACGGTACCAACTTCATCGAAGCCACCTATCAGAAGTTTAAAGAACAGCCATTGAAAGCTTCTCACGTGATCGCCATCTTGATGAAGCGAACCGAAGGATCAGGGATTCCGGTAATGGAGGAAATCTCTGCGGTTGCCATGGCTGTTCAAAACATGTACCTGACTGCCTGCGCTCATGGACTGGCCTGCTATTGGGGTACGGGCGGACCGACATTCTGGGCAGAAGCTCGGGAGGATTTCGGACTCGAAGGCGAAGACATGCTCATGGGCTTTTTCTACGTGGCCAAACCAGCTACGGATAATTGGCCTGCTGGAAAGCGAGAGCCAATTGCGGAAAAAGTGAATTGGGTGAGGGGGTAATTAGCATCTGGGAATGTATTTCTTCGATAATTGAAGGGTAATTTATTCTATGAAAAAATTTTTCAAATCCAGATCTGCACAAGTCTTTAGAGGCCTGTTGATAGTGGTTCTATTTGCAAAACTATCCAACTGGTTTTTAGACTTCACCGATGAAACCAATCAGCTCCTAAACATGATCATGTTTAGCTTGATAGGACTTGCCTATTTATCTTATTCTTGGGCTTTTGACAGGTTTTTTTTAAAAGTAATCTTCTTCATTTGCGGAGGATATTTAATACTGATGAATTTCCTCCCTGATTCGGCTTGGAAATCATCAATCGGGATTATCAGTATCGTTATCCCCATCATCATCGGCAGATTCATCCCAGAAGAAAAACAGGAAGTCCCCAATCCATAATTCATCAAAAAAGGAAGGCTCATCGCCTTCCTTTTTATTTGTTACCAATCCGCCGGTCTTCTTGCTTGATATTCGGCCATTTGATCCAATAGATCCGAGGGGTCATCCGAAATAATCAACATATCCTCCTGCTCAGGATAGAGAAATCCTTCGCCCATGGCATGATTAAGAAAGTCGATCAGCTTGTCATAATACCCATTCACATTATAAAGTGCCAAAGGCTTTTGGATGTAGTGAAGCTGATTGAGCGTCATGATTTCAAAAAGTTCCTCAAGCGTCCCGATCCCTCCTGGCATGGCAATAAATCCATCTCCCCGCTCTGCCATCAGCCACTTGCGATCCCGCATGGTCTCCACGATAATCAGTTCGGTACATCCTTGGTGTGCCACCTCCCGATCCACCAACTTTTGTGGGATAATGCCCAACACTTCTTTGCCAGCAGCGAGCATCTCGTCCGCAATTACCCCCATCAACCCTACCCGGCCAGCACCATAGACTAGGGATAAGTCACGCTTGATCATTTCCTGGGCTAATGCCCTCGAAGCAGTTTCATAAATCGTCGAGTTCCCTTTCTTGGAACCACAATAGACGGTGATCTTTTTCATGGGGGAAATTTAAAAGGAAAATCTCAGCACTTAGCCTGACACATCAAAATGGTTTGGATGCTGACGATTCGCTTTTCATTTTTGTCAAAAACCAATCCTGCATGAAAATCTGCTTTGCCACCAACAACAAAAAGAAAATCGAGGAAGTAAAAGCGGCCCTTGGGCCTGAGTTTGAACTCGTCTCTTTACAAGAAATAGGTTGTGTGGAAGAACTTCCTGAAACAGGAGATACACTGGATCATAACGCCTTCCAAAAAGCACGATATGTCAAAGAGAATTTTGGTGTGGATTGCTTTGCGGATGATACAGGCCTGGAAGTAGACGCTTTGGATGGAGCTCCGGGAGTGTATTCGGGTCGATTCGCAGGAGAACCACGCAGCGATGAGCGGAATATCGACTTGCTTTTGGAGAAAATGGCGGGAAAAACCAATCGAAAGGCTAGGTTCCGCACCGTGATTGCCTTGATTTTGGAGGGAAAAGAATACCAGTTTGAAGGAATTGCTGAGGGCGAAATTCTAATGGAACGGATAGGCGAAAAGGGGTTTGGGTATGATCCTGTTTTTAAGCCAATCGGTTTTGACAAAACCTTTGCACAGCTTTCTTTGGAGGAAAAAAATGAAATTTCCCATCGGGGAAAAGCAGTAAAAGCACTAATCGAATTTCTCAACCATAGAAAATTCTGAGATCACGTTAAAAATGAATTAACTTTGACGCCCATGAAGAAGCCTTTCATCGTCGGGATCACTGGAGGTTCAGCCTCAGGAAAAACATTGTTTTTGGAGCGATTGCTCAGCAGCTTTGATCCAGGGGAAGTTTGTCTGATCTCACAGGACAACTATTACAAGCCTAGGCATCAGCAGCCAGTAGATGCGCAAGGCATTCACAATTTTGATACTCCTTTCAGCATTGATTTTGAGCAATATGCCACTGACATTCGAAAAATCCAGGAGGGAGAGATCGTTTTTCGGGAGGAATATACTTTTAACAACGCTGCAAAAAAGCCTAAAATGTTGACTTTTTCCCCTGCACCGGTGGTGGTGGTGGAGGGAATTTTTGTGTTGTATTATCCGGAATTGGCAGATCTTCTGGATTTGAAAATTTTTATTGATGCCAAAGATCACATCAAACTCAAGCGTCGAATCATCCGGGATAAAGTAGAGCGAGGCTATGATTTGGACGATGTGCTCTATCGCTACGAGATGCATGTGATGCCTACTTACGAAAAATACATCGAACCTTTCAAAAGTGAGTCAGATCTCATTGTTACCAACAACCAAAGCTTTGACCGTGCCCTCGATGTGATCCGTACCTACCTGAGAGCCAAGTCAGGCCAATAGCAAAAAATACCGAGCAAAAAGCTTGAATTTCAAATATTGTCTATATTTGCCGCTCATGAAAAACAGGACAATCTATAGCAACACCTTCCGACAGCGATTCTCCATGCTGATGGCTTTGTTGTTTTGCCTGTTTGTGTCGAGTATCGAATACATTCCTCAGCACGAAGAGGCTGTCAAATCAGAACAGTCTTCCGAAAATCCAGATCAGACTTTTTTAAATGTTGCGGTGGATGCAGTAGTACCCTTTGTACTGCATGTAGCTGACACTGTTCTTTATCTGATTTACCAGATTTTCAGTTTCGAATTCAAAATCCCTACTCATCAGGCGGTATCTGCTTTTTTCTCCAATCAGCTGATTGAGATTCTTTTTGAGCGGATCATTTCCACCAAGGGGCCCTGATCCTTTCACCTTCTCGCGTTTATTTCCCTGTTTGGTTCTTTCCTGAGCCAACCATTCTCTTGTATTTATCAATCAATTAACTAGTTATCCTTATGCAAAACAAAGGTGTCATTGTGTTTTTGACGGTGATTATTACGGCACTTTGCCTGTATTACCTGTCATTCACACTCGTATCCAATGGCGTTCAGCAAAAAGCAACCGAGTATGCTACTGACGCTTCCGGCAATGTTGACTTTGCCAAAAGAAGAGCTTATCTCGACTCTGTCTGGAGACAGCCGGTATACAATTTTCTAGGTGCGGATTTTACCTATCAGGAAGTAAAAGAAACCGAGCTAGGTCTTGGACTTGACCTTCAGGGCGGGATGCACGTGACCTTGGAAGTTTCTCCTGTGGAAATTGTAAAAGGCATCGCGGGCAATCCAAAAGACGAGGCTTTCAACAAATCTGTGGACGAAGCAAGAGAGGAAGCCAAAACCTCCAATGCAAAATTCGTGGATCTTTTCTATGCTTCTTGGCAGCGAAACAATCCCGGTAAAAGCCTAAGCAGCATTTTCGCCACAGCAGCCAACAGAGGTAGAATTTCCCTGGAATCTTCTGATTCGGACATCTTGGCCATCATCGACACGGAAGTAGAAAATGCGATTGATCGTTCCTTCAACATTCTCAGAACGCGTATTGACCGATTCGGTACTTCTCAGCCAAACATTCAGCGAATCGCCGGTTCGGGCAGAATCCAGATCGAACTACCAGGTGCCGACAATCAGGAGCGAGTTCGTAACCTCTTGCAGGGTGTAGCAAAGCTTCAGTTTTGGGAAGTTCTCGAACTCAATGAGTACGGCGGTGCTATCGAAACAATCAACACTACCTGGGTTGCTGATCAAAAAGCATCAAAGTCAACCTCAACTGTTGCGGCCGACAGCACAGCCAGTGACAGTACTGCAGGTGACTCCACAGCAGTAGTTTCTCCTGAAGATTCTCTTAGAAATGCGCTTGAAAAGCAGTTGGAGCAAATCGATCCAACGAATTCAACCGGTACGGTTTCTCCGTTGATTACTTTGATGAAAGCCAATTACGGCTTGGTATACGATGTAAGAGACACGGTAATCATCAACAGAATTCTGAAAAATGAGCGTTACAAGTCTTTCCTTCCAAGAGACCTAAAGCTCCTTTGGGGCGTAAAGCCAACCACCGCTGAAGACGGAACAGAGGTATTGGAGCTGTATGCAATCAAACTAAACAAAGGTTCTGATCAAGCACCTTTGGAAGGTGATGTGGTAACGGATGCCCGTCAGACACTGGATCAGACTTCCCGCCCAGCAGTATCCATGCAAATGAATGCTGAAGGTGCCAGAAAATGGAGAAAACTTACCTCTGAAAATGTAGGCCGAAGAATCGCTGTAGTCTTGGATGACTATGTGTATACTGCACCGATGGTAAATGGTGAAATCCCTAACGGACAATCAGAAATCTCCGGAAATTTCACCCTATTGGAAGCACAAGATTTGGCCAACATCCTAAAGTCGGGTTCACTTCCGGCTCCAACTCAAATCGTGGAAGAGAGCATCATTGGACCTACCCTAGGTAAAGAAGCACAAAGTCAAGGTATCATCTCCATGATCGCTGGTTTGGTATTGGTAGTCTTGTTTATGGCTGCTTATTACAGCAAGGGAGGTTTGGTTGCTATTGCAGCCTTGGTGTTCAACATTTTCTTCATTCTTGGTATCCTTGCCCAGCTTGGTACGGCCTTGACCTTGCCTGGTATCGCGGGTATCGTATTGACCATTGGTATGTCAATTGACGCCAACGTATTGATCTTTGAGCGTATCAAAGAAGAACTTCGAAACGGTGTAGGCTTGATGGCTTCCATTCAGGCAGGTTATAGCAAAGCATTCTCTGCGATTTTGGATGGTAACGTAACGACCTTCTTGACTGGAGCGATTCTTTACGCCTTGGGTCAGGGTCCTGTAAAGGGCTTTGCAATCGTATTGATGATCGGTATTGCTTGCTCGTTCTTCTCTTCTGTGTTTATCACTCGAGTGATTGTATCATGGATGACCAAAAAAGGAGATAAGAGTACGATCAATTTCTCGGCGCCATTTGCAAAAAATGCACTTACTAGCCTGAACATTGACTTCTTGAGCAAGAGAAAGCTTGCCTATACTGTTTCTTCCACCATCATTGTAATTGGTTTGGCCATAGCTGCAATCAATGGGTTGAAGTTTGGTGTCGATTTCACTGGTGGCCGTTCTTATGTAGTAGCTTTCAATGAACCTGTGGTGCCTTCTGACCTGAAAGTAGGTTTGGATGGTGAATTTGACGGGTCAGTAGAGGTAAAAACCTATGGAGCTAGCAATACACTCAAGGTAACCACTTCCTATCTCATCAATGAAGACGACGACGCTTCCAACAAAGAGGTGGAAAGCAAAGTAAAAGAGGGAATTGCTAACGTAACAGGATTTACCTATGTAGAAAATGCCGAGCAAATCGGTGACAAGCAATTCTCCATTACCGGTTCATCCAAAGTAGGAGCAACAGTGGCTGATGACATCAAAGCCTCTTCTGCTGAAGCAATGATTGCTGCCTTGATCGCGATCTTCCTATACATTTTGTTGAGATTCCGTAAGTGGCAGTTCTCCTTGGGATCCATCATTGCATTGGTTCACGATGCATTGTTCGTAATCGCAGCATTTGCTATTGCGAGTGCATTCGGTGCCACATTTGAGATCGATCAGGTGTTTGTTGCTGCGATCTTGACCGTGATCGGTTATTCGATCAACGATACGGTGATCGTATTTGACCGAATCCGTGAGAACCTAGAAAACCGCGGGACTGGCAAGTTGACCAAAGTATTCAACGACTCTATCAATCAGACTTTGGGCCGTACCTTAATCACCTCATTTACCACCTTGATCGTAGTGATTGTATTGCTCTTCTTTGGTGGTGAAGTATTGAGAGGCTTCTCTTTTGCCTTGTTTGTAGGTATTACCGTAGGTACCTTCTCCTCTATTTACATCGCTACGCCTGTGGTAGTAGACTTGATGAAGAAAGAGTTGGAAAATGAACCTGCTCAAAAAGAAGTCAAAAAAGGAGCTTAATTTCTAAAATCGATCAGTTTATAGGAGTGGGAGAAATCTCACTCCTTTTTTTGTCCTGTTTTGTATAAATCCAGTATCTTTTGGTCATCAAACAAACAAACTTTTATCAACAAACTATGAAAATCAGCAAAGCAGACTTCGAACAGATGAAGGGGAAGTATGATCAGGAAGTAAAAAAGGGGAAACCTGCAAAAGACAAGAAAGGTGATGTAACTAATCAAACAGACTGGATATTTTTTGATCGAAGCACCTTGGAAGAGATTCTGGCTGATTCAAATGCAACTGGAATCAAATTCTATTTCACCGAATACACTGAAGCAACTGCCAAAGCTTTTTATCCAGAAAATCCAGATCAGTATGTTGGCAGAATAAACCTAGTCATGACTGCCTCAGGCGATGGACAAGGTGATATCTTAGATGCAAGCGGTGATCCCAGCTATTTCAACAAGGGGCAAATGTGTCCACCGCATTGCCAATAATTAGTTGAATTACTGTGCTTAGCGAATTGAAGAACATCATTTTTGGAGGTCCCTATTTTCTTTCAATTAACACAATTGGATTTTTAGGGATCTTTTTTTTTCTGATTTTACCCTTTTCGAAAAAAATAAAGACAGAAAACTATCTGCCTTTCTTACTACTGATTTTAGTAATCTCATACGAGGACTTTGCCCGTTATTTAACAGTCGATAAGGCCCTAAATCAAAAAATTCACGAATGGCTGTTCGATGTTCCTTTTCAGGGATGGAATGTTTGGGCTTACAATCTGTTTTATGGACAGATTTCTAAATTTCTCTTTCTATTTATCATTTTAAATCAAGTCCAAAATCAACGACTTCGTAATGCTATCCATGGAATCTGGAGCTTCTTTTTGCTATTCTGTATCCTACTCCAATTACTTGAATTGGAACCACTTTATGGGCTCCAACCGATAATTGGAGGTACTGGAAATGCTTGTATCATCATCGCCTGTTGCCTTTTTTTCGTAGATCTGATCACCTCAGATTTTTACTTGGAAAAGGACCCACTGGTACTTTGGCAGTTTTGGTTTGCCACCTTGACCCTTTTTCAGACCAGTCTTGTATTTCTTTCAGAAGTGTCATACGAATACCTAATATTTAGTAATACCTCCTTGTATAATTCATTGGTATATATTTCTCAGTTTTTGTACACCTCCACCATGGGTTTAATTGTCGCTAAATTCATCTCTGAATTGATGCTTAAATCAGCTAAAAAAATCAGACAAAATGCTTGAACAAGGAGATCAAATTGGCTTTTTGATCGTATCAGGCACATTTTTGACGGCAATGATGGGGACGTTCATCGTAGCCATGGTCGTGCTCCACCGTCAGCGACAAGTCCAGAACCGTCAGAAAATCGACAACTTAAAATCGGAGTACGAAAAGACTCTTCTCAACATCGAAAATGAAATCCAGCAGGAAACCCTGACCCAGGTCGGAAGAGAACTCCACGACAACATCGGGCAGCTGCTTTCTTTGGCCAAACTCAATCTCAATTCAGCCAAGCCTGAAAAACAGGCAGAAGGAAAAGAATTCATCAACCAAATCATCAAAGAGGTACGTGCGCTTTCCAAAACATTAAATCTGGATTGGGTAGAAGAAATTAGCATGGATGATTTCATCAGGCAACAATTGCATCGAATCGAATCCACAGGATATTGCCAAACTCTATTTGATTCGGATCAGTCCTTCAATGAACTTTCAAAAGACAGTAAGCTGGTCATGATCCGTGTGATTCAGGAATGCCTCAATAATGCCATCAAGCATGCCTCTCCCGATCAGATACAAATCAAGATTTACAAAGAAGACTCCCTCAGAAAAATTGATATTATAGATAATGGACGGGGATTTGATACTTCTATCCAATCAAGGGGAAGTGGCATGACCAATCTCAAAAAACGAATGGAAACCATTGGTGGCTCTATTCTCTTGTCATCCGTACCCGGAAAAGGAACACACATCACATTGAGTTTGGCTTTTTAGTTTCCGATGCCTACTTTCATCGTAATTCTTGATTCTGTAAATAACACCAATCTCACCCTGACATGATCCGAGTAGCGCTGGCCGATGACCACAAGCTTTTTGTTAAAGGATTGGAGGGCCTCATTGAGGAAAATCCCGGGTTTAAGGTTCAGGGAGTTTATCCCAACGGCAAAGAACTTTTGGAGTGCTTGGAAACACTGGAAGTGGATGTGATCCTTACAGATCTTAACATGCCCATCATCGACGGCTTTGGTGTGCTCAAACATGCTAAAAAGCATTATCCGGACATCAAGGTAATCGTGCTTTCGATGTATGATGATGAAAAGATTTTTAAAGAAACAATGAAACTTGGTGCTGACGCATTTTTACTCAAGGATGCAGATCCCGATGAATTGATTTTCACCATCAATGAAGTGTTTGAGGGCAGGTATGTGAAGAATTTTGAGCGGGTCATTCAGCAATCAAACCAAGCACCGTTTTTTGATGCATTCAGAGAAAAATACAGGCTCTCCAGAAGGGAAGCCCAGATTCTCAAAATGATCAGTGAAGGAATGCCAAACAAGGAAATAGCTGATTCTCTTTCCTTGAGTGTGCAGACGATCGAGACTCACCGAAAAAACATCAACCAAAAACTCCAAGTCAGTTCATTGATGGACCTTATCAACAAGGTCAACGAAATGAATCTGTAAATTAATCCCCATGAAGAAGCCTATCAAAACCGCCCTGATCGGCTATGGATCCGTGGCAGAAAAAATGCATGCCCCACTCATCGAGGTCTGTCCTGATTTGGATTTTGTCGCTGTAGTTGAACGAAACGGAACAAGATGTGAAGAAAAATACCCTCATGTAACCACCTTCAAGAGCCTCGAAGAGCTCCTCCAAGCTGATGTGGCTGATCTCATCTGTATTACGACTCCCAATGAATTTCATTTCCCAATGGCCAAGCAGTGTCTACTGGCAGGAAAACATGTCGTCGTGGACAAACCGGTGACTGTGCACTCTTGGGAGGCGGAGGAGCTTCAGAAAATTGCTTCAGAAAAGGGATTGATATGCAGCGTCTTCCATAATCGTCGATACGATGGAGACATTCGGACAGTACAAAAATTGGTGGCCGAAAACACCCTGGGAAGACTGGTCTACCTGGAGTCGCATTTTGATCGCTTCAGACCTCAAGTCTCAGAAAACTGGAGGGAAAAAGAAGTTCCCGGAAATGGAATCACCTACGACTTGGGCGTCCACTTGATCGATCAGATTGTATTGCTCTTTGGAGCTCCGGAAAGCATTTTCGCAGACATCCAAAAGCAGCGAACTAATGCTGTTTCGGATGATTACTTTGATATTTCACTTTTTTACCCCAGCTTCAAAGCAAGAGTGACAGCAGGAGTTCTGGTCAATGTGGCCACACCAAAATTTCTCCTTTTGGGAGAAAAAGGAAGTTACCAGAAGTTTTTCCTGGACGTACAAGAGCAGGCCTTCAAAGACGGCAGAAAGCCGGAAGGCGCAGATTGGGGAGTGGATCCGGAGGAGCGATGGGGAAAACTTTATCTAGAAAATGAAACTCGCCCATTGCCTACAGAAAATGGGGACTACCGGATCTTTTACCAAAATGTGGCAGATGCAATCCATCAAAAAACTCCTCTTCAGGTGACTTTACCTCAGACGATTAGGGTGCTCAAACTGATAGAAGCGTCATTTCGCTCGGCAAAAAAGGGCCGTAAAATCCAGCAGCAGGAAGGAGCTTGGTGATCAAATTGGCTTGGACTTTGCCAATAGGTGAGTTCAAACCAACTTTGTTTACCATGAAAAAACTGCTTTTCGCGTCCCTCTTTTTCTTGGGACTCATTCACGTCTCCACCGCTCAAGTCAGCGTGGGGATCAACCTTCAGAACACCCGCAATTTCATCACAGTAGGCACAAATCCGGACAAAGAATTTTTCTTTGACGGACGTCTGGGATTGGGTAGAGAAATCGGTCTGGAGCTCGTAGGGGCTTACAATTTTGTCCAAAAAAGCAATGCCAATGCCTACGTTGGATTGGGCTTGGGTCTCTTTGATCATTACCATCCCCGCAAGGACAGGTATTACGATGAGACTTACTTTGCCATTCCTTTTGGAGCCTTGATCAAGCCTTTTGACAATAAGAATTTTGGAATCCTGATCGAAGCCGCCCCGATCTTTTATGACGACTATGGAAGCTATCTCCGTGGTGGGATCGGGTTTAAGTACACCTTTAGGTAACCCAAACGGATTCTCAAGAAAGGCCACAAAACAATGGATTTTGTGGCTTTTTTTTGTCTAAAATTCAATAAAATACCTTTTTCGTTTCTATTGCTTCACTCTTGAAATCAATTTGTTTCCTTAATTTTGCGTCCTATGGCAAAGACAGAAACTCCCGGCGAAAACGCCCAATTGAAAGATATTATTTCCCATGCCAAAGAGTATGGTTTTGTATACCCTAGCTCTGAGATCTACGACGGCCTGCAGGCAGTATATGACTATGGAGCTTATGGCGTCGAACTGAAAAACAACCTCAAGCGCCTGTGGTGGGAAACCATGACCCGCGTATCTGACAACATCGTCGGCATCGATGCGGCGATTTTTATGCATCCGACTACTTGGAAAGCTTCCGGTCACGTGGACTCTTTCAATGATCCCATGATCGATAACAAGGACAGCAAAAAGCGTTACCGTGCTGACGTCCTCGTCGAAGAGCATGCTGCCAAGTTGGAAAATGAAGGACAAGTCGAAAAAGCCAAGTCTCTGACAGCTGCCCTGGCTAGACTCTTGGAAGCGGAAGACTTAGCTGGAGTGCGTGACCTGATCACCAATGAGGGTATCAAATGCCCGATCTCCGGCACGTCCAATTGGACCGATGTACGTCAGTTCAACCTGATGTTTTCTACTCAAGTGGGTTCGGTAGCGGAAGATTCCTCAACTATTTACCTGCGACCTGAGACTGCCCAGGGGATTTTTGTGAACTTCCTCAATGTGCAAAAGACGGTACGAATGAAAGTTCCTTTTGGCATCGCCCAGATCGGAAAAGCCTTCAGAAACGAGATCGTAGCCCGTCAGTTCATCTTCCGTATGCGTGAATTCGAGCAGATGGAAATGCAGTTCTTCGTACGCCCTGGCACGGAACTCGACTGGTATCAGAAGTGGGCCGATACCCGCATGAGATGGCATTTGGCCTTGGGTACGCCTGCAGCAAAACTCCGCAAGCACGACCACCAGAAGCTTGCCCACTATGCCAATGCCGCCATGGACATCGAATTTGAGTTCCCGTTTGGATTCAAAGAAGTGGAAGGTATCCACTCCCGAACTGATTTCGACTTGAAATCGCACCAAGAATACTCCAAGAAAAAGCAGCAGTACTTTGATCCGGAGATCAACCAAAACTACATCCCGTATGTGATCGAGACTTCGATCGGAGCAGATCGCTTGTTCTTGTTGACGCTTTGCAATGCGTTCGCCGAAGAGAAAACCGAGGAGAAAAGCAGAACCTACCTGAAGTTCCATCCGGCCATCGCACCGGTGAAGGCAGCTATCCTTCCGATCATTAAGAAAGACGGACTTCCAGAGAAAGCTCAGGAAATCGTAGATGCCCTGAAGTATGACTTCAACATTATTTACGAAGATTCCGGATCTATCGGAAAGCGCTACACCCGTCAGGACTTGATTGGAACTCCGTTCTGTATCGCTGTGGATCATCAGACTTTGGAAGACAATACCGTCACCATCCGTCATCGGGACACCACCGAACAGGAACGTGTAGCAATCTCTGAGCTTCATGGACGAATCGCTGAGGCGACGAGCTTCAAAAGGATTTTTGAGAAGATTTGATTTCGGATTTTTGATTTCGGAATTCGGATTTAAAAAAGCCGTCAGAATTGAGTTTCTGGCGGCTTTTCTATTGGGTAAATTAAATGGGTTTCACCACTTAAAAATCAAACTGGAACCAAGATTCCAAGTTCTAAGATTCACAGAATCATCGATAATTACTTCCAAGCTTCTAGGAGCGTATGAGATTTTTTGTTCGAATGGAAAATTTCCATGGATATAATCCAGATCAATACTCCAAAGAACCTGTGGACCTAGAATAAGCCGAACTGATACACCTCCATGGATTAGGAAAGCAGATGAGTTGTTTTTGAGAGGTTGGTGGACAAACTTGGAAGGAGCTCGAGTCGGAACAATTACTTCATAATCCAAATTACTTAAAATGCCATAACCTAAGCCTTGCTTCCAAGAGAAACTAAGTTTTTTATCCAAACCAAGCGTATAGCTATACCCGACTAGAAGATGGTGGATTTGATAATCCTTGTGGATAAATCGAAAAGTGGTTCCATCAAACTCAAACGGAAAAATTGAATTATCTGAACCTCCATTAGTAATTGGAAGAGAAGTCACCGGCAAAAGTGGTGTTGATCTTTGATCTTTTAATAGCTTAGCAAAGCCAGATGGATCAAATCCATTATTGGAATATCGATAAGCCGACCAAAAACCCAAACCTTTCAACATTCGATAGTTAACTCCCACTTGGTAGTAGTTTCCAGATTTTGCTGCGGCATTACCTCGTTTTTGTAACTGATCATAGTATAAAAAACCTACTTGAAATGGGGGCTGTCCCCAATCCGAAACGTTTTTTTTATAAGGCCCAATAGCAGAACTGAAACCTGCCGAAAATGACATTTCCCATCGGCTTGGAATAGTGTCCTGAGAAAAAGCAGGAAAGGCAGCTAGCAAAAAAAGAAGTGCAACGAATCTTACCATGTGTAGGAGATTTGGAAACCTGCATTTAGTGTACGGTAGTTCACTTCATCATTGAAATAAGTGTAGTTGGATCCTCCGGGAATCAGACGAAGCACATACCGGTAATTAAAATCTGCCCGCTGATAACTGATCTTTCCTCCAATTCGCAGTCCTTTAATCAATTCAAAGGACAAAGTCGAAACCAACCCTGCTACCAATCCATTGATCGGTTCTTTGGAATTATCATTGGCAAAATTGAATGGATCATAGAAATAGCGATAATCAGGATAGTCTAGCCTTCCAGGACCCGCCAAAAGCCCGAAATTTCCCTGCCATTTATTTTTTTCCCAAACATAACTTACCTCGGAAAGAACCGATTTTAGATTATAATCCGAATGAACCAAAAACTGCTCTCGTTCTACTGGTTGGGGAAGTCCATTTCGAATTGTTGACCCCAGCTGTTCAATAGGAAGTGTGTGTTGACTATTTTGGTAAATCAGAGAAATTTTCAAGGGATAAGAGGTTTGAAAACCAATTCCAAAACTCATTTGGCTCCCAGGTCTTGCATAGCCGTTTCCAAACTTTTGGATACCCAAATACCTCGGATTCGAAGACGTGGTATTATCAAAAATGCCAGCATAGTTTGCTTTTGCATAGCTACCTACAGGAAAAGAGGCACCGTATTGGGCTTGCAATTCTAGAGAATTCCAGAATTTACTCTGAGCCTGTAAAAATGTAGAAAGCCCCAAAAGCCAAAAAAACAAAAACCATCTCATATACTTTGAATTTCCTAAAGCTAGTAAAATAAAGTACTTAGTTTAACTAGTTTAAAACTCAATCTTCCCCTTTTCTTTTCCCTCACCTAGCAAGAGACTGCGGGGAGATTTGGACTGGGAATAGACGTGGACGATATTTTGCTGACCGTCAAAGTCTTTCAATAAGATGGAGCTTTGAACTTCGACGCTTTTTGGCATTTCCGCCACGGATGACTCCAAGTAAAACCAAGCCGCGTCCTCTTCCACCTCATAGCCCAGGTAGGTCAGTGTCACCGATTTTCCATTGACCCACACCTGATTGTGCTTGAGCAAGTAGGTTTTGACTTGGTTCTCCAGTTTGGCTTTATCCTTGGGCTTTAGGAAATCTACTTTTTCTTTAAACTCACTAGCCAAGGCGACCTCCAAGTCATCCCAAAAGATCTTCTGGGCAATCTCCATTTTCTTGCTTTGAGGATTGTAGCGCATTTCGGTCAGGGAGATAAAAAAGGGATGAAGCAAGGTCATCCAAGCGGCCATCACGAAAATGTAAACATGTTGCATTTAGGGGAGAGATTTAGACTTTTGTGAGAATTATCCTGTATTATTGCTCGCAAATTAACTCTTTTAGAGGCATCACCCGAACATGAATTCATTTGAACTCTACTTCAAACTGGGACTTCAGCACATTCTGGATATCAACGGTTTTGATCACATCCTGTTTGTACTCGCCCTTTGTGCCGTATATGTGGCAAGAGACTGGGCCAAAATCCTAATTCTGGTCACGGCTTTTACCATTGGTCATTCCCTGACGCTGGCATTGGCCACGTTCAATATCATTCAGGTACGCTCTGATGTAATTGAGTTTCTGATTCCGGTCACGATTGCAATCACAGCATTGGTTACCATTTTCAAGCCAAAACCAAGTTCGGGCAAGGGTGTTCAGTTGAATTACTTTTTTGCTTCCTTCTTTGGATTGATTCACGGTCTTGGCTTTTCCAATTACCTCAAGGAGCTATTGGGAAAAGAAGTGGCCATTTTCCAACCACTCTTGGCTTTCAACATTGGCCTCGAAGTAGGTCAAATCGTCATTGTAGCAGCATTTCTACTGCTTACCTCTCTCCTCAGCCTGGCAGGGGTCAATCGAAAAGAGTGGACGCTGATCGTTTCAGCGTTCGTCTTGGGGGTCGCTTGCATGCTCCTATTGGAAACCAAATTTTGGTAAAAAATCACCGTCAAAAACAGAATACTTTTCTGTTTGGCAAACAGATAGTTAATTAGGATTGGATTAGAACCCGAATGGATATGATGAAAAAATTACTTGCAATTGCAGCTTTAGGTCTAGCAGGAATTTCGCCTGCACTTGCTCAGCACACCGAGCAAAACCATGCGGTTAGATTTGAGCAGCTGGGCACTATGCTCCGCACACCCAATGTGTACCGCACTGCCTCCGGAGCTCCGGGCCATATGTACTGGCAGCAGCAGGCCAACTATGTGATCGATGTCGAGCTAAACGACGACAATCAGTCCATCAAAGGCAAGGAGACTGTCACTTACATCAACAACTCACCCGATCAGCTGACCTACCTATGGGTGCAATTGGATCAAAACAACCGAAGTAAAGATTCTGACACCCCAAAAACTACCGAATCCAGCATCAATCCCCGCATGAGCTTGCGTCAGTTGGAGGGAATTCTATGGCATTCGGAAGACTACGATCTGAAAATCCTTTCCATCAAAGACGCTTCCGGCAAGCCTCTCAACGTCGCCATCAACAAAACGATGATGCGGGTGGATCTTCCTCAACCCTTGAAAGCTGGGGAAACCTTTTCATTCTCCATCGACTGGAGCTTCAATATCCACGATCGGGTAGGCTTTATCGGTGGTCGCCCGGGTTATGAGTTTTTCCCGAAAGACGGCAATTACCTCTACACCATGGCAGAATGGTTCCCAAGAATGGCTGTGTACTCTGACTTCGAAGGCTGGCAAAACAAGCAGTTCCTCGGAGCAGGTGAATTTGCCTTGACTTTTGGTAATTACGAAGTACGCATCACTGTGCCTGCTGACCACATGGTCGGTGCGACCGGAGTTCTTCAAAATCCTGAGGAAGTACTTTCAGCTACCGAATTGCAGCGTTGGAATACGGCCAAAAAGACTTACGACAAACCGGTCATTATCCGTACCCAAGCTGAAGCGGAAGCACTTGAAAAGAAAAAAGCCACCGGCAAAAAGACGTGGATCTTCAAAGCTGAAAACGTACGTGACTTTGCCTGGACTTCTTCCCGTAAGTTTATCTGGGATGCCATGGCAGTGAAGCAAGGCGGAAAAGACGTGATGGCTATGTCTTACTATGCTAAGGAAGCCAACCCGCTTTGGGAGCAATATTCAACCCGAGTCGTAGCTCACACCATTAAATCTTACTCTTCGCACACCTTTGACTACCCTTATCCTACTGCCATCTCTGTGGAGGCAAGCAACGGGATGGAGTATCCGATGATCTGCTTCAACTATGGTCGTCCGGATGCAGATGGTACCTACTCTGATGCGATCAAGTACGGCATGATCTCCGTGATCATCCACGAGGTGGGACACAACTTCTTTCCGATGATCGTTAACTCTGACGAGCGTCAGTGGACTTGGATGGACGAGGGATTGAATACCTTCATGCAATTCATGGCAGAGCAGGAATGGGATAGAAACTATCCTTCCCGTAGAGGTCCCGCACATAAGATTGTGCCTTACATGGCTAGTGAAAAAAACCTACTGGAGCCGATCATGACCAACTCCGAAAATATCATCCAGTTTGGACCAAATGCCTATGCCAAGCCGGCCACTGCCCTGAATATCCTCCGCGAGACGGTAATGGGTCGTGACCTGTTTGACTTTGCCTTTAGAGAGTATTCCAGAAGATGGATGTTTAAGCATCCGACCCCTGACGACTTGTTCCGCACCTTGGAAGATGCCTCTGCGGTAGATTTGGACTGGTTCTGGAGAGGCTGGTTCTACGGGACAGACCCGGTAGATATTTCCCTCGAAGATGTGAAGTGGTACAAACTGGACAACCGCACTCCGGCACAGAAAAAGGCAGATGCGAAAAACGCCTTTGACCGTGAGGAGAGCTATGTTTCAAAGGAATTTAACAAGACGGATGTAGAGCGTACTGTCGTGGAGGCTGATCCGGCTACTCGCGATTTCTACAACAGCTACAATCCATTCACGGTGACTCCGGAAGATGAAACGGCCTACAAAAACTTCCTTGGAAGTCTAACTGAAAAAGAAAAAACACTCCTCAACAGCAACATGAACTTCTACGAGATGACCTTCAAAAACGTAGGAGGTCTCGTGATGCCGTTGATCATCGAGTTCCACTATGCTGATGGTACTTCTGAGATTGAGCGCATCCCTGCTGAGATCTGGAGAAAGAATGAATCTCAGGTGACCAAGGTATTTGCAAAGCAAAAAGAAGTGGTACGCTTTGTCCTCGATCCAAAAAGGGAAACAGCTGACATCGACGAAAGCAGCAACTACTGGCCAAGACAATATCAGCCGACTCGATTTGAACTCTTCAAAGGAGGAGGCGGAGTAAGAGGTGCTTCTATGGGAGACAATCCGATGAAGAAAGCTCAGAATAAAAAATAAGACAAATCCCGGGGAGTGATCTCCGGGATTTTTTGCTTTAAGAATTGGGGAATTTTAAAGGCAAAAAAACTCTCCTGAAAGACAGAACTTTCGGAGAGTTGATAAAGATTTGACCTAGGTGTAGAAAGAAAATCTCCTTTTTTTTGATTAGGCGTTCAACGTGTATTCCACACTGATTTCCATATTCAATGCTCTGGAGATCGGGCAGTTTTTCTCAGCATCTTTGACGAGTTCTGCAAATTGCTCTTCGGAGATACCCTCCACAGTTGCTTTCAATACAAGGTGAGATCTTTTCAACGTGCCTTCTTCGAAAGTGATTTGAGAAGTCACGTTCAATTCTTGGGGAGGGAAATTAGCTCCGCTGAGGTTGAAGCTAAGCTTCATAGCAAAGCAACCGGCATGCGCTGCTGCGATGAGTTCTTCAGGATTGGTACCCACACCGTCTTCAAATCGGGTGTTGAATGAGTATTGGGTTTGGTTAAGAACGGTGGAGTCAGTGGTCAAGCGACCTTTGCCTTCTTTGCCGCTGCCATTCCATACGGCTGTTGCTTTTCTGATCATGGGATTAAAGAGTTTTTATGGTGAAAAGATAATGCATAAAGGAAATTTGAGAGGTGAAAGTTTCAAGGTTTCTTGTTTCCCACAGATCTTCACGGATAAAATCACGGATTGACACAGATCACCAATAACCTATCAGTGAAAATCTGTGGGAACTATTTTTTAACTTAAGGTCATGCACGAAAATGAAATTACCTTTTTAATCCGTGGTGCAATTTTTAAAGTCTACAATACCCTCGGTCCGGGACTTTTGGAATCTAGCTAAGAAGCAGCTTTGGGATATGAATTAGTCAAATCTGGGCTGATAATTGAGCATCAAGTCGGTCTACCCATGATTTATGAAGAACTGAAACTAGATGTTGGATATCGATTGGACTTACTGGTAGAGAAAAAAGTAATTGTGGAGATCAAATCGGTTGAACTTTTGCAAAATGTGCACCATCTGCAAATAATGACCTATCTGAGGCTGGCTAAGTTGAAAGTAGGTTTATTAGTTAATTTCAATACCGATAACCTGCCAAAAAATATTATCCGAAAGATTAATGGATATCTATAAAGTTTCCCACAGATCTTCACGGATAAAATCACGGATTGACACAGATCACTAGTAACCTATCAGTGAAAATCTGTGAGACAAATCTGTGAGAATCTGTGGGAACTATTTTCTTGCTAATTTTTCAAACACCTCCAAATACCGCTCCGTCACGTAATCCCAATTGTATTTCTGGGTCAATCCAGCTCGGGCGGTTTGACGAAGATGACCGAGTGATTCAGGCTCAAGCTCTGCTCTCTCCACGATCTCTTTGACCGATTCCGGCCTTTTCTCAAAGTACCATCCATGCTTCCCGTTTTGCAACATCTCTTGATTGAATGGAGTATTCAAAGCCAATATTGCACATCCATATCCCATTGCCTTGAGCATCGCCGGATTGGTACCACCAAACTCATGTCCATGGAAGTAGGCATAGCCATGTGAATACAAAGCTGCCAGTTCGTTTGGATCAGTGACGTAACCGGTAAATAGCAACCGTGGATCCTGGATATTCTTCAACCGATTAGCCCAAGCATCATCATAAGGTACATCGCCTACGACGACCAATTTTTTTTGCGAAGCAGATTTCAAAAATCCTTCGATGATCAAATCCGCATTGTTATCAGGCACCAATCGGCCCACAATCAAGTAGTAATCTCGGCTTTCCAGATTCCAACGCTGGATGGGACCTGCATCCACACTTTCCCGGGGATTAGCACCATAAGCAATGACCTCGGAGTCTTTCTTGAAAAGCTCCAAGTACACCCTTCGCATTTCGTCAGAGTCATTGATCACCTGATCGTAAAATTTGGTAGCCATCTTCGAAGCCCAAAAGAAATACTTGGCGCCTAACCCTTTCCACTTCGGTCTCAGCCACTCCAGTCCATCCACATTGATAGCGGTAGGTTTGCCAAAAATTCGTGTAATTATTCCAAAAGGGCCATTGCCACTGTTCACCACGAAAATCACATCCACATCCGAAAAACAGGCATGGAGCATGGAAAAGAATGTGTGGGTAAGCTGGGTAAGGCTCTTAGACTCTATTGCAGGTGTGTAGATGCACTCAATCCCATTCACAAATCGCGGTCGGTCTTTGAACAATGCCCGATGATTGTACACTCGCACATGTACACCCTTGGCCACGAGTCGCTCTCCAAGTTCCTTGATCATCGTGTCGTAGCCCCCATAGACATAAGGATAGCCCTTGGCCCCCATGATGGCAACTTTCAATTTTCTCTCAGGTGCTGCCATAGGTGGTTGATGATTTTTTTCTCAAAAGCTTCCAAACTATAGGTATTCAATACACGGGTTCTGCCTGATTCCCCCAATTGCTCACGCAAATCAGGGTCTTGGATTAGTTGTTCCAAAGCGACCTTCCCTTCCTCTACATTTCCAATTGGAATCAAGAACCCGGTTTCGCCATTGACGACCATCTCCGACGCACCTCCAGACCGAGTGGCGACGACGGGTTTCCCAGCAGCCATTGCCTCTAAAATTACTGTTGGGAAAGAATCCGGCATCACAGAAGGCAATACAAAGACATCCAAGGAAACCATGACCTCCGGAATATCCTCTCTAAAACCCAAGTAACTCACTTTGGTCTCTAATTTCTTGTCTCTAATCTCTCTCTTCACCTCCTCCAAAATGGGCTCATATCCCGGAAACGGATCTCCCACCAATACAAAATGGGCCTCAGGAAATGACTTGCATAAGCTGTCTGCCAGTTCGATAAAAAACAACTGTCCCTTACCCGGATTGATCCTGCCAATCATGCCGATGAGCACGCTGGATTCGGAAAGTCCAAGTTCTTGCTTGAGCGTTGGGTTTGCTTTTAAAAATGATTCATAAGGAATCCCATTGTATATCACCTGAACCTTTGACTTTTTCAAAAATGGTTGCCAATGATCTGCAACCGCCTGGGAAACCGCTATTGGCATCGGAGTGGATTTATCCAACAAACCTGCCAGCCAACTCACCAATAGCCGTGGACCGAGGAGAATCTCATGGATGTGCCAAATGTGTGGAAGTCCCTTTCGCCTCGCCCAATATGCTCCAACTACTACTGCCAAGGTATTGGAGTACACCAGTTCAAATCCATATTTCTCATGGAGATGGTTGAGGAATCGATATGCTTTCAGATTTTTAATCAGTCTATTGAGTAATCCACTGGGGCTAACATATTTTCTTCGCAGGATTCCCAGGTTTTGGATGTAAAAAGGAATACCCAATTCCCCTAAGTCTCTTTGAATCGCTCCTTCATTGGTTAGGACGACCACAGGGGAAAAGCCCTGATTTTGGTAAAAGCGGAGGACTTGCAAGATTATTTTACCCGACCCGTAGCCCTCGGAGGAGCTTTGCAGAAAAAGGATATGTCGGGTTTTGGTCATGGTGCAAAAATATACTCCTTATTTCAGATCTGTTGCTTGTTTACCCTTAAGGCTGATTTGGCAGATCGTACTAGTTGCGGTCTCTTTGAAAATACAACCCCATGATTCCCGATTTGCCAAATGCCACGGATAAAACTTCCAATCCCCAGGCAAAAGGCAACATAATCCCAATCAAAAGAATCAGTCCAAAGGTCTTTTTCCGTTTCAGTCTTAAAATCAGATTTTCTCTATATCCAATTCTGGAAAGGAATGCCTGTAGCATACCCAAAACACCCAAGTGTATGGAATATCCTCGTTTTTCTATTGGAGCAAATCCCAATTTACCCAATTGATCAACCAAAATGGGTTCTGTCCAATGCGTCAGGTGCTTGGGAATATCCCAATGCATCCATTGATCTCCTGCGATTTGGGCTTGCCAAGAGTCTGCACGCGGTACCTCTATGTAGAGTAATCCATCTGCACTAAGATTGGATTTGACCAACTTTTCCAAAAGCACCATCGGCTGTGGCAGGTGCTCGAGGACGTGATTCAAAGTGATAAGATCAGCTAGCTTAGTTCCGATTTTTCCTTCCTGATAAAACTCACACCGAATCTCTACTCCGTATTTTTCCCTTGCAAAATCTGCTCTGGCTTGCTCGGTTTCAATACCGATTCCATTCCAGCCCAGTTCTTTTGCCACTGCCAAAAACTGCCCCTTTCCCGAACCAAAATCGATTAATTCTGTGGCTTTTGGACTAATTAGACTCACTTGCTTTAGAACCTTTTTAGCCTCGGAGAAAATAATCTTTTCAAAAATAGATTGACGATTGTCCACCACTGCATACACCTCATCGCGGTAGAGCTCGGCTGTATTTAGGGTATCAGGAAGGTAAGTCCAACTCACTCCACAAGAACCGCAACTCACTTTACCCAGTGCATTGGGGAGAGATTTGGGAGAGGAAAAACAAACGGGGCAGGAGATTTGCCGCATGGCTTAAAGTGACGGCTTCAGAATCAGCCGATGAAAAGCTTCAATAAATTTTTCTGCTGAAAAGTCCTTGAATCGCTCCTTTCCCTGAGAAATTAGCCGACTTCTTAGGACTTTTTCACGATCCAAAAGTATCATTTTTTCGGTCAAATCATCTCGATCCCCTGTCTGAAAAGCCAATCCGGCACCTCCGGCTACCTCGAGCAGCGCTTGTTGATCAGAGTGGATAACCGGCACTCCAAATCCCATAGCTTCCAAAATAGGGATACCGAAGCCTTCATTTTGAGAGGGGAAAACATAGCCAAAGGCTCCTTCATAGAGTGCCTTGATCTCTCCGTCACTCAGATATCCTGGAAGAAGTACCTGATCCTGCAGGCCTAAGTCAGACACCAACTTCTCTACTACGGGGAAATCATTCATCCGCTTACTCTGACCGGGACCTCCCGCGAGAACCAGCTTCTTGCAACCAGGATTTTGATTCAGGTAGGCAGCAAATGCATCTACCAGAAGGGGTAGGTTTTTTCTACGGTCAAAAGTGCCGATGTGAAGAAAATATCCATGGGAGTTTAATCCACACCTCGAAAGAAACTGCGTATCTGAGGCTGATTTAAGGCCTTTCGGGGCTTGATACACTACAGAAATTGGCCATGCATCTCCCAAGTGCTCCACAAGGGAAGATTTGGAATACTCCGTAGTGGTGATAATCTCGGTGTCCTCTTTTAGTCCTTTTTTAATCAGGTTGAGGAAATACTTCCTCCACCATCGGGGATAGTTTTCGGGCATTTGCCAAAAGAAGGCATCGTGTATCACCGTCAGCCTCCTACAGGGCAACGAAGCAGCCGGGGAAACAAAATCAGGACAAATCAGCACATCGGGTTTGTACTTCTTGACCAAATCTGGTAACTGAAACTCTTTCCAACGAAAATAATCCAAGTGATAATTAAGTCGCTGAATCTTGGATTTGGGACCCAAAAAAGAACGGTCGGCCGCTTGAATTTCGGGTTCATGGGTAAATATCCATTCGATCTCCGGATGGGAATATTTCCGTGCTGCCTTTGCCAATTCGAGCATGTAGGTCTTGATCCCCGTAGTGGCGACATTGAGATGCTGGAGATCGAGTAGGACTTTCAAGAGAATTGAAGTTTGATCGGATGGAGGATGTAGAAACCTAAGATTTGCCTACATCATTTTGAAAGTTTAAGTTAGGAATTAAGCGAACAGGATTGACAATATTTCATTTTGAATTTGAAACTGATCGGTGAAGGAATTTTTACTCCAATAAAAACTGGCGAAAAATGAGATTTAAGAATTGAATTTAATACTCAAGTCTATCCTGAAAGGAAACAAGAAAAAAACCAAAACATGTAAAAGGCCAGTCTATTGGTTAAGCCTGCCATACACTCTCACACTATATCCGATCATCCACCAAGTTATCCAGGCCACATAGGTATACATTTCAGCATTGGCGGTGAAAAGCGGCAGAAGCATCCCCACTTTGGTCACAGCACCCACAAAAGCGATCCGTGCAGTCATGGTTTGGTCTGTCCAATAAAATACCCTTAGACTTAAAATCACTCCAGTTGCCAAAGTCAGGATATATAGCATCATTCCCAACCAACCCAGCTGTACGCCATAAATCAAGAATTGATTCTCCCCTCCTACACGAAGCTCATCCGCTACACTACCCGCGTTCCCACTCATTGCCAATCCAATACCAAAAGGATTGGCAATCATGGAATCCAATGCCAATAGCCATTCTACCACGTGCCCTATACTGGAGGTATTTTCAAAAGTCAAGGTATCGATTACAAAAAAGTAAAAGTCATCCGAAGCCAGGAAGACCACATAAATACCAAATCCCACCAATGCCAAAAAACCCGCCGCAATAAGTTTATATAGCCTAAATACTAGGGCGACAAAGAAAATCATGACAAAAAATGCCCCAAATGCAGCTCTTGAGGCTGAAAACACCAAACTTCCGATCGAGCAGGCCATGACCAAAAGATGAATCCACGAGTGTTCTTTTTTGGAAGTCAAAAACCAAATCAACCCTGCCGCAAACCCCATCAGCACCGAACTGGCCATCTCAAGGGGATCAGAGAAAAACCCTGCCAAACGCTTGGTGACAGCCTGTGTTTCAAATGTCCAAGTCAATCCAAAGTTGCCCGTAGGATCTATATCATTGATCGCTTGATTATAGAGAGCATACCCTGTAAACTGTTGCAAATGTGCCTCAAGCAGGAAGTTTTCGAAGCAATTAACCAAAAATGCACCGATCGCTATTCCAAAGATGATCTGAAATAACTGATGAAAATCCCTGCTTTCCCATGTAGAATTTCTCCCAAGAAAATAGACAAAACCGGGAATCACCATGCCTTTATAGTAAAGAGCTCGATTGACAAAAGAACTTTCACCCAAAGGCAGCAGCATATACAAAAAACCCAAGGTCAAAAATCCCAAAAAGGTCCAATCCGTGGATTGCAACCGAAATGGATAGTCAAAAATTCTTTTTTGGTAAAATATCCAAACAACCAACGCAGTCAATACTACCACTTCCTTCAGGATCTGAAATACTCCTACCAACGCAGAGGACTGTGTAGCGAGATAAACTATACTTAAAGTGGTGATGTAAAAAGGAAGAAAGGCTGCCAAAAAATAAATGAAATAGGTCCAATTTCCCTTAATGATCAGCTCTTGCATGATCCATAAAAATCCGAACCCAACCAAAAAAGCGAGGATAATGAATACGATCAAGGCCATCTTTCCGCAGGTTTAATTTGCTGAGTCAAGCCGTCCCTAATTCCTTTAATCACAGCTTTCATTTTTTGAAACCGACCTCTCATCATGAAGTATCCAGCCCAAAGCAAAAACCGGAAGGAATGATATACAAATCCATAAGTAATCTTCAACTCTCGTAGGAGAAAGTATTGATTTCTCACATGGAAATAAAACACGTTAGGACTGAGAGTCCCCTCTGAATTTTTCTTTTTGGAGGCAGCTCCTGCTTCATGATATACAATTGCCTTTTCCGCTAGACCAATTCCAAAACCTGATTTTCTGATTCTTAAAGACCATTCTACATCCTCGAAATAGGTGAAATAGGAATCATTAAGAAGTCCGCAATGAAGCAATGCCTCTCTTTTAATCAGAAAACAGCACCCCGTAGCCCAATCCAACTCCTGCTTGTTGGTACGGTAATCTGCAAGTACATCTTGATCACCCAGGGTAATTGCCCTCCCAGAGAAAGGAAGAAATTTGCCTCCTGCACTCCAGATAATCTTTGGATTGTGAAGAAATAAAATGAGAGGCTGAACTACGCCTAGATGAGGCTGTTGAGAAAATTGAAGTAACATCTCCCCTAAAAAATCGGGCTTAACTTCTGTGTCATTGTTGAGCAACAGCACGTGGGAAAAACCCTGCTCCAGAGCATATCGGATTCCTACATTGTTTCCGCCGGTGAAGCCAAGATTCTCTTGATTTTGGATCAGGTGAATTTCAGGAAAAGCCTTTTTGATCCGTAGCCCTTCCTCATTGGAAGAGGCATTATCCACCAGAATTACTTTAAAGGTAGGATAATCCACTTTCCTTAAAGAAGCTAAACAAGCTAGGGTGAACTCCAGCCCATTCCAATTGACCAATATGATCGCCACTGATGTCTCAGAGATAAAAGCCATGGATCAACATACGATTGTGACGATACAACAATACCAAACAAATAAGGAATACCACCACTTCAGTGGAAATGATACCGATGCAAAGTCCAATACCACCCATCGCCGAAGTCAAGAAGGCGGAAACTACCACCATGTAGAGACACATCATCCAACTCGCGCGAAAAAGCAGCTCTTTCAAATCAGATACAAGAAGTAAGATTACATTGCCAATGTTCAGACAGGCTAAAAATGGCACTGAAGCGAGTAGTTGTAAATAGTCCACCGATTCTTTAAGCTCTGACCTTGAAAGCACCCTGATCACCCAAGGCGCACTCCAATAAGTAGCCATAGAAAGACAGGCTCCAGCCACTAAAACTCTTAAGTAAACTTTCTTTAAAAACTTAAAAAAGGAAATAGGATCCTCTTTGATCAGTCGGGAGGAATTTGGGAAGATCGCCTGAATAATCAGTGCAGGAAAAAGCCTCAGCACCATCACTACTCGCTCTGCCAAGCTATACATCCCAAGAGTCTCCGCCACCGAAAAAAAACTCAAAATGATCAGGCCACCATTGATGGAGATATGACTCGCCAGATTACTGAAAAACAACAACACATTATCTCTCAAGCTTTTTACGATTGCAGAAATCTCCGGCCGATAAAATCTGATTCCCAGAAATTCATGAATATAAAAAAGTAAAGAGAGATTGATGATCAAGCCAAATACTCCCATCATGAAATTGACCCATTGGCTTTGGTCAGGGGAATGGATGAAGAGGACAATCCCCATCAGATACAACAGCTTGGAAAAAATATTGGCGATCGATATCAGCTTCATTTTTTCCATCCCCTGAAAAAACCACAGGGGCAAGGTCGCTTCCGAAAAAAGCAACAGAACTGATAAAGCAAGGATGATTCGGTATTCCTGAAAAAGATTAAATCCAAAAATTCCAATCAGAATCGAGAGCGTAGCAACCGAAGCCAGCAGGATTTTGGCAGAAAACACATTGGAAACCAAATGGGAAAGCGCACTCTTATCCCCCTGGTTGACTGCAACTTCCCTGGGCGCACTCAGATTGTATCCAAAGCCCACGACAATGTTGAAAAGAATGATAACCGAAAGCGCCAAATTGACTAGGCCAAACTGATCTACTCCGATGTTCTGGATCAGTAAGGGCATAGAAATGATCGAAATCAGGACATTGGACGACTGGATAATAGCCAGGAAAAGAAAGTTCTGGATAGACTTGTTCCGGATAAAATTCCCGATCGGGATCAACAAGTTCAGTTTCTCAAACATGGCAGCTTAGGGTTTAGCTTTCCTGCACATGCTTCTGATACAGTCTGCGAAAATACAGTCCAAAAATCGTTATTAATCCCGCTATTAACCCCCCAAACACCATCCCTTTTATCAATCGGATTTCTGTGCGCTTTAGCGGAAATCGAGGTGAGTCAATGATTTGAATCAAAGGGGAATTGTTGCGATGATTGACCTTGGCGATCTCGAGATTCTTCACGATCTCTTGATAGACTCCTGCAGTAGCTTGCACGTCGATTTGGCGCTTTCTGCTTTCAACAGTCCCTGAGGAAAGAAGGGGATTGGCATTAGGAACCCGGTCTTGGGCTGAGGCATAAGCCCCTAAGCTCTCATCCAAAATCGCCCTGACAGAATCTGCTTGGGTCTGAAGGATACTGAGATTTTCCCCCGTTTTTTTGGTTTTGGTCTCAAAGTAGAATGAGTTCACTTTATTGACTAAGGTCTCATTAAAGACTTTGGCAAAAGCCTCATCTTTGGAGGAAATACTCACTTTGATGATGCTGAGTTTGCGGTCAGGCTTTGCTACAGCAAGTTGACGCTCGCGGATCAACTTAGAGATTTCCAACACAACCGAATCCTGCGTCACCGAGAAGGCATACCGTGGTACCGAAAAATCCAATGCCGAAAAATCCACCTTGGAAGCCCACTTTTCATCCAGTTTTTCAAATGCTACAAACCTATCTATAAGCAATTTTTCTTCAGAAAATGGACTTAACAGCGTTTCACTGATCATTCGGTCTGACCGATACAGCTCCATGATATTGTCCCCTTGGAAAAGTCCGCTTGTACTTCCTAGCGAGCCCAAATTTACCCCCACCAAAGAAGCAAGTCCAGACATTTGCCCTAAGCTTGAACCGCCTCCTTCCTCCAAGACAAAGGAAGTTTCTGCATGAAACACAGGTTTTTTTAAGACAGAAATAACCGCCCCTCCACCTACTCCAATGAAACCCGCGATCATCAGGACTTTCCATTGACTTAGGAAAAATAAAAGCCAAGCCCGAAGACCCAAGATGACTTCGGAAAGGGTAAACTGATCTTTAGAAAAATGTGGGTTATCTGCCATTAGGGATTGTTCCAATTGATTTGGGAAAGTACCAGCGCTAAAGTGGCCAAGCCGGTGGTCACTCCGACGACATCTCCGAGTCTAAGCGGGATTTTTGGACCTTTGGTAGGCACAATGACTTCAGCTCCAGGTTCTACGATTGGGAAAATACGGACACCAAAGAATCCGTGGGTACGTTTTACAGCACCGTTAGCATAGACGACATACGTTTGCCTGCGGTTGGCACGTCGCTCAAATCCGCCCGCACTGTTGATGTATTGCTTCAGTCCTCTGCCCTGCTCGTATCTCAAGGTGGTGGGGTAGACTACATCCCCTCTCATCCGGACAGTCTGAAGGAGTTTGGGCACGTTGAGAATATCGCCTTCTTCCAAAAGCAGGTCTTCCTCTGAACCGGGATTGGCTAGGATTTTCTCAAGGTTGATGGCTACAGCTTCTGACTCCTTGATTTTCACATCAAACCCTGGGGTTTCAGTAGCGATCTGATCGAGGGATTCCAGTTTTGCATTGGCTATCAGGCTGTCCGAGTTATTGGCCTTTTCCTTTGGGAGATCCTTGAAAAGTCGCTGTAAGAGTTCTTCCTGAGCCTCCGAGTTAGTGGGATCTTCTATCAGTCTCAACCTAAGGGCTTCGAGGTTTCGCTGTCTTCTGATTTGCTCAGATTCGGTATTGAAAAATTCCGTTCTGCGGATCAAGGTTGCCCCTTTGGCATATGCAAACTGATTCAGTCCACCTGCTCTTTTGATCAAATCGGAAATCCTTTCTACACTGGTTTGAATCGCAAAAATGCCGGGTGAATTCACCTGCCCCTCAACAGAAACAAGTCGTTGCATGGTGAAATTGGATCGCTTTCTCACGATCACTTGATCAAATGGAGCCAATGAAAGCGAATTGGGGTTAAAAGATAGGTCTGGGTTGACGGAAGTAGTGAGAATATCTGCCAAGGTACCCAGGTCAGAATCTTCTAACCTCCTAGCAATCTCGATTTCCTTGGTATTGGCGGATTCTTGAAGCCCACCTGCCAGGAGAATAAGCTCTTCTGAGGTCATTCCTTCCGAAAAAGGATAAGTACCCGGGCGCTTTACTTCTCCCAAAATCTGAACATAGCGCTCGTTTTGGATTTCATAAATGCTGGAGATTCGCACCACATCCTCTCGCTTAAGAGCCAAATCCGGCTTTGTCCCCGCTAATATTTCCTTGAGATTCACCTCGATTACTTCCGAACTCAAATCTTCCTTAGTTCTCAGGACACTTGCCCGCTGTGTGTAGGCATCTCCTTTGAGTCCTTCCGCGTTTTTGATCAACTGAGTAAGGGTCATACCAGCAGTCAATGCAAAGGTCCCCGGACGGAATACCGAACCTTTGATCTGCACACGGTTGGTATAGCGATTTAGGATTTTTCCGACAGTCAGTTCATCTCCACCTTTGAGGATAAAAAGGCCAAATTGATCTTGATAGACATCCGATACAGAGCGCTGATTGCCTGTGATGCGGGAAATGGAAATTCGGTCTTTAAATGCCAAATCGGAAAATCCTCCTGCATAACGAAGCAGGTCATCGAGTGTATCGTCAGGCTTCACCTCAAAAGTCAAAGGACGCTTCACTTCACCATTGACTTTGGCTCTCGCTAAAAATGGCTGGACCAGCAACACATCCTGATCTTGGAGCTGTACATCCAAATTAGCCGTACCATTGATCAGCAAATCATAGACATCTATCTCCGCGACTTGTTTGCTGTTTCGCATGAGCTTGATCGCGCGAAGGGTTCCATTGTCATTGGGTCCGCCTGCGGCATATAGGGCATTGAACACGGTGGAGAAAGCACTCAGGGTAAACGTGCCCGGCAATCTAACCTCACCTAAGATATGCACCTTGATCGTCCTCACATTTCCCAGAGTCACCTGCAAAAAGGTATTGGGATTAGGACCCTGCATACCTGTATAGAATTTGGAGACTCTGTTTTTGATGATTCCGGTGGCCTCTTCCAGAGATTTGCCGGAGACAGAGACTGGCCCTATATTGTCCAAAAGCACAAAGCCCTCCGGATTGACGGTGGCCTCATAGTATTTTTCAGACTGACCATAAATATCCACATAGATCAGGTCCCCAGGTCCAAGGAGGTAACTTTTTGGAGTAGCCTGATTGAGGCTGGGCTCGAAACTCAGCCTTCTGTTTTTCTGGAAAAATAGGTTGCTCCCAAAAATCTGGGCGTCCACCGGTTGGGATTCTGCCAAATCCTGAGTTTGAGTGAGACCCCGGGTAATGTCGTTGATATCCAATTGAACTCTGGAATCTCGATTGGAAACCCCAGAAGACCTGGAACTTCCACTTCCAGCACTGAGGCCTTCTACGCGGTTTCTTAATTTCTCAACCTCACCGGAAGGCATCCCACGCATTTGCGCCATTTGTAGAAAATCCGAAGTACTCAACCCCGCCTCTTGCGCACGTTTGATCAATTCCTGAACTTGGTCATCCGTGAGTTCATCAACTTTGATGGAGGCAATATCGGTACTTTGCTGCGCAAAGGCTGAGGGATGTGTCAGCGCCATAAAGCATAACAAGGCAAAAAAGTACCAGATTCTTTTGAATAAAATCATGAGAATTAGAAGGTTCCGAAGGATATAAGGGTAATCCGATGGATAAAAATCCATCTATTTCTTAATTATACCAAATCTGACCTTAGAATTGGGAGCAGGAGACCTATTTATTCTGAACAATTTCTGCAGATTTCGATCTGCGATCTGTCCTCAAGCAGTTGAGTTCTGAACTGCTGATAGGCCATCGAGTGCCAAATTTTTCCCATTAGATCGACTCTCAAATCTCCCATGACGTGTTTGGCATCTTTGTCAAAGCAGCAAGGCACGACCTTTCCATCCCAAGTGACCACAGCCCCTTGCCACATTCTCCAACATTTGTTTTCCATTTGCTTTTTGAGTTTCCAGGTTCCTTTTCCGTCAGGGATGTACCTGGAATATCCCAAATCTGAAGGAATCAGCTCAGAGCCATTTTCAAAGTCATAAATCTGGGTGGACTTTAGCTGGAGTTCATCGACACCGATTTCTTTTGACCAGGTTTTCAGACTGGGAATTTGATGCTCATTTTGTCCCGTAACGAGGAATTGGAGTACGATACGTGGAAACTCCCTTCCCTGCTTTTTTCGCTCTTCGAGCAAAAGCATCAGGCCCTTTTGGACCTTTTCGAGACTGCCACCAATCCGGTATTTTTCATAGATCTCCTGTGAAATACCATCCATCGAGACGATCAGTTGCTTCAGCCCAGAACCCAGAATTTCAGAGACATTTTTTTCGGTAAAATAATGAGCATTGGTCGAGGTCGAAGTGAAAATACCCTTACCATCCGCATACTTGACCAGATCCAAAAACCCAGGATGTAGAAAGGGCTCTCCCTGAAAATACAAATGAAGCCAAGTCAGATGTCCCGAGACCTGGTCAATGACTTTTTGATAGAGCACTGTCTGAAGCATTCCGGTGGGCCGGGTGAAAGCTCTCAATCCCGATGGACACTCGGGACAGCGCAGGTTGCAGCTGGTAGTCGGTTCAATGCTCAAGGTGGCCGGCAAACCCCAACTAAATGGATGCTTGCTCATCCTGCTCCAATGAAAAGAAACCCAAAGCTTCACCAGATTTGCTGCTTTGCCTACAGTCAAATACCCAAAAAATGCTTTTGCTGTGATCCATTGATTTTTCACTCTGAAAAATAGGGGTAAAAATTCAAGTGGGGAAAGGTCAAACATTATCAATCGCCCCAAATTGTCGTTTGATTCAAAAGCCTTTCTTTATTTTGCTCCAAAATTCTCCTTATGCGTCAGCTCCTTTCAGTTTTCTTTCTGATTTCTTTGATCGGATTTATCTCCTGCGAGAAAAAAGAAACCGCTTGCGAACTAGATTCCGACATTCTCAGCCAAAAGCCTGCTGTCGAAATTGTTCGCTTGGAAGATGAATTTTTTGCTGCCAAAACCGCTGAAGACATCAATCATCTGATCGAAAAGTACCCTGATTTCGCTGACCGATTTTTGGAAAAAGGGCTTTACCCCAATCAGGATTCCTTGGTATCCGTACTCCTGACCGCCCATACCGATTCGGCTTTGAAGGTATTGCACGATTCGGTAAAGGTGGAGTTTGCAGACATCTCGGATATCCAAACGGAATTGGAACATGCTTTTGCCTACATCAAGCATTATTTCCCCGATTTCAAAATTCCTAAAGTGTACACCTATGTTTCAGGATTTACCACTGATCTACTGATCGAGGAAGATATGATTGTCATTGGCTTGGACTATTTCCTCCCCGCCGACCACGCATTTCAGCCGGATCTACCCAGGTACCTCGCCAACAGGTATGAGCGAAAGTACCTGGTGCCAATGATTGTCTTGGCGATTTCTTCCAGATACAACCAGATAAATCCTGCTGACAATCGTCTGCTATCCGAAATGATTTTCTATGGGAAAGCCTACCATTTTGTGAAAGCCATCATGCCCTGCACCTCCGACCAGTTTATCATCGGCTATACCCCAGCCGAAATCGAAGAATGCTGGGCTAATGAAGAGTTTATCTGGTCGCACTTTGTGGAAAATGAACTCCTTTTCCAGACCAATCCATTTGAAATCCGCAAGTACATCGGCGAGGCTCCTTTCACCGACGCCATCAGCACCAATGCCCCGGGAAGACTGGGCAGATGGGTAGGATGGAATATTGTGGATGATTACCAAGCAAGTCAAGACATCGAGCTTCCCTTGCTGATGGCTGAGTCCGATGCGGAAAAGATATTCAGGCAGTCCGGATATCGACCACGTCGCCAGGAGTAGCTTTTGGAGTAGGCTGGATCACTTCGATGAGTCGGCTCACGGCTAGTTCCTTGGCAAATTGAGTTTCGGCCAGGTTTTTGGCTCTGTTTCCCATCTTTTGTATTTGGTCATGCTGAGATTCCAACTCCTCCAATCTGGCGAATGCTTTTACCCATTTTCCGGGGAGAAAAGAAATTCCCAACCCATGCGTCTTGACCAAGTCATGCACCCACCCCTTGTGATTGACCAAAATGGCCTTTCCCGCAGCAATGGCATCGAAAAATTTGTTGGGACTGTTGGTTTTCAGCACAGGATAATGTGCAAAAGAAATCCAGGCAAAGTCCGCCAGAGCCAGCACCTCATTGACTTGCTCCTTGGAGCCAAAAGGAAGAAAATGGGTATGCCGGAGATTTAAGGATTTTGCTTTTTCCCGAAGGAGGGCCTCATGACTCCCTTCACCCATGATGAGAAAATTCCAGTTTTTCCCTCGCTCTTGGGCCATTTTTGCAAGATCCAACAATTCCTCTACCGCATTCACTTGACCCAAGGCTCCGGTATAGGTGATTGTCAAACCTGAGGTCAGCCCGATAGAGTAAGCAAGGGTATGGTTTTTCTCAGTAGGAAAGAACTGACTGAGGTCTGAGAAATTGGGAATCAAAGACACGCTACGATCGGGACTGATCTGGTTGAGATGAGCGGCTATCCCTGGGGATAAAGCCACTAAGCTTAGGGATTGATCGTAGATTTTTTTCTCCAAACGCCTCAAAAATCGGATCAACAAGGGATTTTGGATCGCGCCTACCTGAATCGGTGCTTCCGGCCATAGGTCCCTCACTTCAAAAATGTAAGGAAGAGCAAGCTTTCTTTTTGCCCACAACCCAATCCACCCTGTGGTCAGTGGTGTGGAGGTGACATAAAGCAAATCTGGACGGGAGAGCTTCTTCAGAAGCTTTTTGCTTTGTCTGACAAATCTCAAAAAAGACCATACCCTTCTGAAAAAACCAAATTTCTGATCATAAGCCACAGGGAGGTAATGCGCCTTAATCCCATCAATCCAGCGCTGATCATAGGTTTTTCCAGAATGAGCTGTGATCAGTTCTACCTCCACACCAGCCTTCGCTAAGCCTTTGGCTAGGTGGTAGGATCTGACAGCTCCCCCTTGCTCGGGGGTGCGGAAATACTGATGGATGTAGACAAGCCTCATTACTCTTGCAATTTCAGCCATTCAGCTAGAAGAAAGAGGTTATAGATCACTAAAAAGTGGTCTTTTACATAATTCTCCGGTTGCTGAGACAGCCGTAAGACTTCCTGGGGAAGTTCTGCACGGTAACTATTGGCAAAATCTTTCAGGGTAGCAAATACCTTTTTGGCAAATGGCCCATTTTCCCCTAACCATTCCAAAAGAGGAAGCCCAAAGCCTGTTTTCTTTCGTTCTGAAATCCAGCTGAGGTTCAACTCTTCCAGACAAGAAGCCATCCAAGGTTTGCCCCTCAAGGCTGAAGAATCATTCACGCGCTTCCATAGCGAAATGAGTAGCGGATCGAGGTAAGGCGACCGTCCTTCGATTCCATGTGCCATAAGCGAATTATCCTGAATCTTGAGCACATCCTGCACGAGATAAACCTGCCGGTCAAAATCCAAAGCTGATTTATAGGTATTCAAATTTGGATCCATGATCCTAAGGTAATCCCCGTAAAGATCCGGATTGGGGTTGCTAAGCGCGGAGAAGTTGAGGAAGGTTTCTTGGACGTTTGGTTTGATGGCGGAAGTGAATTTTTTCCACTCTCTGCCAAAAGGAAGTTTTTGAAGCAGAGGCGCCCAAGTGATCCAAAAGGATTGGTTACTCAGGTATTGATGAAAAGCCTTGTGCCGCTGATAGCCACCCCAAAGCTCGTCGGCACCGGCACCGGAAGCGATGACTTTGACTTGATTTTTGGCCTTCTTGCCAATCATCCACGTGAGAAATCCTGCCGAATCTCCAATAGGCTGGTCTACACTGCTGACAAACTCATCCCAATGGTTCAATACGGTTTTTTGGTCAATCTCGACTAGCTGATGATCAGCTGGATAGGATTGAACAAATCGTTTGGCAGCATCTCCGTCAGCGTACTTTTTCCTGTACTTTTTTTCGACCTGAATCGTGAATGCGGGAAGTGGAGTACCTGTCTGCTGATACCAAAGCGCGTAGAGTAAGCTGCTATCCATTCCTCCACTCAGCATAACTCCCAAGGGTACATCTGCATGAAACTGATGGAGAATTACCTTTTCTAAGGTGGATTTAAACAGTTCTTGGGTAATGGTTTTTTCAGTTGAATTTGGGATGAATAAAGTATCCCATCTAAAGGTGTTGTGATGCAAAATCTGGCTGTACCGACCGGGCTTCCAGGCTCTCACTCCTCTGTAAAAAGTCTTCCCAGGGGTAGGATTTCTGAAGTAGAAATAATTTTCCAACTGCTCCAGATCCGCTTTGGCTTGGGTCACTTGGGCTATTCCTCGAGTTTCAGAGGAAATGAAGAGCGTATCTTGATGTTGGGCAAAATAAAGCGGCTTTTCCCCATTTGGGTCGCGAGCTACCAAAACTGATTTACTTACCAAATCCACATAGATGAGGGTAAACATTCCCTGGATTTTCTTGAGCCCTTCGGTCCCAAATAACTTCAGGTAATAAACCAACACTTCAGTGTCTGATTGGGTGACCATCTCCACACTAAGAGATTGGAGGAGCTTTCTGAGCTCTCGGAAATTGTAAATCTCCCCATTCCAAATCAGGAGGGCTGTTCCATCCTTGGTCCAAAAAGGCTGATCCGCATCCGGTCCGGGATGTAGGATTCGCAGGCGATTGACCCCTATCCAGAGACCGGGCCAAGGAGAATAGCATGCCTCTTGATCAGGCCCACGATGGCTCGAGGCTTGGACCAGCGTCTGAATTGACGCTTTTTTGGCACTTTTCCCCCATATCAAATGAATCCCACACATCAGCCCTCTAATTGTTCTTTGGGTTCTTTTCCCTGATTTTTTTCAAAAAACTTACAAAGATGCGTGATGTTACACTCCTCGCACTTGGGTTTTCTGGCCAAGCAGGTATAGCGACCATGAAGAATCAGCCAATGATGAGCCTTGTGAATGTATTGCTTAGGAATATGTTTGACGAGTTGCTTTTCGACTTCCAAGGGTGTCCTTGCAGTCAATGGCACCAATCCCAACCGTCTGGAAACCCGAAACACGTGCGTATCCACGGCCATATTGGGCTGCTGCCATACCACCGAAGTGATCACATTGGCAGTTTTGCGGCCTACACCGGGCAACTTAACCAGTTCCTCCACCGTGGAGGGTACTTCCCCACCAAAATCTTCGATTAGCATTTTGCCTAAGCCGATCAAGTGCTTGGTCTTGTTGTTGGGATAAGAGATTGAGCGAATGTGTGGAAAAAGCTCATCAAAATGAGTAGCAGCAAAGTCTGCCGGAGTTTTGAAATGCTTGAAGAGTTCGCGGGTGACGATATTGACACGTTTGTCGGTACATTGAGCAGAGAGCACGACGGCGACCAAGAGTTGGAACGGATTTTCGTATTCTAGTTCGGTCTCCGCCACGGGCATATTTTCGGAAAAATGCTGGATAAAAGCCTCGTATCGTTGTTTTTTGAGCATTTCTGTTTGGTTCTTGGAAAGGGTAGGTAAGATAGGTATTATTGGAAAATTGGAAGATTTGAAAATTGAAAATTTAGTCTCGCCAGCATGAAATCGAGCATGACTAAAAAGTCACACACTGGAATGATTATAAGATTTGCGAGATTCCATGTGGCCTTTAAAAATCAAATTATAATCACATGAAATACCCATCTGCATTGAGTTTACTCACACTCCTTCTTTTCCTGATGATGCATCCAAGTTTTTCCCAACCCCGACCCCGCGATTTGGGGGTCCCTTTCGGTATTTTGCCTGCTGGTCCGCTCAATGCCATCACGGATGTGCCCGGGGTCAAGGTCGGCCACCTGACCAAAATCGGGGAATCAGATATCCGAACGGGTGTCACTGCAATTCTGCCACACGGGGGAAATCTTTTTCAGGAGAAAGTACCCGCTGCGATTTTTGTAGGAAATGGATTTGGGAAACTGGCTGGCGTCACCCAAGTGCAAGAATTGGGAAATCTGGAATCACCTATTATCCTCACCAATACTTTGAGCGTCGCTGCCGGAATCGGAGGGGTAGTTCGCTATTCACTCAGTCAACCCGGAAATGAATCGGTCCAATCGGTCAATGCGGTAGTAGGTGAAACCAATGACGGATACCTGAACGATATTCGAGGCATGCATATTTCTCCAGATGAAGTCGTGCAGGCTATTCAATCCGCAAAAACAGGTCAAGTCGAGGAAGGAAATGTCGGTGCGGGCACAGGCACGGTATGTTTTGGATGGAAAGGAGGAATCGGAACTGCTTCAAGAAGGCTTCCCGAAAGTCTGGGCAACCACACGGTAGGAGTTTTGGTGCAGACCAATTTTGGAGGAAATCTGCAAATCGCCGGTGTCCCAGTAGGTGAAATGCTAGGGAAGTACCCTTTCAAAGATGCCTTGGAAAAATCTGATGGCAGCTGCATGATCGTGGTGGCGACTGATGCACCCGTCTTGGAACGGAATCTGGAGCGAATGGCCCAGCGTGCCATGATGGGCCTGGCTAAGACTGGCGGAATTGCTTCCAATGGCTCGGGAGATTATGTGATTGCTTTTTCCACCGCAGAGGGTTTGAGAATTCCGCATTCGGTACCATCTCAGGCGCTTCAAAAAGCAGAATTTTTGGGAAATGAAGATATGACGGCACTTTTTATGGCAGTCATCGAAGCCACCGAGGAAGCAATTATCAACTCACTTTTTGCAGCCGAAACGATGGTTGGAAAAGATAATCGAAAAATGGAGGCACTGCCCAGGGAAAAAGTTTTGGAATGGTTGAAAAAATCTCATTTTTAGTCTCTTATCCACTTTTTTATGGAGCCACAGACAGATAAAAAACAACAGGACCTCACTTGGCTGGAACATTTACAGAAAAACAGCTGGGAGCCGGAGGTTATTATTTCAGGTATCACTTTAGCAGTCTTGTTCATCATCCCTTCCAAGCTATTTGACTTTTCGGTGATGCTGATTCAGGATTATGGATTGGAAGCAATTCCCGGCAAGTTGGTGTTAGTTTACGCCACTTTAGTGATTACAGTGTTTAAAATCTTCCTGGTGATCCACCTCATCATGCGATTTATCTGGGCGGGTATGCTGGGAATTACTTATGCTTTTCCGCAAGGGGTAATCAAAGAAAACCTGTTTAAATTTTCTCAAAATGTAGATTACCCACATCCTAATTCCTACCTGATCAAACTGGAGCGCTGGTGCAGTATGCTGTATGGATTTCCGATATCGGTTGCAGTACCTATCCTTAGCATTTCCCTTTATTTGTCCGCGCTCCTTGGGTTGTACATCCTGTTCGACCTAGAGTTTCAGGTGATTTATGTGATCTTTATGCTATCCTTGGTGGTTTTGGTGGTCACTACTTTTGTAAAAAAGGAATCCAAAGTGAAGCACAGTATCGGCAAAAGTATGAGCGGAACGATCGGTGCGGTCTACCAGAGTAATTTAGGCAAATGGGCATTCACCTATTTTTCTTTCCTCTTATTGGCGATTTCTGCTCCCTTTATATCGAATGATCTGAGCGGATTTAGCGACTATGAGATCAATGTCAGTTTGGATGACGCTGAATACGAATGGCCAAAAGATGAAGGGTATTTTGAAGAATACAATTCCGAAAAAAATCGCTTTGCTCGGGTCTGGACTACTCACAAGACAGTCAATTCTGAAGTGTTGACTATTTATTTACCCCTTTACAAGAGAGAAGAGCAGTCAAAAACCCGAATGAATGAGCTGCTTGTGAATGAAGATTCCATTCAATGGAACAGGCTGGAAACCTACCAAGATCAGTATCGGATTTTTGTAAATGATTCACTGATAGAAGTCAAAAAATGGACTAAAGTTCGAGCCGGTTTGACAGGCCAGAAGGCCCTCTTTGGTCAAATTCTGATCGCACATTTACCTGCAGGGATCCATGAAGTACGAGTGGAAAAACTGATTTACCTGACTCCATTTTTAGGGATGGGAGACGAACTCCGTCACCGGAAAAAATGGGCTAGATTCGAATTCATAAAAGAATGATTGAATCACATCCTAATTCGCCACTCCTTTGGGTAGTAGTTGTTCAGTCGGTTTCCGAGATTTTTTCCCCAGCCGAGAGGTAAGTGTTGGTAGGTAAACAGAATCCAACCTTTGGGAAGGCCGTCAAAAGACTGTTCGTTTTTTCTAAGGAACTCCAAGGCTTGATCGTGGCTGAGTTCGACTTGTGCAAAGCCATTTTTCGGCAAGGTCGAAAGCGCCCATTCAGGGCTGGGGATCCATTCGTTTTTCTGTTTTTTGCCTAATTCCACCCCGAAATACCGAAGACTCAGGGCTTGGGCGATTTTTTCAAAATACCGGTAAAAGTCCTTGTTGATCCTAAAGTAGGAATCATTCAAGAGGTAATATTTCCCAGTTTGGTCAAATCCCAATTCCTTGTCCAAAGCCTCTCCTTCCCGATCTCCTATGACCTTCAGGACCGGATGTTTGAAATCTTTTATTCTTCCGGGTTCTTGGGTGGAAGCCGAATCAGGTCGCTTAAGAACGGTGATAAAAAAACCTTCCCCCTCTACTTGGTGTGGAAAAAAGCGATAACCGAAAAAGGTACCATCTTCTACCTCCACGTTTGATTCGATGATTCCCCAAGATTTTTCCAATGGAATCCGAATTGGTTCGAAGGCGAATTCTTCAGTCAGAAATCGGATCATTTCCTCATTTTCCTGCTCGTTGAAGGTGCAGGTAGAATAGATCAGGTAGCCTCCACCTTTGACCAAAGCTCCGGCTTGATCCATGATCCGTTTTTGGCGCGAGGAGCAAAGCGTGACGTGATCGAGGGACCATTCCTCTCTTGCTTGAGGGTCCTTGCGAAACATGCCCTCACCTGAACATGGGGCATCGACCAAGACCAGATCGAAGAAACCTTCCAAGTCAGAAAAGTGATCGGGATCGTTGTTGGTCACCACGATATTTCCCAATCCCCATTTGATGGCATTTTCCTTAAGGATTTGAGCTCGGGATTGGATCACTTCATTGGCGACCAAAAGTCCTTCATTTCCCAAATAGGTAGAAAGAAGCGTGCTTTTACCTCCCGGTGCGGCTGCCAAATCAAGGTAAACTCCTTTGGAAATTTCCAAGCTTTCCAGAACATGCTCGATAAACATGGAGGAAGACTCCTGCACGTAATAGGCACCTGCATGAAAGGCAGGATCGAGTGTAAAGCTGGGACGTTCTTCCAAAAAGTAGCCCTGAGCTGACCAAGGAATCGGGCTTTTGGGCCAGTTAGGGGAAAAGTGTTTTGCGGGATTGAGGCGAATGGATGTTCGCGGAGTCCGATTGATTGCCGCTTTGAAATTATCGAATTCTTCCTTTCCTAATAGCGAAAGCATTTGGGTTTCAAAGTCGGCTGGCAGTTGGATTTCGGACATGTGACAAAGATAAGTTTTTTGGTCAACGGACGACCGTCAACCGTCCACTGCAACATGAATTGGCAGATTCAGCCGTGGTCTGTCGTCTGTGGACTGTTGACCTTTTTCATTAACTTCAAATAAAAACTTATGGAACTTCTCACCAACCTCGTCATCGGCTTGATCGCCCTTTTGCATCTATACTTTCTTTGGTTTGAGATGTTTGCCTGGGAGACGACAGGGAGGAAGATTTTTCGGCAGATGCCTGCTGAGATTTTCCCCAAAACCAAAGTAATGGCTGCTAATCAAGGGCTATACAATGGATTTTTGGTAGCTGGACTGGTTTGGTCAAGGGTAATTACTGATCCGATTTGGGCAGAAAAAGTTGCCCTGTTTTTCCTGACCTGCGTGCTGATTGCAGGGATTTTTGGGGCGATTACAGCGAGTAAAAAGATCTTCTATGTGCAGGGCTTGCCGGCTTTGGTGGGGATTGTGTTGATTTTGATTTGATTTTTTCACCGAAGAGGCTCGGAGGACGCAAAGAAAAAGTGTTCAGTAAACAGTTTTCAATAGTCAGGATTCTGAAGACTGAGACTGCTCCTGATAACTATCGGGACTGATCACTGAAAATCTCCTGCGGTGAATAATAAAAAAGAGGCTTGCGCCTCTTTTTTAATTGTCATCCTCATCGAAGTCGTCTTCTTCATCACCTGCGCCCATGTCAAACATGGAACTGAACAGGTCCTTAAACTGGAGTCCGGTGTCCAAAAGCTTTTTGCTTAATTGGGAATATTCAGCCAAACCGTGTAGCGCAAACTCCATGAAGAATTCTTTCTCTTTTTCCGGCAAATTTTTCACCATCTGAGTGACCACTTCCTCCAAACCAGGCACGGAGTGAAGTAGTGTTTTGTATTCCTTGTCAGCTTGTGAAGTCAAAATATCCAGCTCGTTTCCTTCCCCAAACCAGGCCAAGGGAATCACATAAGGATTGCCTGATTTGTCCTTTTTCTTTTGTTCCGGAGAAGGGAAATAGTTGACAAATTGGGTACGGATCGCTTTTCCAATCAAGTTGTACGCGACCAGTCCTGCACCTTCCTGTTCGCCTTCATAAACCAGCTCAACCTTTCCGGTTATTGCAGGAATTACTCCGATTAGGTCTGCAATTCGGACTACGGTATTGCTTTCCCCATTCAAGTAAAGTCTTCTTTCCGCGGCGGAAATCAGGTTTTCATAAGCCGAAATGGTCAATCGTGCCGAAACCCCGCTTTTTTCATCCACAAATTCGGAACCTCTTGCCTCGATGGCAATCTGCTCGATCAGGTCTTTCATCAGCTCAGGTACATGGATTTGGTCCACTGGCTTTCCAGCCAAATTGGCTTCCTGAGCGGTGATCTTCTTGCCGATCTCGATGGATTTGGGATAGTGGGTGATGATCTGACTCTCGATTCGGTCTTTCAGCGGAGTCACGATGCTTCCCCGGTTAGTATAGTCCTCCGGGTTAGCAGTGAAGACAAATTGGATGTCCAAGGGAAGTCTCAACTTGAACCCACGGATTTGGATGTCTCCTTCCTGCAAAATATTGAAAAGCGCCACTTGAATTCTTGCCTGCAAGTCCGGCAGTTCATTGATCACGAAAATGCATCGGTGCGAACGCGGCACCAAGCCATAGTGAATCACCCGCTCATCGTTGTAGCTAAGCTTCATCGTGGCGGCTTTGATCGGATCCACATCACCGATCAAGTCAGCCACGGAAACATCCGGTGTGGCCAATTTTTCCGCATAGCGATCCTCCCGGTGAAGCCAAGAAACTGGTGTGTCGTCGCCTTTTTCATAGATCAGATTTTTGGCAAAAGAGGAAAGCGGATGCATCGGATCGTCATTGAGTTCCGAGCCAACTAATACTGGGACGTATTCATCCAGCAGATGCGTCATCATCCGCGCGATTCTGGTTTTGGCCTGACCTCGTAAACCGAGCAAGTTGATGTTGTGACGAGAAAGAATGGCTCGTTCAATATCCGGAATGACCGTATCCTCATAGCCCCAAATGCCGGCAAAGACATTTTCTTTGGCTTTGATCTTTTGGATCAGATTGTCACGGAGTTCTTCTTTGATGGATTTGGGTTGATATCCTGAAGCCTTGAGCTGGCCGAGGGTCTTGATCTGTAAGAGTTGGTGTCCGGTGAGTTTTTGGTAGTCCATGCTTAGAAGCGTTTGGTGCGGTTTCGTCTATAATCTTCAAAAATGAGGTCCCCAAGTCCCTTCAGGCTACTGTAGTAGGCATTGCCGTTGTTGACTTTGGTAAACTCTTTTACAAATTCTTTGAGGTAAGGATCCGAGGCAATCATAAAGGTCGTCACGGGGATTTTCAGCTTTCGGCATTGGGCCGCTAGTTTGAGCGTTTCCGCGAGGATTTTGCTGTCGATGCCAAAGGCGTTTTTGTAGTATTTGATCCCGACTTTGAGGCAAGTAGGCTTACCGTCGGTGATCATGAAGATTTGCTTATTGGGATTTTTTCTTCGGCGAAGCAAATCCATCGCAAGCTCTAACCCAGCAACGGTATTGGTATGGTAAGGACCCACTTGGAGGTAGGGCAAATCCTTGATTTCGATCTGCCAGGCATCATTTCCAAAGACGATAATGTCTAAAGTGTCCTTAGGGTATCGGGTTTTGATCAGTTCGGCCAAAGCCATGGCCACCTTTTTGGCCGGGGTGATCCGGTCTTCCCCATAAAGGATCATGGAGTGGGAAATGTCGATCATCAGCACCGTGGAGGTCTGCGATCTGACCTCATTTTCCATGACTTCCAAATCATCCTCCGTGAGCAGGTATTCGCCCGAAAGGCCGTGATTGGCTTGGGCATTTCGTAGGGAATCGGTCAATGCGATCTGATCCAAATTGTCTCCGAATTCGAAGGCCCGACGGTCGGTACCTCGCTCATCTCCAGTTCCGGAATGGGTGGTTTTATGCTGTCCTGATTTTCCTCGCTTGAGTTTGCCAAAGATTTCTTCCAAAGCGGATTTACGAATCGTCTGCTCGGCTTTTCCGGTGATTTTGAACTCTCCCTTTTGGTTTTCCTCGGTCAGGTAGCCTTTGGATTTGAGGTCCTCAATAAAGTCCCCAATGCCGTAGTTGGGATTGGTAAGGTTGTACCGCTTGTCCAGATTGGTTAGCCAGCTCAGCGCCTCAGCCACATCTCCTCCCGTCATGGTAACGAGCTGAAGAAATATGTTAAGCAGGTTTTCGAAAGTGTTTTTCTCCGGGTCCTGTGGAGGCACGTATTGCGTAAAGCGAAATCCTTTCATTTCAAGAAGCTAGAGATTAGACACAAGATTCAAGACTTTTTGTAAGGTAACAGAAGTCTAAGGATCAAGAATTGAATTACTGGGTTTGTTGAGGGTTTAACAAAGGGAGAGGCTGCTGAGTTTAGTATTCCTAATAAAAACCGGTGAAAAGATGCAAAACTATCACAGCGCAGTAGGGATCATGACGGGAGTGTTAATCCTTTTTGTCACTTTAATTCAGTTCAATATCGCGCAGGTTTTGATTTGGGCGATTTTTTTGGCAGGGCCATTTTTGATCTTGTGGATGGTGTGGGCGGTTTTGGCTGCACCAGTTGAAATCGAGGAGACCTTTGATGAGCAGTGGTATCAGGATCGGGAGGATTTGAGGAGGGGAGAGGATTAATTAGTTCGAGAAAAATTCCTTTGGGGAGAGGACACGGATTTCTTTGGCAAATTTAAAGTCTTTTTTATCCCTTGTGACCAAAAAATCGCATCCATTCATTAAAGCCGTATAGTACTGCAAAGCGTCTTCTTTGTCTTTAAAATCGGATTCCAAAGATTTATATATCAAATCTTTGCCTGCTGAAAGTATTTCACAGGCTTTAAAAAAGTGACTCATCGTAAATTCAGAGTAAGGCAATTTGTACACATTGAACACCAAGTAATAAAGATTTCCGATACTGCTTTCCGCTATTTGAAGTTTGGCTAGCCCATTGGCATGTAAATCCAAAAACAATTTCGCTTCATGGTAGAATGGCTCTCTTTTCCCAATAATATCTAAGACCACATTGGTATCCAGAAAAATCTTAACCATATTTTTCTTTCAAATATTTAGTCAAAGCTACTTTGTCGGACTCTTTTGGTGCCTTTGTAGGCTCCATTTCCTCTAATCTTTCTAGGAGTTTTTTAGCAGCAAGTTGTGAATCTGAGTATTGAACTGAAGGATCTTCCTTTTCAAAAATATTCTCAATCATCTTGGATAGAGAAATTCCCTGGCCTGCAGCCCTTCTCTTGGCTTTTTCTACAATCTCTTTTTTGACGGTCAAGGTTAGTTTCGTTTTCATAATCACACGTGTTCACTTGAAATATACGTGTCTTTTTATGAATGTTTTCAATTTCCTCATTAAAATGATTTAACCTACTTTTCGTATTGCTATGACCTCCTCCGAAAAACACGCCCAAATCCTTAAATCTACCGCAAAACGACTGGGGTTTGACTATTGCGGGATTGCCAAAGCAGGTTTTTTGGACTCAGAAGCCTCCAGATTGGAAGAGTGGCTCAATCGCAACTATCAGGGTAAAATGGCCTACCTGGCCAATCACTTTGACAAGCGATTGGATCCCACCAAACTCGTCGAAGGAGCCAAAACGGTGGTTTCCCTGATCTACAATTACTACCCGGAAAAGCAGCTTCCTCATCAGCCCGAAGACCTCAAGCTCGCCAAATACGCTTATGGCCAGGATTACCACGACGTGATTCGGGCTAAGCTCACGGAGTTTTTGGAAGTGCTACGGGAAGAAATCGGCGAAATCAACGGGCGCTCCTTTGTAGACTCGGCACCTGTCATGGAGCGGCAGTGGGCACAGCGAGCCGGACTGGGTTGGATTGGGAAAAACAGTCTGCTTCTCAATCGGCAGATGGGCAGTTTTTTCTTTTTGGCGGAGTTGATCATCGATCTGGAAGCGACACCCGACACGCCTCTAGCGAAAGACTATTGTGGTACTTGCACCGCCTGCATGGATGCCTGTCCCACCGATGCCATTGTACAGCCAGAGGTGATTGATGCGTCAAAGTGTATCTCGTATTTGACCATCGAACTCAAAGAGGCCATTCCGAATGAGTTTGCTGGAAAGATGGAAAACTGGGTTTTCGGCTGCGACATCTGTCAGGATGTGTGTCCTTGGAATCGCTTTTCCCGACCGCATCAAGAACCGGCATTTAAACCCAATGAGGAATTAGCCAACTTTTCAAACAAAGAATGGGTCGAAATGACGGAGGAAACGTTTTTAAGAGTTTTTTCCAAATCTGCGGTAAAACGCACCAAATTCTCAGGGATCAAACGGAATGTGGATTTCTTGAAAAAGTAAGTTCGGAATTAATGAGAATGAAGACACTCACATTGGCGAACCTAGAATTGCCTTACCACGTCTTAAAAAGCTTTTAAGCTGATATCCAAGCTCCTTACCGAGTGGGTCAAAGCGCCCATAGAAATGTAATCGACCCCACATTCGGCCACTGCTGCGAGGGTTTCCTCGGTGATTCCTCCCGAAGCTTCGGTAGAGTATCTTCCCCCAATCAACTGCACAGCTTCTCGCATCGTAGCGTAGTCCATGTTGTCCAACATGATGTAATCGATTCCACCGACTTCCAGTACTTCTTTGACTTCATTGAGATTTCGGGTTTCGATTTCGATCTTAAGGTTTAGCCCATTTTCAGCGAGGTACTTTTTCGTGCGAGTGATCGCCTCACGAATTCCTCCTGCAAAGTCCACATGATTGTCTTTGAGCATCACCATGTCATAGAGTGCAAACCGGTGATTGACACCTCCTCCGATGTGCACGGCCCATTTTTCCATCAGACGAAAATTGGGAGTCGTCTTACGAGTGTCCATCAGACGCGCTTTCGTGTGAAAAATCAATTGGGTAAGCTGATGGGTTTTAGTTGCGATGGCACTCATTCGCTGCATGCAATTGAGTACAAGCCTTTCGGCAGACAAGATCGAAACAGAAGAACCAGAAACAATCAAACCGATATCTCCAGGATCGACTTGGTCTCCATCTTTCTTCAAAAACTCAACCTGTAGCCCAGGATCCACGGCTGTAAAAATCATCCCTGCTAACTCAACTCCGGCCAAGATTCCAGCATCTTTGATGATCAACTTGGCTTTGCCTTGCTTATTCTCGGGAATGGACGCCAAAGAAGAAAAATCTCCAGGCCCAATATCCTCGCTCAATGCAGAGCTGATAAAATTCTGTAATGCCTCGGGAGTCAAATAAGCTGGTTTCATGAAGCAAAAATAGCCTTTTTGGCTGGCTGGAAACCGAAAACTTTTTTAGAAAACTAGCTTTTCACAAAGTCCAGCCCATAAATTCGGAAGGAATTTTCCACTTGGGACACTTTAATAAACACTTTGTAAGAGCCCTGACCGGAGGCATATTCTCCGATGTAAGTACTTACACTGCTTTGGTTTTCATTCTTGAAAACAAGAGAAAAATCAATCGGTGGATTTTTTTTGAAAAAGTCCTTGAGTACTATTTCTGCTTGGTTTTTGGAATACTCTCCTTGTTGTCCATTGATATTCAAAGAGATAGTAGGATTGAAATACCTAGCCAATTCACTGCTTGAGCCTCCCTGTATCGCCGAAATGATCGGATCAATCTGAGAGGCTGAGCCGCTTTCCACCAATGGCGAAATCCAAAGAAGTAAGAATAGGATCAGGTTAACCTTGAGCATCAACCCATTTTTGCAAATTCCAAGCCAAAAAATCTGTATTCAAAAGTTGTTTTAGATCCTATGGAAAAATCCAAGACAAGATTTGCCTGATATCTTTTTGGGGGAAAGATTGGATCGAAAAGTAATATATTTGCCCCATGGATAAGAAAGTTTTATTGATGATTTTGGACGGTTGGGGTATCGCGACCAACCCGGCAGTTTCTGCAATTGACAAGGCCAAAACGCCATTTGTGGATAGCCTTTACACCAAATATCCCCATGCCAAGCTTGAAGCCTCCGGTCTTGCCGTGGGTCTTCCGGAAGGACAAATGGGTAACTCTGAAGTAGGCCACATGAATATCGGCGCAGGCCGGGTGGTCTATCAAGACCTAGTCAAAATCAATCAGGCTGTGAAACACGGGGAACTTAACACCCATCCTGTTTTGGCAGCTGCATTTGAAAAAACAAAAGCTGAGAAGAAAAAAGCCCACTTCATTGGACTAGTTTCAGATGGTGGAGTCCATGCACATATCGATCACCTCAAAGGATTGTGTGATGCTGCCAAGCATCATGGCATGGATCAGGTATTTATCCATGCCTTCACAGACGGTAGAGATACCGATCCAAAAGGCGGAATCAAATATTTGGCAGACCTTCAGGAGCACCTAAAAACCTCAGCAGGCAAAATCGCCTCAGTCATTGGAAGATATTACTCCATGGATCGGGACAACCGCTGGGAGCGTGTCAAGCTAGCCTATGACGCGATGGTTCATGGCGAAGGAGAAAAGTCGAAAGACATCCTAGCCTCCATCAAAAAATCCTATGAAAACAATGTGACTGACGAATTTATCCGTCCGATCATTCAGGCAGGTACCAACAACAAGCCAATCGCGGTCATCGAAGAAGGTGATTTGGTCATCTGCTTCAATTTCCGCACCGACCGTGGAAGAGAGATAACACAGGTCTTGACCCAGCGTGATTTTGAGGATTACAACATGAAAAAGCTGTCCCTCGACTACATCACGTTTACCAACTATGACGACACCTTCACCGGTGTTCAGGTATTATTTGAAAAAGACAATCTCAATAATACACTTGGAGAAGTCCTAGAAGGTGCAGGTAAAAAGCAAATCCGTATCGCTGAGACCGAAAAGTATCCACATGTGACGTTTTTCTTTTCGGGAGGTAGAGAAAAAGAATTTGAAGGGGAAAGCAGATTGCTTTGTCCTTCTCCAAAAGTCGCTACCTATGACCTCAAGCCTGAAATGAGTGCTTTTGAAATAGCAGCTAAAATCAATCCTGAACTCAAAAAGAAAAGTGCTGATTTCATCTGTCTCAATTTTGCCAATGCAGACATGGTGGGGCATACAGGAGATTTTGATGCTGCTGTCAAAGCCTGTGAAGCCGTCGATGCCTGTGCGCAAAGCGTGGTCACCACAGCCTTGGAAAATGGATACACTGTCATCGTCATCGCGGATCATGGTAACTCAGACATGATGATTAATGAGGATGGCACGCCAAACACAGCTCACACGACTAACTTGGTACCCTTTATATTGGTTGATGGCAAAGAACAACTTCCGGTGAAAGACGGGAAATTGGGGGACTTGGCACCTACCATTCTTACCCTCATGGGGGTGAATATCCCATCAGAAATGACCGGAGATATCCTGTTAAACTCATGAAAATTCTAAAATTCTCACTCTTGGGGCTGTTCATTTGGGCAGCCTTTTCCTGTACATCTTCTAGTAAAGAGGGTAAGCTCGAAAAGTTACCCTACTTTGATGTAAAGAGCTTTCTAGATCTCGAAATCGGAAAACTTGATAGTGTGACAGTCATCAAGACGTCCGCGATCAACGGGGAAGAGCAAACCGAGGAAGTGGTTTATTCCATTCAGGATTGGAAAGAGGAATTTGACTATTTCTATCAGGCTGATATCAATATTCCTTCCTTGGCGAGTTCTTATTCCACAGAAACGATCTCAGACTATTTGGTTCATCGTCTTTTGCCAGATTCCAAAGGTAAAGTGAAGGAAATCAAGGTCAGGTATTTTCAAAATTATCCTGCCTCTATCACTTTTAAAATGAGGGAGGAAAATCTGTTTTTCTTCTCAGCCACTTCAGGCGAGCTTTATCTCAACCAATCCACAGGAAAAGTGGACCATTACCTCATCGAGACTACTCAAAAGGTGATGTTTTTGAAACCTACGCATATTAAAATTTCAGGTCTACTGAAATAAGCAAAAAGGGCTCTCAAAAAAACTGAGAGCCCTTTTTGCTACTTATCAAACATCGGAGGCCGTTTGGCTTGCCAGTCGGTGTTTTCCTGGATTAGTCTTCCCACCATGATCAATTTTTCTTCATCAAAAAGATTTGCCAAAAGGGTGATGGAAGTCGGGCTGCCGTTTGGAGCAAAGCCATTGGGCAGACAAAGGGCAGGATGACCCGTCAGGTTAGTGATCTGCAGCTGCTGACCAGCGAAAGAAGGCGTGACAATGACATCGTATTCTTTCATCAAGTCGTGCATTTCTTTGATCAAAATACTTCGCTGACGGCTCATTTGCACATATTCTACGGCAGGAATGAATCTCGCTGCCCGAAATAGGTTTGGCCAGGCATTGCGATGCTGCGCGACCATCTGATCATCCAAATCCAGTCGGGTCAACTCATCAAAGGCTGCCGCGCCTTCTACCATCAGCATGGACACCAAAGGCGCAGCATTGATACTGGTTTTGAGTTCGAGCGGATGAAGCTCGATTCCCTGATTTTTCAACACTTCCAACACCGCTTGGTCATTTTTGATATTGGGCCGATCGCCTTCAAAAAACGGTTTGAAGTAACCGATTTTGAGTTTTTTGACCTCATTCTTTGCAGAATAATTGAAAGCCGCAGGAATTGTACTGGCATCTTTTTCATCCATTCCATTGATCACGGAAAGCACGATTGCATTGTCCAAAGTGGAACGGGAAATGGGGCCGATCTTGTCCATCGACCAGCTTAGGGCCATCGCACCATGCTTACTTACCCTGCCATAGGTGGGCCTCAAGCCAGTCACCCCATTCCGGGTAGAAGGGGAAACGATCGATCCGAGTGTTTCTGTACCGATGGCAAAAGGAACAAGCCCTGCACTGACCGCTGAAGCCGACCCAGCCGAGGAACCACTAGACCCCTGCTTGAGATTCCAGGGATTTTTGGTCACCCCGCCAAACCATACATCTCCCATTGCCAAGGCGCCAAGGGTAAACTTTCCAACCAAGACCCCACCTGCTTCTTCCAGTTTTTGAACCACCGTGGCAGTCTCATCGATGACCTGATCCTTGTAGGGCATCGCTCCCCAAGTGGTTTTAGTGTTCTTTACAGCCAAAAGATCTTTGATCCCGTAAGGAATGCCATGCAATGGTCCGCGGTATTTGCCTTCAGACAGTTCCTTGTCCATGGCTCGGGCTTTTTGCAAAGCAGTCTCCTCCATCAGTGTCACAAGGCATTCGAGTGTGTCAGAATAGGTTTTGATCCGATCCAGGTAGATTTTGGTCAGTCGCTCCGATCTGATTTGTTTGTTTTTGATCAAAACGGAAAGGTGGCTAACCGGAAGGTAGGCGATGTCATTTTCCTTAGCCGGGAGTTCTACTTTACTTGGCAACCCCCAGTCGTATGCTCTTTGGTCTTGACTTGGGAAAAATCCTTGTGGTAGAGGATTGAATACCAAGGATGGAGCAACCGAATTTTCCAGCTTGGTCTTGCGTAGGATTTCAAAATTGCTGCGATGGTTATTCAGCGTAGCGATCATGCTGTCTTTTTCCTGCGGAGTATAGGAAAGGCCAATCAAGTCCGCTGCCGAATCGATAGTGGCTGGTGTGATGTCACCAAAATTTCTTCCAAGCGTAAAGCCAAATGCAAGTACGGCTGCAGCTCCAAGTGCCAGAAAAGGACGGGAGCCTAGGTGATTTTTTCGTTCCATTGGATAGTTTTGTGTAATTGCCAAACAAGTAGCGCCTGAAGGTGTTCAATTACCCAAAAAAAATCAAACCACCCATGGATCAAAAACCGAGCTTTCCCACTTTTCCCATGCACTACCGCGGATTGCTGCTCTTAGCAGGGATGTATACGATCGCTTGGTCTGCCTTCTACAAGTATTTCGGAGATGTGTTACTACGATGGATGGCCATGGGCAATACTGGTCTAGAACCCTTACCTGCAGGATACTTTGGGGGACTTGGGATACTGGTAGGGTTAGTCATTTTCTTCTCGGCCTTTTATCCTGTGTCTTGGGTATGGTTGATTTTGGGGGGAATTACAGGGAAAATCATCCTTGCCATCTGGTTTACGTTGGGATTTGCACCTGATTTGGGTTGGAACAAGCGTAGCATTTTTCATCTGGTATTCAACGAATTGATATGGCTCATCCCACTGATTCTGATTTTTTTGCGAAGCTTACAAGTAAAAAATTACCTAAACCAGACTGAAGAAAAGGAGTAAGTTATTGATCTCACCTTGCACTCCTACTTGGTAAAATAGTTTGCACCAATTATTGCTTCAGCAACAATTGGCTCAAGTTTGGCTAATTTCTGGTATGAAACGCTGCTGCTAGTGTAGGATTATCTGATTTTTTGAGTGCTTGTAATTTTTTCTGGATGTTGACGAAGTCGGAGAAATTGATTTTTGAGGCGTCAGCC
>NZ_JBHSKS010000020.1:0-51321 GCF_042657405.1 Algoriphagus aquatilis
GCAACCATGAACGCTCAGACAAAATGGAACGGAACCATCTTCGCATGGCCATCAATTAGAAAAGACCTAATCGCTTACTTTGAAGATCGATTTAACCAAACTGACACAGTTTAGTGAACACTCCCTTCTATTTGCTACTAGGTGTCCATGTTTTTTCTTGGTGGTAAAAAAAATTACTGTCTTTACCTTTCCAGTGCGCTGGTATCAGACTGATTTTTCCAAACCATGATCCTACACCAGCGCTACAATTCACCCACAATTTCTAAATCCCAGGGTTGAAACCCTGGGCTATTCACCGTATTACCCCTACAGGGTCTCCATTAGTGCAACCGACCTTGCTCCGTAGGAGCAAAATCTTGGTAGAAAAAGATTTAAAGGAGCCCCACCAGCGCTGGACCCTAATTGGTTCAAGTCTTCAGACTTGGACCTTTTTGTATGCAGTCTTCAGACTGCTTTTCGTCAAAAAGAGAAAAATCAAGATCTCTGGAATTGAAATTCTAAACCCCAATGACCTCATAGCAAACACATAGGTTGTTTTTGTGATAAGGAGAATTGCTCCGTAGGAGCAAAATCTTGTTAGAAAAAGATTTAAAGGAGCCCCACCAGCGCTGGACACATGAAGTCGCTAAGGACAAGAAATTCTGATCCAGCGCAATGGAAACAAAACCAGACCAGTTAAAATTGATTTTTCAACAAGGTCTCTCGCAAAGAAAAGATACCCGTAATGGTTCAAACCTTCAGATTTCTTTTTTGCTAAAGAGGAAAAATATGGATTTCCAGACATGAAATTTTTCCCTAATAACCTACTAAAACACTGCCTCTTTCTCCGTATCTTACTCTTGAGAGTTGGCCAAATCCAAGCCTCAAAACCGCCCTATGAAACAGATTCATCCGTTTTCTTCCTTTCAGGAGGCCATTTCGAAGTTTGACAATGGCGCTCATTTTTATAATCTCTTCAGCCATGCCAAAGACGGCGTGGTTTCTCCCGAGGAACTCGAACTCATCGCTGAAACTGACAACGACACCCAAAAGCTCATCTTATTCCTGGTGCTCTCGATCAGCAAAATGGACAATCACAGCAGGGAAAAGATCCTAGCCCGCCTGGACGGGGAGCTTTTTGGATTGTATGAAAAATACCACCCTGTGCACATCACTATCCTTCAAATGATTGAAAAGGGCAAACCAGGTCTAAGCGTCACGATGGTAGGCACTCCCAAAAAGATCGCCGAACCGGAAGAAAATATGGAAGAACTCGTGGTGCCTGTGCTCGTAGGTGCAGAGGGAAGTTTTGCACTGGTTCCGGTCAAACAAGCCTATGTCATCTACGAACTTCACTCAGAATACACCCATGAAACGATCCTCATCGGGCATCCCAAGGAAACAGCAGATTTGCCTGAGAAAAAGCTGAGACTCGGCGGTATGTTGCGTGAATTGAACACCGAAATAGGAACCGAGTCAAAGAAAAAAAAGCTTTTCCTCGAAGTCCAATTTTTCCTTCTGGAAGAATAAACCTCACCTAATTCACAAAAAGAAAAAAGCTTGGATCAATTACTGATAGATCAAAACGGCTTTAGCCTTTCCCAATGGGACTTTCTGGTTCGGATTGCCGTAGCCATCGGTATTGGCGCCGTGATAGGACTGGAGCGTCAGTTTAGTGCCATGAAGGAAAATTCTACCGGATTTTCTGGTGTCCGAACCTTCATCATCTTGGTGCTTTTGGGATTTACAGGAGGAATTTTTTACCATCTCTTGGCTCCTTGGGTCTACGGCGCCCTATTGCTCGGTGTGATTATCCTGAATGCCGCTTCCTATTGGATCACTGCAAAAAAGGGGGACAGTGGACTGACCACTGAGATTACCTCCCTTTTTGCTTTTATTCTGGGCACCTTAGTAATCAATGGCTTGATCGAAATCTCGCTCATCGTCACCGTGATTTTGGTAGTGGTACTTTCTTCCAAGTTTCGGATCAAAGCCATCGTAGGAAAAATCACTCCTGAAGAGCTTTATGACTTTCTCCTTTTTGTCACCCTTGCCTTGCTGGTGTTACCCTTTTTGCCGGATGAAACGTATGGCTATCCACCTTATGACGTAGTCAACCCAAGAGAAATCGGTTGGGTAGTTATTTTGACCTCCGGATTAGGTCTTGCAGGACACATCCTTACCAAATTTCTCGGCGCCAATCGGGGCATCCTGTTGAGTGGAATAGTGGGCGGATTGGTTTCCAGTACCGCCGTGACTTGGATTTTTTCGAAGAAAAGCCAAGATGCTCCCTCCCTATCCGCCCAATGCGCCACAGCAATTTTGGCAGCCTCTTCGATCATGTTTGTTCGGGTGCTGATTTGGACATTCATTTTCAACCAAGCGCTATTTCTAAGACTTGCCCTGCCCATCACTTTGGTTTTTGTGAGTGCGGTAGGGGTTACTTTTTTCCTTTATCAACAAAAGAAATCCCAAGAAATCACCGATACAGATCTTCCGCTTAAAAAACCATTGGATCTAAAAAGCGCATTGGTTTTTGGAATTATTTACACCCTCATCATTCTATTGGTAACCTATGCCCATGAAAATCTGGGGCAAAGTGGAACCCTGATTTCCAGCGCCATTGCCGGCATTTCGGACATTGATGCCATCACCATCTCGGCTTCCAAGTTGGCAGGATTCAAACTCGATCTGAGCACTGCTGCCTTGGCGGTTTTGATCGCTTCGGTGTCCAATACACTGGTGAAGATGGGCATAGGAATCTATGCCGGCAGTCCTGCCCTGCGCCGCCACCTTTACTTGGGCTATGGAGTCATGTTTGCCACCGCCCTATTCTCCTTGATTGCCTTTCTCTAAGCCTATGAAAACCTACCTTGCAGGATGCCTGCTCCTTCTTTTTGCTTCCTGCGGAAAAGAACCCGTATCCCAAGCCCCCACCTCAGAAAAACTCATCGAATCTTACCTCTCTTGGAATGGAGATTCGCTCCCTGCCTATCCCGAGGGAAAACCTAAAATCTCGATCGTCAAAGTCACCATTCCTCCACATTCCGAACTGCCCAAGCACTACCACCCTGTCATCAATGCGGGCATTTTGCTTAAAGGTGAACTGACTGTAGTGGATGAAAAGGGAAATACCCTCCACATGAAGGCAGGCGATCCAATCATCGAGGTGGTGGATCTGATCCATTTTGGAAAAAATGAAGGGGATATTCCCGCCGAAATCGTGGTATTTTACGCAGGCACCGACGGGAAAGAAATTGTCGTGAAAGCCAAACCCTAACCTATTCTAATTCCTCTTTTATGCCTACTCACAAAACCTCTTTTCAGTTTATCAGCGAACCCGGCGATGTCAATTTCGGCGGGAAAGTTCACGGTGGCACCGTGATGAAATGGATCGATCAGGCGGCCTACACCTGCGCACGTACCTGGGCAGAAAGCTATTGCGTGACGGTCTATGTGGGTGGAATCCGATTCTACAAACCCATCGGGATCGGCGAGGTGATCAAGATTGATTCTCAGGTCATTTATACCGGCAGTTCGAGCATCCACATCATGGTGGAAGTGTATTCGAGGAATTTTGAGCAGAAAAAGTTTGAGAAAAAGACGCATTGCATCATCATTTTTGTGGCAGTAGATGAAAAGGGCAATCCCAAAAAAGTAAAGCCTTGGATTCCCAAAACCGATCAGGAAAAGAAATTGCAGGAGTACGCACTCAAGCTCAAAACCCTACGGGAAGAGATTCACGAGGAAATGCGGCCGTTTTTTAATGAGTGATATGCCCTGCTGGGTTTTGAAAACCCGGCAGAGCTTTATTTTACAGATCGCGCCTTCAGCGCTCAGGAAAAATTACTTCTGATTTTTGCCCCAAATTGAATTTGGGGCTTTTACAGAACGCACCCTTGGTGCTTTTTTATCCAAATAGCTTCTTGAAGACATTTTTGTATTAGGCCAAAAATACAAGCTGGAAAAAAAAGATTGTACAGAGTTCTCCCTTTGATGCTCTATCTATTCAATTAAGAATTAATGCCGAAGGCATTTTTTGTAATAGCCCAGAATTCAATTCTGGGAACTAAGCATCAGGATTTTACAGAGTGCTGAAAGCACGATCTATATTTCAAAAGATATTTTTACAAATTTCGGTTTTAAAAAGAAAGACAAAATAAAGTGTCCAATTCAAACAGACCTTCCAGATTTTGATAACCTGGAAGGTCTAATCCTTACTTGATCTCCTTCTTCACCTTCTCCAAAAACAATCCCTCCACGTAAAACTGCCAATCGCTGAATTTCAGGGCTTGGTTGGCCAGGTGATGGTGGTGGTCCTGGTCGAGGATGTAGCCGGCAGGTTTGTTGAGCTGTCGGGTTTTGCCATAGACTTCTTCTACTTTGGACTGGATAGAGGCCCACTCGGTTTCCATTTGTTTTAACTTGGATTTGGCTACCTCTCGCTTTTCACCACTTGGTTCGTCCAGTTCGGCCAACGTGATGATGGCCCGATTGGAAAACTGCACTACTTGGGCTACCTGCTCATAGACTTCCAACTGATGAAGATTTCGCTTAGCCAGCTTTTTCACCTCTCCGATCCGCTCCAATACACTATCTACCCGAGCAAGATTGGCGGTTGCCTTTTGAATACGCTCCTGATTTGCCTGAGTCCAAACTCCCACGGAGTCTGATTTAGGCAAAGCAAGTACTGCCTCTTCCAGGGGATCCTCGAAATTTCGAAGGCGATTTCGATCTTTCTTCGGTTGCAACAGCATTCCCTTCCAGTCCGCCACCGGGCCTTCGAGCAAGTTGATAAATTCATATGCAGAAGAATCCAAGGCAGGACCGTAAGCGCGATGGCGATAAGCCGCATGGAGGTCCTCTTCAGACCGTCTTTTGCCAGACCAGGTATACTCCGCAAATAGAGCGATTCCTCTCTGATACAATTCAAAATGTGGAGAATCATCATCCCAAAGCGTCAGGAGCAATCCGTCGGCTTTATTTCGAATCGAGATCAGGGCGAAATCCCGGATGTTATTCGTATTACTTTGGTCTTGTGGCATGAGGTTCCAGCGAGTTTGTCCCGCTGTAGCTCCCATGACTTTCAACCCGTTGTCTGTAAACCACTGGATGGCGCGGTTATTACCGGGAGACTCAGGCATGTCGTAGTTCCAGCGCATGTAGACGCAATTTTTCGGAAATAGGTCAATATACTTGTTGAGGTTAGGTTCATTCGCAGTCCAGATGCTGTCCACTTGGGCTTTGGTTAGCTTGGAGTTATAGATAGAATTGTAGACTTCCGCATTTTTGAGGGGCATGTCATCCCAGAAAATCGGAGTGAGCCCTTTTTGCGCAGCATACTCACTGACCCGATTGAGCCAGATCAATTGAAGTTCGAGGGGCGATTTACCTGAATTTCTGCCCGTCGTATGCACCTCATCACCGCCCACATGGAGGTAGTTGGCATGAGGAAATGCCTTAAGTGCATCTTCGTACAAGTCAAACTGCACCTTGTACGTCTCCTCATTGAGTGGATTGAAAGCCCAATCACTTTCTGGATCGTCACGAAGTGGGATGTATTCGGGATGCTTCAGGATAAATGACGCATGGCCCAAACCTTGAACCAATGGACTGATGCGGATATTTCTTGCCATGGCATAGTCGCTGAGTTCTTTCCACTCAGAGATGGAAAAAGCATCCTCCGAACCGACTTTGGGCTGGAGTTCGTACTTCAGTTTGTCCTCGATTTCGACGATTACGGCATTGATTTTCAACGCAGCAAATCGGTCCATGAGCTCGAAGTAGTACCCCTTTTTCTCCAAATGATGCTTCACATCGAGATGCACGGCACGGTAAGCGAGTTCGGGCTCGTCTTTAATCTTATAGGCGAGCAATGGTCCATCTTGGTCTTTGGCATCTTCTAAAATCTGTCCCAGCGTCATGAGTCCATACCACAAGCCCGCTTTAGAAGAAGCCTGAATACTGACATATTCATTGGAAATGTCCAAAAGGTAGCCTTCTTCCTTTAGTCCCAAATCGGGCTTTAATGCAAACTGAATCAGGCTAAAGTCCATTGTTTCCTGTCCATTGATCAGGGAAGTTCGAGCTGATTCATAAGCGGAAGCAACCGCTTCGACTTCCAAGGAAGAAGCGCCGAGCATGAATTGTTCTTTGGGAGCTGGGAGTAGGTTAAACGTGGTGGATTTAGGCTGAAAGGAATCACAGGAACTGAAACTGAGCGTTAGTAGCAGTCCTAAAAGGAAAATTAAATTTCTCATAAGGCGGGGTTTTCGACATAAAATAGAAATAATCCCAAGATTTACCGTCCATTTTTCTCCTTATCGGTGTAAATCCATGATCGGGCTTTGGTTTTGGGCTTTTTTCTTTAATTTTTAGCTTCTTCTGACCAGATCGAAATCAGAAAAAGCAATCAAACCCAAAAGCCTATCATGTTTACCCTATTTATCATTCTGGCAGCCCTCGCCCTGATCTTGGTTGCCATCATCAAATTTGACATTCACCCCTTTTTGGCACTTTTCGTAGGCGCAATTGTCTATGGATTGATGATGGGAATGGAAACGGAGCTCATAGTCAAATCCATTTCGGAAGGTTTTGGAGGGGTAATGGGTAGCGTAGGCTTATTGATTCTGCTGGGAGTCATTTTGGGGACTTTTCTGGAAAAGACAGGCGGTGCCATGGTCATTGCCGAAAAAGTGCTGAAGTGGGTAGGAGAAAAGTCTGTAAACCTCTCTCTCATGCTCAGCAGCTGGATTTTATCCATTCCCGTGTTTGGTGACAGCACCATCATCATGATGAATCCGATTGCCAAATCCCTTTCGGCAAGGAGTACGATTTCTTATGCCGCTACCATTGTCGCGGTGTCCTTGGGTGCCATGGCTAGTCATTCCTTGGTTCCTCCTACCCCAGGACCTATAGCCACTGCGGGGATTTTGGGGGCGGATTTAGGCCAAGTCATCTTCTATGGAGGGGTGGTTTCTCTGGTTACCTTGATCCCACTGTATATTTTCGTCCAAAAGTGGGTCACCAAAATCCCTCTTCGGCCTTTTATTGTAGCAGACGAAAAGCAAATCAAAAAAGAAGATCGTCCGAGCTTTACTGCGTCCTTACTTCCTATTCTGATCCCATTGACTTTGATTATTGTGGCTTCCATCGCCAACTACCCTTCCAAACCATTAGGGGAAGGGGGATTGATCAAGCTTGTGCAGTTTTTGGGTACACCTGTGATGGCTTTACTGATTGGAGCCTTATTGTCATTTACTCTTCCTAAAAAGTTTGACCGCAAACTCCTTTCCTCCACAGGCTGGATTGGCGACTCGATTCTACTTGCCGCTCCGGTAATCCTAATCACCGGCGCAGGGGCTGTTTTTGGAAAAATGCTCCAAAACTCCGGCGTAGGTGATTTGGTCACTTCCTCCATGAGCGATGCCAACTGGGGGATTTTTCTACCCTTCCTAATTGCCTTTGGGTTGAAAACTGCCCAAGGTTCCACCACGGTAGCCATGATCACCACAGCCTCCATCATCGCTCCGATTATGGGACCACTGGGATTGGATAGCGAAGCCATGAAGGTCTTCACCACGGTAGCTATTGGCGCAGGTGCCTTGGCGATTTCTCACGCCAATGACAGCGGCTTTTGGGTCGTCACCCAACTCTCGGGCATGACCACCAAGCAAGGAAACCTGTCTCATAGTTTAGGAACCCTGATTGCAGGAATCACCGCCATATTGGTTGTCTATGTACTGAGTTTGGTGGTTGGTTAAATTCAATTAAAAAATTAGACTTGCAGATTAGAAGTTGAACTTCTAATCTGCAAGTCTTTTATCATAGGTCTATTCCAGTTTTGTTTTTGTTTCAGCTTTCTAATTTCAAACTTCTGAATTTACCTTGCTGTCCACCCGCCATCAACCGTCACCATCGAACCCACCATGTAGGTAGCCGCGTCGGAAGCCAAGAAAATCGCTGCTCCTTGGATTTCTTTCAACTCGCCCCAGCGACCTAAAGCCGTCGCACCGACCACAAACTTTTTGCCCTCCTCCGTATCTGCAATCGGCAAGTTCATCTCAGTCAAAAACGGCCCCGGACAAATTGCATTCACATTGATATTCCAAGGAGCAAATTCCAAAGCCAATGCTCGGGTCATTTGCACCACTGCACCTTTGCTAGCTGTGTAAGGTGTACGGTTGGCCAAACCCACCAAACCCAAAGTACTTGCTAAATTGATAATCGCTCCTTTTTTCTGCTCTTTCATGTAAGGGGTCACTGCCCGGCAAGCCAGCCAAGTTCCAGTCACATTGACATCCATCACTTTGGTGAAATCGGCATGAGAGAGTTCGTCAATCGCTCCACGGATGTTGATGCCTGCCGAATTAATCAGGATATCGATGCTGCCAAAGGCTTCATAGGCAAACTTAGCCATGGCTTCCATCCCTGCTTGATCTACGACGTCCGCAGCAAATGTCATCGCTTTTACTCCGTATTGAGCAGCGATTTCAGCGGCGGCTTCATCTCCGTCGGAGGCTTTTCGAGAGACCAAAAGCACATGGGCACCGGCTGAAGCTAGCCCGGCAGCCATCGCCAAACCGAGGCCTTTGGTGCCTCCCGTGATGATGGCGGATTTGCCTTTGAGTGAAAAAATAGAAAGACCTGGGAGTTGGGAGAAGTCGAGGGTGGACATTTTGGTAAGATGTTAGGGAGACCGAAGACAGAAGACAGAAGATTTAACTGGTCCGATGTCGGATGTCAGGTGTCCGATGAGATGGGAAATTAAAGATTTATAGGTTCTTTATTGGATTATTTATTCTATGAACTTAAAGAGAAAGCTGGGTTTTAGAATAAGAAAGACACTTCACCACGTTTTCTTCTTCAAAGGCTAGCCTTCCTTCTGAATCGAGATTTTTGACGGAGGGCAAGTCTCCGGAAAAGGATCGGTCGCGAACCATTCGAAGGATTTTTGCCAGGTCTTTTGCTTTTTCATCCTCAAAAGTGACCCAATAGCTATCCTCCAAACAAGGAATCTCCAAGGGATCTCGGGTAATCATTTCCAAACTGAAGGTCACTTGGGGATTGTGTTTTTTGCAGAGGTCTACGGCTGTTTTGAGATCAACAATTCCTTTCCCCAACTCCACTTCGGAAAGCAAAAAGCCTTTTTCGTAGGCTTTCACACCCATGTCTTTCACATGTGTGGAAAAGGCAAAAGGAGCCAAAGTTCGGATCACTTCCATGGGTTCCTCGAGCAAGGACACATTATTTCCAAAATCCAAAGTCACTCCCACCCATTCGCTGCTTAGGTTTTGGATGAGTTGAGCGAGTTCGGCGGCTTTCCAGTCTTTGTGATTTTCCACCGCCAACCGTACCTGATGTTTTCGCACAATAGGCTCAGCGAGCTGGATAGACCTGAGGGAGTTTTCTTTGAAAGTAGCCCACTCCGCCTCGCTTTTGAAGTTTTCGTAGCGCCTCCCACTCAAACAAACAGTCCGTAGAACAGTCGCTCCGGCTTCCTTGGCTAAGCGAACTTCCTTCTCAAAGCGGCTTAGATCAGCGGAGTCTTTTGGTAAGCCAATGCTTCCCTCCAGGTACATTCCGAGCTTTTCCCGCTCCGCTCGAACTTGCTTTGCAAAGTTTTCTGCCCAACCACCAACCGTGGTCTGAATACCTCCTGCACCGATCGAGTGACAATGCCGCATTAAATCCACCGCATTGGTAAAACCCGGATAGGTGGCACTTTCTACTTTTGATCCCCAGCGCATCCCATAGGAATGCACCACCACCCCCATCGAAACTCCCCGGAGGCTTTCAGGCAAGGCCGAAAATGGCCAAGTCAGCGCCGCAGAGGCAAGAGCAGATTTTTTGAGAAAATCCCTCCTGCTAGCAAGAGTTTTATGCGTTGAGTAAGGCGTTTTCATGGGCGGGTTTTGGGTTAGGGTTTGGGTGTAGAAGCTAGCTTTTCTAGGTGTGCATTGAGCTCCGCCGCAGACCAAGGGTAAACTCGACCTTGGTTGAGGACACGTGTAGAACCCACTGTACGGCCGGTAATGGCAGGGGCTTGATTTCCCCACTCATTTCGGATATAGGTCAAAATCGCCGCGATGCTTCGATCATCCATGGTGGAATGAGCCGGCATCACAGGCAAAATCTCAGGAGCATCGTATTTCTTTCCGGCAACTTCAATCGGTCCTTCCATCCCATGCAGCAAAATCAAGCTCAACCGTACTTCATCTCCAAGCACCCATTCAGAGCCCGCCAAAGGAGGTCCCAAGCGAGTGGCCCCTTTACCATTGTTGCCATGACAGCCCGAACAAGTCGCGAGGTATTTTTGACGGCCTTCGGCAAAAAGCTTAAGACCACTCTCGTCCAAAGAAGATCCCGAGGAGCTTGCTACCAAGGGTTGGTATCCAGGCCAGGTAAAGACCCGAAGCAGCATATTTTTGCGGGTATCATCCAGCGGCAAATCGGTGCGAGAGAAAAGAGATGGCTTCGCAGCAAAACGAATACTCCCTGCCTCTTCGATATCTCCGGCTTTGATGGCAAGTCCATTCAAGATCACTTGCTCTTTCCAAGAAAGTGTAGGAAGATCGATTTGGGTCAACAGTTGAGAAATCTCCTCAGAATCACCTTTTTTCAGGATCGCCGCAGACAGCATTTCCAAGAAAATCTCCCGATTGACATCCTGTGTTTGCCAGCGTGCATCTGCTAAAATACCCTGTAAAAAATTCCACTCCACGTCTCCCAGACTGCTCATGACCGCATCTCGGATCAAGGCCTGTTCCCCATATTTTTCCACAATTGATTTCAATACCGCCAACCGGGCATTGCGCGAAAGGACTTCTGCACTCAACCCAATCTGAAGCGCAAGCACCTCAGAGGCTTCTGAGGCCATGCTCACCAGCTCATTTCCCAATCGTTCCTGCACTTCAGGTTGGGTAGCTGCCAATTTTTCCAGCTGACGAACAGCCGTGCTTTTGATCAAATCACTTGGATCGTTGAGGATAGAAAAAAGGAAAGAAGGATTTACTTTCCCCATCCCCTCCAAAGCCCATAGCGCATGGAACGATCCCAATTCGGAGGATTTACTTTTGACCAAATTTTCCAATAATGCCACAACATTTTGATCCGCCTTTTCTACCAAAAGCCGCTGCGCCTGATCCCGATACCAGCCATCTGAGTGTGAAAGGTATTCTACCAGATCCTGTGTACTTGCCAAACTCAGCTTGGGGGATGATTCAAAATCAGTTCCTTTAGGCACAATCCTCCATATTCTCCCCATATGCCCGGGAGCGTCGAGTTTTCGCTCCAAGGTTTTTTCTTTCAGGTAATCGGTCATATAAGCTCCATGCTGCACGATCCCCTGATACATATCCACAATGTAAAGACCACCATCTGGCCCCACAGCCCCATGAACAGGCCGGAATCGCTCATCGGTAGAAGCAAAAAATTCCTTGCCGGAATTTGGGTCAAAAGCTTCCAGCAGGTTCCCCTTTTCCTTCACCACATTCCGCTTGACCAGATTGCCGGCATTTTCCATCACGAAGACATTGCCATAGTATTCCTCTGGAAACAGTCTGCTTCGATAGATCGTAGGAGAGCAAGCTGAAGTAAATTCTTGCAGTCGATTGGCAGAGTCCAGTGTACCGGGAATGTATCCGCGGTTTACCGCTAGGTTGGAGCGAATCGGGAATACCCTTCGATCTATGGTGTAGCCATGGTCTATCCCGGTTGATGGCTTGTGGTTTTTGTTTCGGGACAAATAATTGGCAGGAACCAAGTCCCCGTGAAGTTGAGACCAATTGTAGTTATAGACCAATCGGCCTTTGTCATCTTGGGTAATGCCCCACTGCCCTCGAAATTCGGTAGAATCCCGAACCCATTGTCCATCCACATTTCGGTAGCGAAGTCGGGATTTGGCGCTGTAGTACCAGTTGTCTGCGTTGCGTACAAAACCATTGTCTGTATGCTCAGGAAGACCATTTGCAGAATAGGTGGAATCTACGAGTGTCTTCACATCTGCTTGCCAATCTCCATCTGTATCTTCTGTCCACCAAAGGGAATTATCTTCCGCTATTAGCGCTCCGTTTTTATAAAATCCTAAGGACCGAGGCATGATCAATGAGTCCAGATACACGATCCTTTTGTCCATTTGTCCGTCTGCATCGGTATCCTCCAAAATGGCTACCGAACCGACTGGCAGCTTTTCCTCCGAACCCTCGATGTCATTCATGTAGCCACGCATCTCCAATACCCATAGGCGTCCATCTGCATCAAATTGAATATGGACAGGTGCCTCCACGAGGGGTTCGGCAGCAACCAACTGCACTTCAAATCCTTCCTCGATTTGGAAAGTTTTCATTTCCTCCTCTGGAGTTCGGGCAGGGCTATCGGGAGTCTCAGGAAGAGGCCCCGGATCTTTACAGGAAAATAAAAGCAACACACCAACTACACCGCTCCACAACGCACTTCTGAACATATAATCAAGGTATTTTAGGTCTTTTGGGGTTTAAGAAAGGCTGATTCAATTGAATTTTCTGAAGTCACAGGAGATCGAAATAGAAGTGAATGGGATACAACAGGAATCCTCAAGAACAACCATACTAGTCAATTTTCAATTTGCTTTTAATTGACTTGAAATCCAACACGAAATCATCAAAGGCAAAAATTCAAATTGAATACGGTCAATAATCATTTCGATAAACACTTAATAGCCTGTAAAAACTAGATTAAAACCATGAAGGGAATTAAGAAAATTGAAGCATTTAAATTCCAAAAAATTAACCAGTTACAGACCTTAATTCCCTAAATGACCTTTATTGTTCATTCAAAACAGTTTCCTCGCTGACTCTTTGTATTATCTTATAGGAATTCAAATTGAAAACGAATTAATGGTTACACATTAGAAAAAAGAATCCTTTCGATTGACATTCCTACCTTTGTTTAAAGTCAACCCTATGAATTTTGCAGATTTGGGCCTTGGTCCTGCCCTTCTTTCCGCCATTGAGCGGGCCAAGTACGAATCACCCTATCCGATCCAGGTAGAGGCCATCCCCGCCATACTCCAAGGAAAAGACATGCTAGGATTGGCACCTACCGGCTCAGGCAAAACTGCAGCCTACATCTTGCCCATTCTACAACAGCTTTTGCAAAAAGAAGCTCCAAGAGATCGTTCGGTTCCTGTATTGGTGCTTGTTCCTACGCGGGAACTCGCCGTGCAGGTAGCAGAAGTAGCGGAAAATTTTGGGCGGTTTTTACCCCGAAGAATCAAATCCTTGGCGATTTTTGGAGGGGTTTCAATCAACCCACAAATGATGAAACTGGGCGGCACTGAGATTTTGATCGCTACTCCCGGGCGGTTGATTGATTTGATGGGGAGAAATTCGGTAAGCATCTCACGCATCCAGACTTTGGTCATCGATGAAGCCGACAAGATGCTTCAAATGGGTTTCAAAGAGGAAATGGATCACCTCTTTGAATACATCCCCAGGAAAAAACAAACCTTGCTTTTCTCTGCCACCATGGAGGGAGAGGTAGAGGAATTGATCAAAAAACTCTTGCAAAACCCTGTTCGCGTGCAGGTCGCCGCGGACGATTTTACGCCCGACTCAATCACTCAAAGTGCCTATCGGGTCAGCCCTGAAGCCAAAGGACCATTCTTGCGTCAAGTGATCCAATCGGGCGATTGGAAACAGATTTTGGTATTTGCTTCCTCTATCCGAACTGCCGACAACATAGTAGGAAAACTTATCAAAAATGGAATCGATGCGGTCGCATTTCACGGGGACAAAAGCCAAGGAGCCCGCACAGAGGCTTTGGCTAGATTTAAATCCGGTAAAACCAGAGTCCTGGTAGCCACTGATTTGGCGGCAAGAGGAATAGACATTCAGGCCTTGCCTTTGGTGATCAATTATGAACTGCCTAGGTCTCCAAAAGATTATATCCACCGCATCGGACGCACAGGCCGTGCCGGCATGCAAGGACAAGCCATCTCTCTAATTACCCCTGAAGAACAGCATCATTTTAAAGTAATTCAAAAGAAAATGGGCAAATGGGTGACTTTGGTAAATGCTGAGGATTTTGGGAAACCATTGGAACCGAAAACATGATTCTTGGATAGGTCGAGCCATCTTCTTATTTCTGCAGATTGAAAACTTCATAACTTCCCAACACCCATTCCCCCAAACCTCCAGGCTTCTACATAAACTCCCACACGCTTCGATACGCCTCTTTTTCCTCAAAATAGCGGAGAAGCTCATCAAAAAAAGGATGCTGGGCCAAGGTGCTGCTGTCACCGATCAGGATCAGTTTCCGCTTGGCTCGAGTGATGGCCACGTTCATTCTTCGCTCATCTGCTAAAAAGCCTATTTCTCCACTTTCATTGGATCTGGTCAAAGAAATTAGCATCAAATCCCGCTCTTGACCCTGAAATCCGTCCACGGTATCGATGGTAATCAGGTTTGCAAAAGCCTTCAGGTTGGGAAACTCGTAAGTTTCAAAAATCAAATGCCGTAGGTATCTGACCTGTGCCGAATAAGGCGCAATGAGTCCGACCGTCCAACCTTTTTCCTTAAATAACCCAAAGCCAATCCTCTTGATCGTATCGTTCAGATGACGGCAGGCAAATCGAGCTTCTTCGGGATTGAAGGTACTGAGGCTTTCGGCTTCTTGCTGATCGGTGTAGCCCGAACCGGCCGTATCGATCCACTCGAGTACAGGTTCATCTGGAGAAAATGCATGGCTCCGTGTATTCTCGGCAGCTTCCAGTTTCCCTTCATAGAAATGCTGATTGGAAAATCCCATGATGGATTCAGGCATTCGGTACTGCACTTGTAGCATTTGTGCCGTATGAGGCTGGCGATGGATGATTTTTTCAAAAAGAGTAGTAGAAAGACCTTGTCTAGCCGCTTCATAGGACTTAATGGTCGGAGGAAGTTGGCAATGATCCCCGGCGAAAACCACCTTCTTTGCCTTCAAAATGGGTATCCAAGTAGCCGCTTCCAGGCCCTGAGCTGCTTCATCGATAAATACGATGTCAAACATCATCCCCTTCAGGTGATGCGAAGAGGCTCCGACTAAGGTGGACGCAAACACCTGTGTCCGCTGATAGACGTCTGCCCGAATGTAGTCTTCCAGCTGCTCGGCAGCCTCCCGGATTCGAGAGACCTCCTGATACATGAGTTTGCGTTGGGCGCGCTCCTCGGGACCAAAGTTCCGCTTGTATTGCTTAGCCAATCGGAGATAAGACTCGGTTTCCTTCCGCAGTTTTTTCAGATCCCGATAGCTGTCATGGAAGGCAATTTTGGCATCCAGTGTTTGATTGAGGATTTTTTCTTCCACTCGGGCTGGATGCCCAAGACGAAGGGTAGCAATTCCCCGATCTACCAGCTTTTCCACCAAAAGATCCACTGCCGCATTGCTTGGTGCGGTGACCAAAACCCGTAGATTCTGCTCTACCGCTTGCTGGATAGCGGCTATTAATGTTGTGGTTTTACCCGTGCCGGGAGGGCCATGCACGATGGCAAAGTCCAGGGCTGACTCTATTTTTTGACAGGCGAGATTTTGAGAAAAATTCAATCCCTCCAGATTCAGACTTGGCACTTCCCTGAATTTTGGATTTTCCTCTCCGTAAGCGATATCACGTAGCTCGGTGAGTCGAGGTGACTCCGACTGAATAACCTTTTTCAAGGCACCTTCCATTTCGCGGTAACTGGCCTCATCAAAGAGCAAATCCACTCCCAATCGCCCCGAATCCATCCAATCAGGCACTTCATCGGCCTGAAGGGTGACGATTAAGGTGTCTTTTTTGGCTTGATTGACCACGCCATTGACTCGAAACTCAGCCCCATGATAGCCCTCCTGAGTGGAGTAAAACGAGACCGATTTACCTGATCCAAATGCCGATGGATAGCTAGTATCCGTCCGCTCCACCTCGATGATCAGTCGCTCCCCCATGCCGATTTTTGTCTTCTTAAGCAGAATCGGATGCCAGGTAATTCCCTCTTTTTTCTTGTCAGCTACGGAAGTGTTGAGAAACTTTTTCTTGTACTGAGCGAGGTCTTCTTGCCACTCCAGCTTGAGAAGTTTAAGTCCTTGCTTTAATTCTTCGAGGTAATTCGGCATCAATCGGTATTTTAGGGTGCAAACTAAACAAAAGTCCAAGGGTTTTCTCTTTTTACAACTCCCATGAATTTTCTAGCGCACGCGTATTTGTCTTTTGGTCAGGAGGAGATCTTGGTTGGCAACCTTGTGGCAGATTTTATTAAGGGAAAGGATCTCCAACAATTTTCTGTGGATATCCAAACAGGAATTCTGCTTCATCGAGAAATCGATTCATTTACGGATGCGCATCCCTTGGTAAAGGCAGGACAAAGCTATCTCAGACCCAAATTCAGGCACTATTCCAGCGTGATTACAGATATCTTCTTCGATTATTTTTTGGCCAAAAATTGGAATAAGTATTCCAGTACTTCCTTGGAAGAATTTGCTTCTCACGCCTATTTCATCGTGGAAAAACACCTCCCGGATCTACCTCAGCGATTTGGAGAGATGTTTTACTGGATGAAAAGCCAAAATTGGCTTTTACACTACCGGGAGCTTGAAGGAATTCAGAGGACACTCAATGGAATGACCCGGAGGGCAAAATTTGATTCCAAAATGAATGAGAGCACATCGCTTCTTCGAGAAAAAGAAGCAGAATTTGAAGTGATTTTTTTCGCATTCTTCAGGGATTTGGAGACTTTTGCCAAAGCAAAACTTCAAGAAATTCAACACCTGCATGGTCGTCATTAAGCCGAAAATCTCCACTTACATTTCCTTAAGCCTAGTAGTATTAATCCTATTGACGGGCCTTGTGCTCATCCTGAGGGACTTCAGCTATAAAGGTAGCTTTGGACTTTGGTTTTATTTGTTAGCCTCTTCCTTGATCACTCTGGTGGTATTGATGCTTTTGGTTAAAATGATGGCAGGATGGCGATTTGTTTCAGCAGGAAAAGACCATGTGGTGATCAAACTACCCTTGAGAGGAAGTACCAAAGTCTATCCTGTATCTGAAATTTTAGCATGGGAAGAGGAAACTGTAGTAGCAAATAAGCGCGAGTTTCGCCAAGTGACAATTGTCTTTCAGGACAAAAATTCAATCTCCATTTCCAACCATGAGCACGAAGCTTACACTGAATTTGTCAATTACCTTAAAAAGAAAGCGCAAAAGCAACAAATAAAAATGAAAAAAGCCTGATTTCTCAGGCTCTTGCTTTATCTGGCTGTTCGGAAATTCCGATCGTACATGGCGATACTCTCATTGATGATACGCATGGCTTCATCTTTCCCGAGAAAATCCTCCACGATTACCTCTTTGTTTTCCAGCTTTTTGTAATCCTCAAAGAAGCGATGAACTTCCTTCATCAAATGCGGGGGCAATTCCTCAATATCATTGATATAGTTCACAGATTGGTCTCCGGCTGCTACCGCGATGATCTTATCATCTGCTTCACCGCCATCGATCATACGCATGACCCCAATTACTTTTGCCTTGACCAAGGTCATGGATGGGATGTCAATTTGCGAGATAATCAGGATGTCAAGAGGGTCATGGTCTTCGCAGAATGTTTGGGGGATGAAACCATAGTTTGCCGGATAATGGACCGCAGAGAATAAGACGCGATCCAAAAGAAGCATGCCTGTCTTCTTATCCAACTCGTACTTGCCTTTACTTCCTTTAGGAATTTCAATAACACCCATCACGTACTCAGGAGCTTCCTTCCCGATGTTGACGTCATGCCAAGGATTAATCATTTTTAGTATTCTTTAAGTGTGAAAAATCGGCTTTTGCCGCTGCAAAGATACATGCTGAGGTCGACTTTTATGGAGGGCTTCAGCCTAATTCATACTAGGCAAGGTCACGGTGACGGTAGTGCCTTCATGAATTTGTGATTCAAGATGGATTTTCCCTCCCATTTGCTCAACCGCTTCCTTCACCATATATAGCCCCAATCCGGTACCTACATTTCGTTGGGTAGCCCTGGAAAACAAATTGAAAACATCACTTCTATGTCTTTCCTCAATTCCAATCCCATTGTCTTCCAAAGTAATTATTACCTGATTATCAAAAACATCTACTGTAAGACTGATTCGCTTTGGTCCTGGTTGACTTTTTTGGAACTGGACGGCATTGCTGAAAAGGTTGTTTAAAATCACCCGGATTTTGGAATCGTCTGAGAAAAAAGGAATTTTTTGATTGACTTGTACTTCGATATGAAAATGTGTCAGATCAAACTTTTCCCGGTAGGCAATCATTTGCTGATTTACCACATCCTGAAAGTGGATCTCAGTTACTTTGTGATCTATTTTGGTAGATCGATAAAAATCCAACATTTTGTAGATAAAGTCGTCCAGCTTTCCGGTGGCGGTATCTATCATTTCAAAATATTCCAAGACATTGGGATCCGAAACTTCCATTTTTGCCAGCTTGGACACACCCGAAATACTCATCAGTGGCCCCCTGAGTTCATGAGATAAGCTGTAGACAAACTGATTCATCTCGGAATGAAGCTTTTTCAATTTGAGATTCTTTTCTTTGAGTTCTCTCCTCATGAAATAGATATCAGCAGCATTTTTAATGGAGTTTTTAATCTGCTCAATGTTCCATGGTTTGTCAATAAATCGATAAACCTCTCCTTTATTGATCGCATCAATCACACTTGCGATATCAGAATAGCCAGTCAAAAGAATTCGGATGGGATCAGGATTGATCTGCACCATCCGCTCGAAAAATTCGGTACCCGTCATTCCAGGCATACGCTGGTCTGCAATGACCACGTGTATCTCTTCTTCTTGAGCGATTCTTAGTCCCTCTTCTCCATCGATAGCGGTAAAAATCTTAAAGTCCTTCCGAAGTGTAGCTCTAAAAGACTTGAGGTTATTGTCCTCATCATCGATGTAGAGTACGTTGATGTTATTTTCAATCATACTTTGGGATATTTTGGTAGATAGGAAGCGAAATAATAAATGAAGTCCCCTGCCCTTCCTCTGTAACAACTTCCAGGGTACCCTTGTGATTTTCAATAATAGAATAAACTATAGAAAGCCCCAAACCGGTGCCTTTACCGACAGGCTTGGTCGTGAAAAATGGTTCAAAAATCCTTTGTCTCACGTGTTCCGGCATGCCAGGTCCATTATCTTCAATTTCAATTTTTACCTGATCGGGTAAAGCCCTTGTTCTAATCGTAATTACAGGATCTGCGATTTTATCCAAGTTATCAGCCAACGCATGAACCGCATTGTTAATGATATTCATAAACACCTGATTGATTTTACCTGCAAGGCATTCCACCATAGGAAGTTCGCCATAATCTCGCACTATTCTGATTTTTCCAGGGATAGAGCTATTCAATAAAATAATCGTGCTATTGATCCCGTCATGAAGATCCACTTTTTTAATATCCTGTTCGTCAACCCTGGAGAATAACCTAAGTCCCTTCACAATCTCTACGGTTCTCTTTGCACCATCCTCCATGCCTTTGAGCAACTGTTCTACTTCATCCAGTACATAGTCCAGTTCCAAATCCTCTTCCAGTTTTTTGGCTTCTTTCTTGGTCTCAGGAGAAAATTCCTTTGATGCGGATGCTCTGTAAAATTCAATCACTTCCATAATATCTTTAATATCTCTTTTGAGAGGCGCGATATTGGAACTGACAAAATTGATTGGGTTATTAATCTCGTGCGCAATACCGGCTGTAAGCTGTCCTAAGGAAGCCATTTTTTCCTGACTTACCAGCTGGCTTTGAGTATTTTGGAGGTTTCTGACCGCCTGTTCGAGCTCGTCGGTACGAATCCTTACCTTCTCTTCAAGTTTGGTATTCTGCTCTTTGATGAGGTCTTCATTTTCCCGGAGTACCCGAAGTTTTTCGATTTGCTCAGCTTCCTTCTCTTTCTTGAGGATATTTATTTTATCTGCCAATGCAAAAGAGAGCAATAAAGCTTCAAAGATTGATCCGATGGTGAAGATGTAATTCGTCAAAAAATTGTGAGGGAGAATATTCAGATCACTGAGAAGGAATATCACCATACTGCAAATCAAAAGGAACCAGGAGAAAAGGAAAAATTTCGCAGGTCTGTAGCCTTTTCTTAGGCTGTATAAGGAAATTCCCAATAGGTAAGAAGGAACGATCCCTAAGAATATCTGAAGCAATCTGATCTTCAATTGACCGATTCCGAAATCGAAAAGGAAGGCCAATAAAATGAAGAAATATACTCCAATAATTGTGAGTCCAACTTTAAATATGTTGGGACTCATTTTCTTGATATTCAAAAAACGAAGTGAATAATAAATACCCACAATATTTACCATCACTGTACTGAGGTAAAAACTATATTTTTTCAAATAATCATTGTCAGGAAAGAAGTAGGAATCCACATATCCTCCTAAAATCCCTTGAGTAAGACCTACAAAAAATATGTATGAAATATATAGCCCATAGATATTTTCTTTAGTAGAAACCCATAAAAACATGTTGTAAATAAACATGGCTAGGATAATACCAAAGTAGATCCCAAAAAAGACATTTCGCTCATCTAATGTCCAGTTTTCATCCGTGCTATCTACCAGATTGATAGGCACATTATTGTTACCAAAGCTATTTACTTTAACATAAAAAGTCTGTCCTACATGAGAAGGAAGTTTAAATTGATTAAAAAAAGTAGCTCTATCATTCCACTCAAAATTTATCCTTCCTAAATCTTTTAAGAGAGTGCCCTCTGAAGAGTAAATCTGAATCTCATTCAGCATAGGATTACTAAACTCCAAAATAACCTCTTCATTTGGATTAACAGGCTTATTTAAAACCAACTTAATCCAAAAGTCCTGTTCTGAATAACCTAAGGCAAGGTCGCTGGAATTTGATAAATTAAACTGACTGTCATTAAAATTTAATAAATTGTTTACATCACCATTTATTTCTTCACTTGTAGTCCATCCGATAAATGAAAAATCATCTTTCTTATTTTGTGTACAGGAAGCTGCTACTATAAGTGTAAAAGTTAAAAATAAAAGAGTTTTTTTCATTGTAAATAAGATGTGTATTCAAGTTTAACTATATGACCTCTATACTCTTCATGTATCAGTAATCTTTCATTCTCTCTAATTTGAAAAATTGAATCTCTATGTTCTTGTGCGGTAAGCGGTAGATTAATTGCATCATGCAATTTCATTGCTGTTGCAATCAAATCTAATTTAGGATAATAAAAGGTACCATTGTTTCCCACCTGAGTAAGGATCTCATATCCCATCATTAATCCTAGTTTAACCGTAGTTGGGGCAAACAACGCATATAGGGAAGTGAGGCCTAATTTCGGTGTCAAAGCCAAACAGGCCTTTGACATAAAAATAGCCCCAATTCCAAGACCTGAAATCTGCCTGGAATTCCAGAGGCCACACACTTCACCGGTGCCGGCATCCAAGTCTTTATTGATTACCTCCTTTATCGAACTGTCCAACTCTTCAATGGCTTCAACCATAGGAAGGGGAAACTCCTTGTTGGCTTTGTGGATCCTGGCTCCACCATAGACTTTCCCATCTTCCTCGGATTCAACTATCACCACAATGACGTCTGGATTATTGACCCAATCTTCCTTGGCTGAAGTTACTTTTTTCACACCTATGCTCTCCAAAACTTGGCGATGGCCTTCGATAAATTTGCCACAACGGATCGGATCATTTATTGCCTTAAAAGCAATCAACCTAAACATCAATCAAGGAATTTAAGGGTATCAAGCACCTCTCTACGGTATGCTCTCATGGTAGGACTATCAGCGAAATTGAGCCTAAACATAAATATTTCTTCCATTTTCTTTTCAGACTTGAACAGAAAATCAAAAGAATCCTTCAATTGTTTAATCGAGGTCTCTTCCTCTGCACTAAATCCATGGTCACTCTCCTTCAAAACCTTATGAAATATGAACAAAGAAGCAGTGACTGGCTGAAAACTTAAGCCCTGTAGGTTGGCCCAAATCCAGATGCGCTGTAGCACCTTACCAGCTAATAGATAGGACGCTGCGTCAAATTTGGCAGCATTTAAAAGAAACATAGCCGATGACGATGTAATGGTATCCTTGGAAATCTTAGTCAATCCGTATCCCATTACAAATTTTCTAAAAAACTTAACCGTTCTGGGATCCTTCAACAATCCCATCGCGGCTCTTTCAGCTCCTGACAACTCCAACGTAGCTATATCAATACCGTCTTTAGTCTCCCTAGCTTCACGATCTGACCATCTGACTTCATTGATAAAATCCGCCAAACCCTGTTGATGAAAAAGTCTCATTCGATCCATTCCTCCAATCACCTTGGCCAACTGCTCCAGATCAGCATCTTCCTCAAGATGCTTAAGTGATAGTTGTGAATCTTCAATGAATGAAAAAACAGCCTGCATCTGTTCAGGAGACAGCCTTCTACGCTTTGCGTTTTTTCTGTTGGTACATCTTAATCCCAAACCTTCAACCAATTCTGCATGAGGGATCGGCAATGAATGTGGCAGTTTAGAGACAAATCTTATAGTCGCAATATGGGATTCATCAAATTCTTTGATTTGAATCACCTCCTCAATCTCTATCCCCATCTTCCCCGCTTTCAATCTCAGATTTTCCAAAGCTGATCCGAATGCAATTAAAGATCCTGTACCTCTAAAATCCAATAAAGAATGACTTCTGGCTTGATCATGGATCAAGTGAAGTAATCCCTTCTTATCATAAAGCCAAATCCATGGCTGAACATTTCCTCCTGACGGGGCAAGGTTTGCAGCTTCTACCAATTGAATGACTTCCTCTTTGGTGGGCAGATAGGCTGAAGGCATTACATTATTTGGAATGGAAACTTCAGAATGGGCAGGGATGAAACTTGGAGTATCGAAATTGAAATCCTCTACTTCTACAGGGATCAACTCATCGAAATCCACATAGTAACGTCCGGATTTCACCGCTTCTCCCAGCAATAATTTCCTACCCACGTGAGCAACTGAAGCTCCCCCTAAAAACACCCCGGAAGCGAGCTGAGGCCATGAGGAAATAGATTGCCCTACCTCGAGCAATGACGCCTTCATTCGGGGAGATAGGGTCTCCAAGCCGGTAATCCTTAAACCAAAAGCAATCCGCTGAGTGATTGTCAGATTTTTAATCATGCTGAGGTCCACTTCCCCAAGCAGACCATGAAATATTTTTCTTTCTGGCTCCTGATCAAATCGCTCCACATCCAACATCCCTCTGTCTGATGTATCCATCATCACCGGGATTTGAACGGCTTTGGCTTTTTCTCTGATCAGCAGCTTGATATCAAAGCTATCGCATTCGTCAATCACCAAATCCAATTTACCTCCATCATGAAGAAATGAGTCGATATTTGCTTCCGTTATACCTTCTCTAAAAAGAGTGAGTTTGATGAATGGATCAATCTCAGAAATCTCCCTGGCAGCAATAATCAATTTTTCAACACCCAAACTGGCTACACCTGCCTTCAATCGATTCAAATTACTGAGCTCGAGTGTATCAAAATCTGCCAGCCTCATTTCCCCGCAACTTCGTTCCAAAGCCATGGTGAGCGCTATACTTTGGCCTACCGAGAGTCCAATTATTCCAATCTTTTTCTTCGAAAGCTCAAGCTGCTCTGAAGGTGTTATTTTGTAGTGATTGCGAAGTGTACGGACCTTTATAAAGTCTTCCTTGGGGAGAAGGTGGACTAAGGAATATTTCCAAGGATAAAAGACCCAACATCCATACTTATCTCCGTCACTGTTTTTTAAAAAATCCTTGGCTCTTTCAGTAAGTTCAGCCTTTGAAAGCTGCAAATCCGGATGGTTCCCTTTGATTAAATCTTCAACTTGAGATTGTATTTCATCACAAACCCGAATCTGAGGATTGGATTTCAGGTCTTCAATCACCTGCCAGTCTGATGATACTGAAGGGTTTAATAAAAGAGGTAAAAATTGATCATTCCAATCAATTTTTAAAGAAGTAATCATAAGCTTTAATAGGTGACAAGCTCAGTAAAGTTAAATTATTCGGAATTAAGTCAATTTTTTCAGTATTTAAAAAAACATCGGCTAAAAAATTAATTATCAATCTGATTTTGACCTCATTTAATTGTGCTGTTTGTGAATTAAAACCAAAATCAGTTATTTGTATGCCAATAATAGATCGAAAATGGAGACGAAATCCGAAGATAAAATCAGAATCCTCTATGTGGATGATGAGGAAAACAACCTTCAGGCATTTAAGGCCACATTCCGAAGGGATTACAAGATTTTTTTAGCCATTTCGGCCAAAGAGGGCGTTGAATTGTTGAAAAATGAAGAGGTGGACATCATCATTACAGACCAAAGAATGCCTGAGAGAACTGGGGTTGAATTTTTGGAAAGTATCATCCCCACCTACCCAAAGCCTATTCGAATCCTTTTGACTGGATATACAGACATCCAAGCGGTAATCGATGCAATCAACAAAGGCCAAGTTTACCATTACCTCACCAAGCCTTGGGAGGAAGATTATTTAAGAACAGTCATCAAAAACGCTTTTGAGATCTATTCTTTGAGAAGAGAAAATGAAAGACTCACTGATGCCCTACTAAAGGCCAATGAGCAACTTGAGTTTTTGCTCAGACAAAACCTCCTTTCTTAATCAATACCTGGCAGCCAATAATAGCTGCAATTCCTTATGATTGATGCCGAACTTTTTGGCCAGAAAGGCATTGGTCAAACTACCTCGGTAAGTGTAAACTCCACGCAAGAACCATTTGTAATTAAAAATCATTTCCTCCGCTCCACCTAGATCATTCATCTGCAATATGATCGGAGTAAAGATATTGCTCAACGAATAAGAGGCCGTTCTGGCCACTCTTGATGCGATATTGGGCACGCAATAATGGATGATGTCATGGACCTGGTAGGTAGGCTCGTCATGAGTGGTCATTCTCGATGTTTCGATACATCCCCCTTGATCAATCCCTACATCGATAATGATGCTGCCATGAATCATATTAGCCACCATCTCTTCGGTGACTACAATTTTATTTCTTCCTTTTTCCGCTCGCAGAGCTCCAATTACCACATCTGCCTCAGCCAATGCCTGAGAGAGGCTGAAGTTATCAATTGTGGAAGTGTAGATCTGCTGTCCAAGCAACTGCTTGATTCGCCGAAGCTTATAAATATGATTGTCAAAAACTTTGATACTTGCTCCCAAACCTAAGGCGGTCCTTGCAGCATATTCTGCCACAGTCCCTGCACCGATGATTACCACCTGAGTGGGCGGCACACCGGTAATTCCGCCAAGAATTAAGCCTTTCCCTTCATTGACACTTGACAAGTACTCCGCGGCAATCAGCATGACCGTACTTCCTGCAATCTCAGCCATGGCTCGCACTACAGGCATTCCTCCCACCTTATCCTCTAGGTATTCAAAAGCAACCGCCGTAATTTTCTTCTCATTCAGTGCTTTGATAAACTCAGGAGTTTGTTTTTCAAGCTGCAATGCTGAGATAAGACAAGCTCCCGGCGACATGTCTGCTATTTCATCTTCGCTGGGTGCCTCTACTTTCAAAACTACATCTGCTGCCAACACTTCTTTTCGGGAATAGACGATTTTTGCCCCGGCATCAGCGTAATCCTGATCTTTAAACTTGGCCTGAATTCCTGCACCGGACTCTACCATGACTTCAATGTCATTGTTTGCCAATAATCCTACTGATTCAGGAGTGAGCACTATGCGTTTTTCCTGAGAGGATCTTTCCTTGGGGATTCCTATTTGAAGGGACTTACCGCCTTTTTTTAAAAGCACTGGCGACTCTTTTGGAATCAACCCTACGGAGGTTAAACCGGTTAATTCAGCAGGCATTTTGGGAATGTTGAAGGGTGATTTTTCTCCTGGTACTGGATTCTGTCTCAATGGTAATCAGGAAAAAATTATCCGGCAAAAATTGGGCAATTCGTTCAGCCCATTCCAACCAGCAAATTTTTCCACTATAAAAATACTCTTCTATCCCGATTTCCAATGCTTCCATTGGTTCATCAAGCCTGTAAAAGTCAAAATGATAAATCAAGTCACCAATTGCTGTACGGTACTCATTGACTATACCAAAAGTAGGACTGCTCACCGGGTCTTGTATATTCATCAAGTTGGAAAGGGTTTTTATCAGGGTGGTTTTTCCGGCACCCATTTCGCCATTGAAAACCCAGATTTTATCCTCTCCTGCTTCTTGAATTATCCGGTAGGCAGCTTGATCGATAGATTCCAGCTCGTATGAAAATGACTCCAAAACAGTTTATCCTTTAGGTCGCAAATGTACGATCGGAACAATCATTTCCTCCAATGAAATCCCTCCATGCTGGAAAGTATCCTTGTAGTAGTTCACGTAGTAGTTATAATTATTGGGATAGGCGAAGAAATAATCCTCTACCGCAAAGACATAAGAGGTAGAAACATTCAATCGTGGCAACTTTGCCTCTTCCGGCTTTCGGATTTCAAATACTTTACCCGGCTCAAAGTTTAGATTTTTACCTTGCTTATATCTCAAGTTTGTGGTCACATTCTTATCCCCTATGATTCGGTAGGGCTTGTTTACTTTTTTCGTCCCATGGTCGGTGGTGACAATGACTTCTCCTCCAGCATGTTGGATTTTCTTCATCAGCTCAAAAAGTGAAGAATGCTCAAACCAGCTTTTGGTCAATGATCGGTAGGCAGATTCATCCGGAGCGAGCTCTCGAATCATTTTCATGTCTGTACGAGCATGGGAAACCATATCCACAAAGTTGTAAACCAACACATTGAGATCATTCTGGAGCATGGTATGAAACTGATCCAGTACGGTTTTTCCTTGCTGGGTCTGAATGATTTTATGGTAGGAAAACTTCACGGGCAACCTGTTTTTCTCTAGGTTGATTCTGATCCAATCCTCTTCAAAGTTGTTTTTACCTTCTTCTGAGTCTTCGTCTTCCCAGAATTTTGGATACAACCTAGCCATATCAGCAGGCATCATTCCTGAAAAAAGTGCATTTCTGGCAAAAGCTGTAGTGGTAGGAAGAATGCTGTAATACGTAGACTTTTCCTCCACATGAAAGTAGGGACTGATTAATGACTCGATTTCTTCCCACTGATCTAATCTCAGGTTATCAATCACAATGAAAAAAACAGGCTTTTTTGATTTTAAAACCGGAAATACCCGCTCTTTCATCACTTGATGTGACATCAAAGGCTTATCTGGATTACTATCTTTCATCCAATCCAAGTAATTTTCCTTAACAAATCTGGAAAATGAAGCATTGGCCTCTGCCTTTTGGGTTTCCAAAACCTCAAGCATACTTTTGTTTTCTGTTGAATCTATTTCCAATTCCCAAAAGGTGAGCTTCTTGTACAGATCAGCCCAAGCTTGATGATCATTTGCATCTCCCAAGGCATAACTGATCTGCATAAATTCTTGCTGATAGTTTTGCGCAGTTTTGGAATCAACCAACTGTTTGTTTTGAAGAATTTTTTTCACTGAGAGCCAAATCTGACTTGGATTGAGCGGCTTGATGAGGTAATCGGCGATTTTGCCACCGATGGCATCGTCCATGATATGCTCCTCTTCGCTTTTGGTAATCATGACTACCGGAATCTGAGGCTTGATGTGCTTGATCTGCTGTAAGGTTTCCAATCCGGTCATCCCTGGCATCATTTCATCCAAAAAAATTACATCGAAATTTTTCTCCTCCACCTCTTCGATGGCATCGACTCCAGAATTGACCGTGGTAATTTCACATCCTTTTTCCCGAAGGAAAAGAATATGTGGTTTAAGCAGATCAATTTCATCATCTGCCCAAAGAATATGGAATTTTTGAGACATGTTTGCTCCCTTTTCTTCTAAAATTATAATTACTTTTGAGTCATTCAAATGAGTGCTGATTGAAAAGCCAGAAAATACTAAACGACCCCGTGTATGGTTTCATTACCATCCCTAGCGAGTTGATTTTTGCCATCATTGATCACCCTTACTTTCAGAGATTACGCCGGATCCGTCAGTTGGGTTTGACTGATTTTGTTTATCCGGGAGCTTTGCATACCCGGTTCCACCATGCTTTGGGAGCTATGCACCTCATGAGCATCACTTTAGATAATTTAAGGATCAAGGGTACGGAGATTTCAGATGAGGAATATGAAGCAGCCTTGATTGCCATATTGCTTCATGACATTGGGCACGGACCCTTTTCGCATGCCTTGGAATACAGCTTATTGAATGGCATTCCACACGAGGAGTTATCCCTTATGACCATCGAGTTACTCAATGAGCAATTTGGAGGAAAATTGGACTTGGCTTTGACCATTTTCAAAAACCAATACGATAGAAAATTCTTAAATCAACTGGTTTCCAGCCAATTGGACATTGATCGATTGGACTACTTGCAAAGAGATTGTTTTTTCACGGGAGTATCAGAAGGGACGATTGGCGCGGATCGTATCATCAAAATGATGGCGGTAAATGATGGACAATTGGTCATCGAGGAAAAGGGAATTTATTCCATTGAAAATTTTCTCAGTGCACGCAGGCTGATGTATTGGCAGGTGTATTTGCACAAAACCACCGTCAGTGCCGAGAAAATGCTCATCAACCTTATTCAGCGTGCAAAACACCTCGCCCAATCGGGCATGGAATTTCATGTGACAGAAGAGTTTGAATTTTTCATGAAAAACCAACTTAGCCTGGAAGATTTCAAAAGGCAGCCCCAACTGCTGGAAAACTTCCTTCAATTGGACGACTTTGATATCTGGGGAGCGATCAAACTCTGGAAAAAATCTGAAGACTATGTTTTGAGAAATATCTCACAGATGTTTTTGACCCGAAACCTTTACAAAATCAATTTGGTGAATGACCCTTTTTCACTGTCCGAACTGGAGCAATTAAAGAGTCAGACGCTTAAAAAACTGAACATCCCAAAAGAAGATATTGACTATTTCTTTTCTTCTGGTACTGTCAGCAATTACGGCTATGTAGCCAAAGATCGAATCAATATTCTGACTAAATCCGGAGATGTCGTGGACGTAGCCAGTGCCGCTGACCTACCAAACATCAAGGTAATGAGCAAGATTGTGGAGAAGCATTATGTATGCAGAGCCAAAAAACTAATTTTGCCTAATTAAACAACTCCCAAGTCCCTATGCAATTTTCACTTGGTCAAATCGCAGCCATCCTAGGAGGAACCGTAGAGGGCGACCCCAACCAGCTGGTGTATCGCTTAGACAAAATCCAGGAAGGCAAATCCGGAGGAATCAGCTTTTTAGCCAATGAAAAGTATGAACCATACCTCTACGAAACTAATTCCACTGCGGTAATCATTTCGGAAGGATTCACTCCAAATAAACCATTCAAAACGACGCTCATCCGCGTTAAAGATGCTTATTTGGGATTTACCACCTTATTGGAAGCCTATGCACAGCTAAGCAAAACTTCTCTAGTCGGAGTTGAGCAACCCAGCTACATGCACGAAAGCAGTACCATGGGAGTCAATGGGTACAGAGGTGCTCTTTCTTATATCGGAAAAAACTGCCAGCTCGAAGATGATGTCAAGGTCCATGGACAGGCCTACATTGGTGATCGGGTGAAAATTGGAAAAGGAAGTATTATTCACCCTGGCGCGAAAATCTGCTCAGATACTGTGATCGGAAACTATTGCGAGGTCCATCCGGGTGCGGTTATTGGTTCGGATGGTTTTGGTTTTGCTCCACAGGCAGACGGAACCTACAAGACAATCCCTCAAATAGGCAATGTAATCTTGGAGGATCATGTCAGTGTGGGTGCCAATGCCACGATTGATTGTGCCACGATGGGCTCCACGATTATAAAAAAGGGAGCAAAAATCGACAACCTAGTCCAAATTGCGCACAATGTGATCATCGGAGAAAACACGGTAATTGCAGCACAGACAGGAATCTCAGGATCTACCGAAATAGGAAAAAACTGTGTAATTGCAGGCAAAGCTGGTATCGCCGGCCACATCAAAGTCGCCGATAATACAACTATAGGAGGAAATACAGGAATCAGTAAATCGATCAAAACCTCAGGGCAAACACTTTTCGGTTTCATTGCAATGGACCTAAAGGAATTCCTAAAATCATATGCGGTCTTTAAAAATCTGGACCAACTGCAACAGCGAGTCCAACAACTGGAAAAAAAGGGCTAATTTTACCGCCTTTAGTTTTTGCTAGGAAAATAACACAATGAAAGTAAAGCAGCACACGATCCAGCGCCAGGTGGAACTGTCAGGAGTAGGACTTCACACTGGAGTGGTATCAAATATGACCTTTTTACCTGCGCCTCCTAACCATGGCATCAAATTTCAACGGGTAGATCTGGAAGGCAGACCAACCGTAGATGCCGATTGTGACTTGGTAGTCGATGTTTCCAGGGGTACTACTTTGGAACAAAACGGTGCAAGAGTGTACACCGTTGAGCACGTTTTGGCTGCTCTGGTAGGACTTGAAATTGACAATGTGCTCATCCAATTGGATGGGCCTGAACCTCCGATCATGGATGGCTCTTCCATCCAATTCATAGAAGTTTTGGAGGATGCTGGTTTAGAGGAGCAAAATGCACTTCGGAGATTTTTTGAGGTACAGGAAAGCATCCAATATAAAGACTCCGCCCGCGAAGTAGAGATGGTAGCCTTGCCCACCAATAATTATCGGGTGACTGTGATGGTAGATTACAATTCTCCGGTTTTGGGCAGTCAGCACGCCTCTATCACGGACATTAGCCAGTTCAAGTCAGAAATCGCTTCTTGCCGTACGTTCTGTTTTCTCCATGAATTGGAGATGCTTTATAATTCCAACCTGATCAAAGGTGGCGATCTCAACAATGCCATTGTAGTTGTAGACAGAGTTGTAGAAAAGGAAGAATTGGCTCATTTGGCCAAGATGTTCAACAAGCAAACTGTCGAAGTAAAAAAAGAAGGCATCCTAAACAATGTGGATTTACGGTATAGAAATGAGCCGGCGAGACATAAATTATTGGATGTGGTAGGAGATTTAGCTTTGGTAGGGAGACCCTTGAAAGCACAGATTTTGGCAGCAAGACCTGGACATGCCGCCAATGTAGCATTCGCTAAAAAGCTGAAAAGAGCAATGGAAAAAATGGGGGCTTCACATATCCCCCATTACGACCCAAAGCTACCTCCTGTAATGGACATTAATCAAATCAGCAATATTCTCCCACACAGGTATCCGTTTCAATTGATTGACAAGATCATTTATCTGGATGAAACCGTGGTGGCAGGCGTAAAAAATGTAACCATGAATGAGCCTTTTTTCATGGGACATTTTCCGGGAAATCCAGTAATGCCAGGCGTACTACAGGTGGAGGCAATGGCTCAGACTGGAGGCATCTTGGTTCTAAGCTCGGTAGAAGATCCTGAAAATTACTGGACCTACTTCTTGGGAATCGAAAATTGCAAATTTAGAAAGATGGTTCTCCCAGGAGACACCTTGGTATTCAAGTGTGAACTTCTCGCCCCAATCCGAAGAGGTATTGCCAAAATGAGAGGTGAAGCGTATGTAGGCAACACCTTAGTATGTGAAGCAGTAATGACCGCAAGCATCACTCGAAAAGAACTATGATCAGCCCTTTAGCATCTATACATCCTGAAGCCAAACTCGCAGAGGGAGTTCATGTGGATCCTTTTACCATGATTCATGAAGATGTGGTTATTGGTAAAAATACTTGGATCGGATCCAATGTAACCATTTACCCAGGAGCCAGAATCGGTGAAAACTGTAAGGTTTTCCCAGGAGCAGTCATTGCAGGGATTCCGCAGGATCTGAAATTTCAGGGAGAAGAGTCTACTGTGGTCATTGGTGATCATACCACTATCCGAGAGTGCGTGACTATTTCCAGAGGCACTGTAGATAAACAAACTACGGTGGTTGGCAGCCATTGCCTGTTGATGGCTTATGTGCATGTGGCGCACGATTGTGTGATAGGTAGTCATGTGATCATTGCCAACTCGGTGCAGATCGCGGGACACGTTTCCATCGACGATTGGGCAATAGTAGGTGGATCAAGCGCTATTCATCAGTTTGTGAAAATCGGAATGCACGCAATGATTTCCGGTGGTTCATTGGTAAGAAAAGATGTCCCTCCATTCACCAAAGCTGCAAGAGAACCACTTTCTTATGCAGGTGTCAATTCATTGGGATTAAGGAGGAGAGGGTTTTCCAGCGAAAGTATCGCACACATTCAAGAGGTCTATCGTTACCTTTTCCTCAATAGTCTTAACAACAGTCGAGCTTTGGAGGAAATAGAGATCAATCTTCCTGCGACCAAGGAGCGAGATGAAATCCTCAATTTCATTCGATCTTCAGAGCGTGGCGTCATGAAAGGATACATTAACTGATATGCTGAAAATCCAGGTACAAGAAGCTTCAAAGCGCTTTCAATACGAATGGATTTTCAAAAACCTGAGTTTAGAACTGAATTCGGGTGACAGTCTGGCAATCACAGGAAGCAACGGCTCCGGAAAATCCACTTTATTGAAGTGCATCTCCGGAGCTGTTCCTTTAAGTACCGGAAAACTATCCTACTTTTTGAATGAAAAACCACTAGCAGAATCCGAGTGGTATACCGCCTTGGCATTGGCCACTCCCTACATGGAATTGCCAGAAGAATTCACCCTGAGGGAAGCGATTGAATTTCATTTTAAGTTCAAGAAACCTCATCTAAACCTGAGTCCTAAAGAAATCATAGAGATTCTCTACTTGGAAACTCATCAAAACAAACCGGTTTCTCAGTTTTCATCTGGCATGAAGCAACGAGTCAAACTGGGACTGGCAGTCCTATCAGAGGTACCTCTTGTTTTACTAGACGAACCAACTTCCAATCTGGACAAAAAGGGGATTCAATGGTACCTCAGTCTCATTCAGACCTACACCAAAAATCGCCTAGTAATCGTCTGCTCCAACGAGCCCCGGGAGTACGAGTTCTGTTCACAAAAATTAGGGATGGAGGACTTCAAATAGGCTTTTCCCTTTGATCTTTAACCGATATGGTTAATTTTACTTTCCTAATATTGATGCTATGAAATCCCGCTTCTATTCTTTCTTTTTGCTTTCGCTGATTTTTTTTGGAACATCTTCTTGTGATCCCGACAAACCCACTCCTACACCACAAAAAACCCCCGAGCAAATCGCCACTGAAGCACTTGCAGGATCAGGAACACAAACATGGGCTGTAGCAGGCGGTGGTTCCGTCTCCAGAGATGGCAGGACAGTAACAGACCTATATAGCGCTTTTGAATTGGTCCTGAATACCACGAATACTTCCAAGACTTACACGACCAAAAACAATAACGACCTCTTTGATGCCAATGGAAACTGGAGTTTTGCGGGTACCAATTTCGACAAAATCCAACTCACCGGGGCAAAGCCAGTGGCTGGGAGAGAAATCTCCTTTACCCAAACAGGAAGCACTTTGAGATTGGATTTCAGTGTACCTATGCCTGGAGCCCGAACCAACGGTCAGCAGGCAGTAGCGGGAACCTATTCCTTTGTCCTTCAGAAAAAATAATCCTCATTCCACCACCAATCCTAACGAAAAAGGGAGTCAATTTGACTCCCTTTTCTATTTCAATGTAACCAAAGTGACGCCTGCACCTCCACGATCCGCATGTTCGTCCTCCATTTTGCCGACTTGAGGCATGGTTCTAAGCAGATTTCTGGTCACCTCTCTCAAAATCCCATCCCCTTTACCATGAACAATTCTAAGGTTTTTGACTCCCAGCATATACCCTTCATCTACAAAGGTCTGGATCAAGGGCAAGATCTCCTCTCCTCTTTTTCCGCGTAGGTCAAGATTGGAGGAATAATCCATCATCTTCTCATTGGTATTGTAATTCCCTCTTCGCTCTACCGCTTTGAGTTCTTTTTTGACTTCCGTCTTGGAGATTTTTTCCAATCGGGACAGCTTCACATTGGATTTAAGATCTCCAATGGAGATTTCCACATCCTTATTTTTAACAGAAATCACCTCGGCCACAGCACCGTTATCCTTTAACCGTACCCAGTCTCCTGCTTCAATCTTCCCTCCGATAACCTGAATTTCCGGATCTTTGATGACTGTTTTTTCAGGCTTAATTTCTTCCTTGAAAACCTCTAACTCTTGACGGACTTGCTTGGTCACTTCTTTCTCGGCCTTTCCTTCCTTGATCTCACGGATGACCGACTCAATTTTTTTGTTAGTCTGATCCAAGAGTGACTTTGCTTCCAGCTTGGCTTCTTGGATATATCGCTTCTTGGTTAGCTCAAGCGTTTCCTTGAGTTGATTGTATTCTTTGAGCCTGGTCTGAAGCAATTTATCCTTGTCCTTTACTTCCTTAAGGAGCCCGGCATATTGGTTCTTTTCGTTTTCCAATTGGGTCAAAAGACGATCGTAGCGTACCCGCTCTTCACCGATATGGTCTTTGGCGTAGCTGAGAATTTCTTTGGAAAGACCGATTTTGGACGCAATCTCCAAGGCAAAGGAAGATCCTGGCTTACCGATTTCCAATTGATAGATCGGCTCGAGACGCTCCACATCGTATCGCATGGCACCATTGACCAGCCCTTGGTTTTTATTGGCAACTTGTTTCAGATTACCATAGTGGGTGGTAATGACTCCAAATGCACCAAGCTTGTTCAAAGCCAAGAGAATGGATTCGGCAATGGCTCCACCAAACTGTGGCTCAGTCCCTGTACCAAATTCATCGATAAAGAGAATCGTCTTTTTATTGGCAAACTGAGTGAAATGCTTCATGCTCAACAAGTGAGATGAATAGGTACTCAGGTCATTTTCCAAGTTTTGCTCGTCCCCGATGTCAATGAAGAAATTATCAAAAAGCGAACTCTTCGAGTCAGGATGAACAGGAATCAACAGCCCACATTGGAGCATGTATTGAAGCAAGGCGACTGTTTTCAAAGTGACGGACTTTCCTCCTGCATTTGGTCCGGAAATCACCAAAAGACGCTCATGACCACCTAGCTTGACATTGAGCGGCACAATGCTTTTTCCCTGCCCTTTCAAGGCCATTTCCAAAATCGGATGCCTTGCCCGAGTCCATTGAAGGGTACGCTCGCGGACCAATTCAGGCTTAGCACTTTCTGTTTTTTGAGCAAATCGAGCCTTAGCCCTGATAAAATCCATCAAGCCAAGAAAATTCGTAGCCTTGCGAAGTGCAGGAATAGATGGTCTGAGCTGATCGGTGAGCTTGGTCAAAATCCGGATGATCTCTCGTTTCTCCATGTATTCGAGGTCACGGATTTCATTGTTGATATCCAAAGCCTCCTCCGGCTCCATGAAAACCGTCTGCCCGGTAGCGGACTCATCGTGAATAAAACCACGCAGTTTGCGCTTGTTTTCTGCAGCAACCGGAATCACCATTCTACCACCACGAATGGTCATGGCAGCATCTTCAGGCGTCAGGCCTTTGGCTCTCGCTTCTTTAAAGATCCGCTCCATCACCTTCCGTAACCTGCCTTCCTCGTAAATCAACTGACTGCGAATCAGCTGTAATTCTTTGGAAGCGTTGCTTCGGATTTTACCTTTTTCATCGATGATTTGGTCGATGGTTTTCAGGAGATTGAGATCCAGATCGAGCAATAGTCCAAGCAGGGCACTGAGTGTGGGATAGCTTTCTCCCCATTTTTGAAAAAAAGAAATACAGCCTCTGAGTGTCTGTAGTGCGAGCTTAACCTCATAAAATTCCTCTTGGTCGAGGAAGGCTCCTTCCAACTTGGCTTTTTCTAAAAATGGACCCAAGTTGGTGAAATTGGAAGAAGGGAAAATCTCTCCAGAAATCAGGATCTGTCTAAATTCCTCTGTCTGATCCAATAGTCGTTGGACAAGATTATAGTCAGAAGAAAAAGAAACCTTGTCTACATAGTCCTGACCCAAAGACGAGGTGCACTCCGCTTTCAGCAGGTCTTTGACTTTTACGAAATTTATTTTTTGCTCGAGATTGGTCGGAAATAGCATCAGAATCGCTCCTCAATTCCCGGATTATTCTCACGGACCACCAACGAATCAATGACTCGGGTATATATTCTGTCCATTTTTGCAGCATCCTCCAGGTAATACAACATACTTTGAGTGAAAACAGAATCGGTCACTCCATGTTTGTCAAAAACATCTTTTTCCAATAAAGAATAAAGTACTTGGGAAGAATCGTAGGAAACCGGCAAAGCACTTACCACTCCCTCAGTGAGCTGGATATCAACGAGTACATTGACCATCTTATCCTCACTCAAAACACCCGAGGGGATACTTTCTGAGCTGCAGGAGAACAGCAAAACAGCACTGAAAATCAAAAACAGAATTCGTTTCACGGGCTAAAATTAGGTTTTTTTAACGGATAATATCCAGACCACTCCCATAAGTCAAATTTTAAATTTCGGCTTAAGACTTTAACTTAGCCCATTCAAAATCCACTCATGGACCAGCTGTTTGGCAAACTCAGGAAGTACGAAATCATGATCAGAAAGGTGGCCAATAACCACCTCCAAGGCGAATACCAATCGCTCTTCAAGGGTTCGGGCCTGGAGTTTGACGACCTCAGACCCTATCAATACGGAGATGATGTCCGAACCATCGAGTGGAAAGTATCAGCTAAGGGGCATGGCACTTTCGTCAAAACCTTCAAAGAAGAAAAAGAACAGTCCGTATATTTTCTTTTGGATATATCAGGAAGCCAGGACATTGGACAGCAGGGCCAAAAGAAAATCGACCAAGGAAAGCTGATTGCAGGAGTATTAACCCTAGCGGCTGTCTATGAAGGGAGTCAAGTGGGTTTGATCTCCTATTCCGATCAGCAGGAAAAGTTAATCCTGCCGGCAAAAGGAAGCAAACAGGGTGTAAAAATCATTCGAGGAATTTTTGATCATCAGAACAAAAGCTTGAAAACCAACCTGAATGGAATGTTTTCCTTTGCGCTCAATCTTATCAAAAAGCGAAGTATCATCATTGTCATCTCAGATTTTATCGATCAGGATTACGAACGGTCCTTTCGGGCATTGGCAGAAAGGCACGATGTGGTAGCCATTCAGCTGACAGACCCGAGGGAATCCGCTCTTCCTGCTTTGGGAATTATCCCGATCTTCGACAAGGAAAGAGGGAAAACTACCTGGATCAATACGGCCTTCGGAAGTTTTTCAAAGAAAATCGCTGATACGTTCACCACCGAGCGTGAAAACCTGCAGGAAATCTGCAAAAAGAACCAAATCAACTACCTTGTCATCGATTCCAGACTAGACATCGTGGCCCCGTTGATAGACCTATTTAAGTACCGAAACAAACGAATGAAACGTGGGTAGATTTGGGTTTTTACTTTTCTTCTTGGCAATGATTAACTCCTCACTTGCGCAGCAGGTGGAGATAAGTGGTTATTTTACTCAAGACTCAGCCAGACTGGGTGAGCGAGTGGGATTTGTGCTCAAGGCGAAATATCCCGAGACCAGTCAATTACTGTTTCCGGATTCGACATTTGATTTTTCTCCGTTAGTCTTTTTGGAGAAAAAAACTTTCATTTCAAATACAGTGGATGGAATCACGCAGGACAGTGCCATCTATTACCTATCCAATTTCTCCCTCGAACCATCGGTATTTTTGGCTTTGCCTGTCTACGAGCTCAATCGATATGACAGCTTAACTTACTTCACCAACGAAGCAGAATTGAAGCTGAAACTCATGCTGGACTCTATTCCGGAAGAATTGGTTTTTCAGGAAAATAACGTCTATCAGCCGCTCAAAAAATCATTCAATTGGCTACTTTTTGGACTGATCTCAGCTGCAGTGATTCTGGTTTTGGGAGTCCTGTTCACCTTATTCAAGGATCGAATCAAAGCCATCTTCAAGAAAAACAGAGAAAAAATTCGCTGGATCCAATTCGAACTCAAGTGGAAAAGACTTTCAACACTTTTGGCTCAAAATCCTAATCAGGAGCTGGCTGATGAGGTAATTGGGCTTTGGAAAGGTTATCTCGAAAGTTTGACTGCACAGCCTTATCAGGAGTGGACTTCCAGTGAAATCTCCGACGCACTCCAGGACAAGGAAGTATTCAAAGCGCTACGCTCGATCGATATGATCATCTATGCTGGCAAGGAAGGAAAGACAGAAGAGGCGACTGCCTACCTTTTTGAAATAGCAAAAACCACTTACAAGGAAAAATTAAACCAAATCAGAAATGAAAGAGCTTCTCGCTGAATTCTTTAGCTGGTCTTGGTTTTTGCCTGAGACCTTCAAATCCTATGAATGGGAAAAGCCCATCTTGCTAAACCTGCTCTGGATAATTCCTGTATTGATCCTGTTTCGAAAGTTTGTCAAATTCCTCAAGCGACCTGTTCTCGAGCTTTCCCTTCCCAAAAGAGTAGCCCGGGGCAATCCCTGGACCTACCTGAGACTGATTCCTACGGGCTTCTTTTTCCTAGCCTTAATCTTCATTGTGGTCGCTTTGGCGAGACCTCAGCGAAGCAACGAGCGGGTTGAGCAGTTCACCGAAGGGATCGATATCCTGTTGGTCATGGATATCTCTGAATCCATGGACCTGCAAGACTTCACTCCAAACAGGCTGGAAGCTGCCAAGAAGACAGCAATTGACTTTATCGAAGGCCGATTCGGAGACCGGATAGGAATGGTAGTTTTTTCAGGAGAAGCCTACTCGCTCTCACCTCTGACCAATGACTATAAGCTGCTCACTAGCTTGATTTCAGAGATCAATTTCTCCATGATCGAGGCCAAAGGCACGGCAATCGGTTCGGCTATAGCGGCAGGTACCAATCGAATGAAAGACAGCGAAACGCCTTCAAAAGTGATGATTTTGCTATCAGATGGGGAAAGCAATGCAGGAAATGTGGATCCCTTGTTCGCAGCTCAACTTGCCTCTGCTTTTGACATTAAGATCTACACGATTGCGGTGGGAAAAGACGGCATGGTCCCCTATGGAACAGATTTCTTTGGCAGACCTCAAATGGTGGAAAGCTATTTGGATGAGACAACCCTGAGGGAAATCGCCCGAATTGGAAACGGTCAGTTTTTCAGAGCCTCAGATGGCAGTGCGCTCCAGCAGATTTTCGATCAAATCAACACCTTGGAAAAAGCGGAAATACTAGAAAACAGATACAAGGAGACCCAAGATTATTATCGAATTTATCTTTTTTGGGCCATGTTGTTTTTCCTGGTCTGGTTGGGACTGAAAAGCTCTTTCCTCAATAATTTCTTATTGGACTGATTCTGCCAACTGGACTTTTTTCCATTTTTCCAACCTTGGATTCATCACTGCAAACCAAAGCGGCGGAAAACAAGCCAAAATAATCATAGCCGAATAGCCTGCGGGGAGTTGTGGACTTTGATCATGGTGATCCAAAACTTGGTAGCGCTTGTAAGCATACGCATGATGGTCAGAGTGCCGTTGAAGCTGGAATAGAAGAAAATTACTTACCAACTGAGAAGCATTCCAAGAATGAATGGGAGTCACTTTTTCATAACCTCCATTGGATAGTTTTTTCCTTTCCATCCCATAATGCTCCAAGTAATTCACCAACTCTAAAAGAGTGAATGCCAAAACGCTTTGAGTAAAAAAGAACACAGGTACTTCCCAGACTAAGCGCTCCAAAAGCAGACTGAAAATCCCGAAGGAAAGTCCCGCAAAGAAAATCGGAAAGAGCTGAAACCAAATCATCTGGTTTTGGTGCGACCACTTGGAAAGTCCTTTTTTAGCTAATCTTTCGGCTTCGAGATGCCATGCACTTAGATAGCCCTCGGTCACTGATCTCCACCAAAACGCGTAGAAAGACTCATCTTTTCGGCTGGTGGCCGGATCTTCCGGCGTAGCTACCCGCGCATGATGCCCTCGGTTGTGCTCAATAAAAAAGTGCATATAACATACCGTCATGAGCAGCACTTTCGCATAAAACTGTTCGATTTTTTCAGCACGATGACCCAATTCATGAGCTACGGTGATCCCAATACCTCCTGTGACCAAAGCCACTCCAGATGTGAAAGCAATCCATTCGAGGAGAGTAAACGAGTAAGTGGCCACCACATAAAATCCCCAAACCAACACAGCGAGTTGGACATAAACCCATATGAACGTAATCAAGCGATAAAACCGCTCTTTGGTCACTTCACTGACTTCCTTTGCAGGTACATTGTGCGTATCCTTTTGAATCAAATAATCCATCAGTGGAACAAGCACAAAAACAAATCCATGGATCAACCATTGGAATGCTCCTCCCAAATACACTCCCAATACCAACAAAGCTGGCAAAATCAAAGCGCTGAAGAATCCGATCTTTTTCATTACCAAGTGATTTTTGTCGGGAAAATTTAGGGAAAGGTACAGGAAATAACAATCCTCTTTCTTCTCAATTAACATCTGTTCAAATCCTGACAAAAATCAGCTTTCTGTGTATTCCTTATCACTTCCTGCCAGGAGAATAGGCACCAACTTGCCAGAAATTTGGAAATCATGGCACTATCTCCAGCACTCATCCGAAAGTACAACCAACCAGTACCGAGGTACACGTCCTATCCGACCGTCCCGCTTTGGGACAATCAGATTGACCTGACGAGTTGGGAAAAAACGGTAAAAATTGCCTTTGATCAGTTTGGAAAAGACGAAGGAATCAGCCTGTATATCCATCTTCCTTTTTGCGAAAACCTCTGCACCTATTGCGGCTGCAACAAGCGAATCACCAAAAATCACAAGGTAGAAGACCCCTATATCGAAGCTGTGCTGAGAGAATGGGAACATTACCTTGGCGTTTTGGGAGAAATGCCAAAAATATCCGGAATTCACCTTGGAGGAGGAACCCCTACTTTTTTTGCGCCCGAAAGCCTTGAGTTCATGATCTCCAAAATCCTTAAGTCGGCAGAAAGAACTAAAAACTTTGAATTCAGCTTTGAGGGACATCCCAACAATACCACGTTTGAGCACCTTCAGGAATTGGCCCTCTTGGGATTTGACCGGGTCAGCTACGGGATTCAGGATTTTGACGAAAAGGTCCAACAAGCTATTCATCGCATTCAACCCTTTGATAAGGTTAAGTTGGCCACCGATAATGCCAGAAAATTGGGATACACCTCAGTCAATTTTGACCTGATTTATGGGCTTCCGCATCAGACGCTCCTGACTCTTGAAAACACCTTTCAAAAGGTGGCAGAGTTGAGGCCCGAGCGAATCGCTTTTTACAGTTATGCTCACTTGCCCTCTGCATTTCCAGCTCAGAAGAGCTTTGAAGAATTCCTTCCCAAGGAGGAAGAAAAGCGAGCTTTGTATGAGTTTGGAAAAGCCAAACTGATCGAAATGGGCTATGAAGAAATCGGGATGGATCATTTTGCCCTAGCCAATGATCCTCTTTGTGTAGCCAAAAAAACAGGGACTTTGCACCGCAACTTTATGGGTTACACGACACTCCCCTCCCGAATGCTTTTGGGATTGGGCGCCAGCAGTATCAGCGACGTATGGATCGGATTTGCCCAAAACGAGAAGCGGATCGAAGCTTATGAAGAGGAGCTCAAAGAGCATCACATTGCCTTGGTAAAAGGCCATCTATTGACTGAAGAAGACTTACTGGTTAGGGAATTGATCCTGGATTTGATCTGTAAGGGAAGCGCCACCATTCCTTTTAGCATTTGGGAAAATATCCCGGCAAAAAACAAACAGGCTTTGAAGGAATTTGAAGAGGAAGGTCTACTTACTTTGACGGATTTGCAACTCACCATTCATCCGGATGGAATGGCCGTGGTGCGAAATATTTGTTCCAATTTTGACTTACGGATGATTCAAACTCAGGAGAAAAAAGCTGTCTTCAGTAAGGCAATCTGATCAGTGGCACATGGTGATTTCTACCTGCTGAGTACCATAATCAAATACTGCCAACTCCGGACTCAATCCCGGAATCCCAAGTCCCAAGCCCCTAAACACCATCAATATTCCAATCAACATTCCCAGATAAGGAATAGCTTTTTGGAATTGCTGACGCCTAACTATGGGCAAGAGATCTCCCGAGATCATCAATCCTAACAGCATCGGGATGGTGCCCATGCCAAAGAAAAACATGTAGGCAGAACCCAACCAAGGGCTTTGCATGCCCATCGCCACCACCAAGGCCATGTAGACCATGCCGCAAGGCAGAAGTCCATTGACCAATCCGGTGGAGAAAAAAGCCACTTTGCTTCCAGATTTTAAATACCGCCCAAGCTTGGATTTGATCCAGGAGACCACTCCTGAAAGTGCCGGAATACTCAAAAATTGATCGGCTTTTTTATAACTCAGAGAAAGCAAAACGACCAGAACCCCCATCCCAATCGATATGCCTTGCTGAATTCCTGCTAACGAAAGGGAAAAACCCAAGCTCCCGATCACTAGTCCAAGCATGGCATAGGTCAAACTTCGCCCTAGGTTATAAATGATTTTGTTGAATAAAAAGGTATTGCTTCCTTTTCCGCCTACTGCCAAAGCAATGGGACCACACATTCCCACGCAGTGGAATGATCCCAAAAACCCCAACACAAAAGCAGTCCAGAGCATATTAAAGGGTAATTTTCTTTTCTTCATAAAAGTCTACGCCATTTTCAGTCCACGTCAATTGAACTCTCCAATAGCCGGATTTCAAATCCTGTAGCGGAACCTTGGTTTTTCCTTCAGAAGTGATTTCGAGCGGAAGATTTTTGTCCAGTCTGGCATCCGAAGGTCGAAAGAGCTGAAGACTGCCTTTCGCACCAACAGGTAGATCCAGGATCATTGCCTTTTCCTGTCCGTCAAAAACCAATACTTCTCGGTCAAGCGTAGATGCCGAAACTTCACGGTCAATTTGATCCTGATACTTGATTTCCTTTTCGTAGTAATTTTCAGCCACCAGATGAATATCATCCTGTCTTACCGAAATGACCACTAGCGTCATGATAAAGCCTACAAAGGCGATAATGGTCAATAAAATTCCTTTTCCCCAATCCATAGTTTCTCGGTTTATTTGCCACCCACGGGTGCCATAAAGTTGGTTTCAATATCGTCAAATTCTACTCCTTCGGCAGAAAGCACCAAGTGGACTTTCTCCTGAGGCACCTTTACATCGGTTTGTTCTTTTACCAGAAAGAATCGCCCCTCAAACTTAGTCTGTGGTTCGATTACCCAATTGGTATCGCCCACGATTTCCACATTCATCCCATCAGCCATCGAAACGATAGTTACACTTTGCGGTTCAAAGGTCTTATTGATCAACGTGATGTTATACAAGTTAGACACTTTACCATCAGGTCTGGCCTGATAGGTCATACCCGGGAAACGGGTGATGGTCCCTTCCAAATCCTCCCGAGTAGCAATCAGACTGACAAATGCGGCTACCAGTAGCATCAAAACAAAGGTGTAGCCCTTTACTCGTCCGGTGAATAATTTCTGAAAACCTTGCTTGATGCTGTTTTCGGAAGCGTACCGAATCAGACCTGTCGGACGGTCCACCTTAACCATGACCTCATCACAGGCATCGATGCAGGCAGTACAGTTCACACATTCCATTTGAGTCCCGTTTCGGATATCAATTCCTGTAGGACAAACCTGCACGCACAGTCCACAATCCACACAATCCCCTTTTGGAGCAACTTCAGTAGCCTGCTTACGGATCGGACTTCTTGGTTCGCCTCTCACATAGTCGTACATCACATTGATACTGTTGTCATCCAAAAGCACTCCTTGAAGACGACCATAGGGACACACCACAATACATGCCTGCTCTCTAAACCAAGAGAACACAAACATGAAAATGCCCGAAAAAGCAACCAAACCAATAAATCCAGCCAAATGAGCAGTGGGAGGCTGGGTGACAATTTGAATCACTTGGTCGATCCCAATCAAATACGCCATCACCAGATGACCTATAAGCAGAGAGATCAATCCAAAAACAGAGATCTTTAGCCCTTTTTTCCAGATTTTCTCAGCTGTCCAAGGACCTTCATTGAGTGTTCGCTGTTGATTCGCATCACCCTCGATCAGGTATTCGATTTTTCGAAATACCATTTCCATAAAGAGTGTTTGAGGACAGGCCCAACCACACCAAACCCTCCCAAAAACCACCGTAAAGAGAATGACAAAAACAAAGAAAATGAGTAATAGAAAAATCAATAGGTGCGTATCCTGAGGCCAAAAGGCTGCTCCGAAAATGATGAATTTCCGTTCGAAAATATTGAAGAGCATGTACGGCCTGCCTTCTACTTTGATGAATGGCCCTGCAAAAAGAATTGCCAGCAATAACCAAGAGAGGTAAGTGCGGTAGTTATAAAAAAAGCCTTTGACCTTCTTGGGATAGACCCAATTTCGTTTTCCATCCTCACGGACAGAGGCCAATGCGTCTCGGAAAGACTCAGGATTAAGATTGGGATTGATATTTTTCTTTGCCATGGAAAGGCTGAGGTTAAAGCCGGGAGATACACTCCCGGCTTTTTAAATTTACTCGATCGTAGCAACTACCGCTGTGCTATCTGTCACAGGAGCGGCTTCGGCAGGAGCAGGGGTTGTGGAATACAATTCACCCTGAGGTGCTTTGGGCGTAGCAGGAGAAGTACCTTTCAGCGAAAGAATAAAGGAGGAGACTTGCTGCATTTGCTCAGGGCTGAGCTGATCTTGCCAAGGAATCATCCCTTTTTCTACCACACCATACTTTACAACTTTGAATACATCCTGGATAGAACCTCCATGTATCCAATATTCATCTGTTAGATTTGGCCCAACACCACCTCCTCCATCTTCTGCATGGCAAGCCGCACAGTTGGATTCGAAAATGGTCTTTCCCGATGAAAGCGATTCCGCTCCTTCGTCAAATACCACTGTGGTCTCATCAATACCTGCGAGCATTGACGCTTTTCTTCCCTCAGCTGCAACTGCCTCAAGTCGGAGCTCTTCCTGATACTCTTCTTCGCCTGTGAGTCCGGTACCCAATACCGTGTAATCCACAAAATAGATCACTGCAAAACCAATGGTACCAATAAAGACCCACTGCAACCAGGGGGGCATGAAGTTGTCCAACTCAGTAATACCATCATAGGAGTGATCAGCCATCATTTTGGCTTTTTCTTCTTTACCGCCTACAGCGTCCAATTTTCCTGTGACAAAACGCTCCTTGAAGCTATCCCACCAAGAAGGCTCATTGGCCAAAGCAGGATTTTCCTTTTTGAATACCGCAGCCATAAATGACATCAGGTAAACCATCAAAATCAACAGGAGAACAATGACTACCAATACCACCCCCAGGATGATTAGCAACGTCAATTGGCTGGAATCCATAGCACTCAACGTGGTATACCAATTGGATTCTTCGGTTTGGGCTAAAGCTGGAATGGCCAAACCACCCATTAGTGTAAGTATTGAAAATAACTTTTTCATGGCTTTAAAGAGGTTGATTCATTTTCATCCATTGGAAGAGCTTCCATATGATCCACGTAGCTTTTTGGTACGCGAACCACCCAAATAAACATTCCCACAAAGAAGGTTACGAAAATCAGCAAAGAGATAATTGGGTATATCTCAATGTTTTCGATCGAACGGAGGATTTCCTTATACATGACTTCTAAAGTTTATTTGGTTGAAGCTGAAGTTTTCTTGATGTCAGTACCTAGTCTTTGGAGGTAAGCAATCAAGGCCACGATCTCGGTATTTGGAGCTACTTCCACACCTGCATCTTTCAGGTTTGCCACCACTTTGGCAGCCTGAGTTTCGTAGTCAGCCGTAGCTTTCGCATCAAATCCTTCAGGATAAGGGACTCCCAATTTTTGAAGAGTTCTGATTTTAGCCGGAAGATCAGAGATGTCCAACTCATTGGTGCTCATCCAGGGATAAGATGGCATCAGCGAACCCGGAGACATGGAAGTCGGATCTACCATGTGATGGTAATGCCAACTGTCTGGATATTTGCCTCCGATTCTATGCAAATCAGGGCCTGTACGCTTGGACCCCCAAAGGAATGGTCGGTCGTAGACAAATTCGCCAGCCTTGGAGTATTCTCCATAGCGTTCTGTTTCGGATCGGAAAGGTCGGATCATCTGCGAGTGACAGCCCACGCAGCCATTGGCGATGTAAAGGTCTCTGCCTTCCAACTCCAGAGGAGTATAAGGCTGTACGGAGCTGATGGTTGGAATATTGGATTTAACCAACATGGTTGGGATAATCTCGACTACCCCTCCGATAGCTACCGCAATGGTTGCCAATATGGTGAAGAAGACAGGCTTTCTTTCCCATGCTCTATGCCAAAACTCACCTGAAGGATTGTAAGCTCGTGCCAAGGCCGGAGCTTGATCTTCCTCGGTAGCCTGGAAGCTACCTTGCTTGGCAGTCATCCACATATTGTAAGCCATAATGATGGCACCGGTCAAATAAAGAAGTCCTCCTACTGCTCTCAGCATGTACATAGGCACAATCTGAATCACGGTCTCGAGAAAGTTAGGATAAGCCAAGCGTCCTGCCTCGTTGAATTCTTTCAGCATCAAAAACTGAGTCAAACCTGACACATAAAGCGGAAGGGCGTAGAAGATGATACCCAAGGTACCTAGCCAAAAGTGCGTATTGGCCAATTTGGTCGAGTAAATGCTGGTTTTGAAAAGTCTTGGCCACATCCAGTACAGCATACCGAAAGTCAAGAAACCATTCCAACCCAATCCACCGATGTGCACGTGACCAACGATCCAGTCAGTATAGTGTGCAATCGCGTTGACATTTTTAAGAGAAAGCATTGGGCCTTCAAAAGTCGCCATACCGTAAGCGGTCACAGCCACTACCATGAATTTCAAAACAGGCTCTTGACGGACTTTGTCCCAAGCACCTCTCAAGGTCAAAAGGCCATTCACCATACCACCCCAAGATGGAGCAATCAACATGACTGAGAAAATGGTACCCAATACTTGCGCCCACTCAGGAAGAGCGGTATAAAGCAAGTGGTGAGGTCCTGCCCACATGTAAATGAAAATCAACGACCAGAAGTGAACGATCGAAAGCTTATAAGAATAAACCGGACGATTGGCCGCTTTGGGAAGGAAGTAATACATCAGACCCAAGAATGGAGTTGTGAGGAAAAATGCTACCGCATTGTGTCCATACCACCACTGTACCAAGGCATCCTGCACCCCGGCATAAGCAGAGTAGCTTTTAAAGAAAGAAACGGGAAGCTCCAATGAATTGAAAATGTGCAAGATCGCTACCGTCACAAACGAACCCAGGTAAAACCAAATCGCTACATACATGTGTCGCTCACGGCGCTTGATCAGGGTACCGATCATGTTTGCTCCAAAAGCCACCCAAACCAACGCAATCGCAATGTCGATAGGCCACTCCAATTCCGCATATTCTTTGGAAGTGGTGATACCCAATGGCAAGGTCAAGGCAGCAGAAAGAATGATCAATTGCCAACCCCAGAAATGAAACCAGCTGAGGGCTGTGTTCCACATCGGCGTTTTGAGCAATCTAGGCATGGAGTAATAGACCCCTGCGAAAATGGCATTACCAACGAAGGCGAAAATGACCGCGTTGGTATGCAGTGGGCGAATCCTACCAAAAGTGGTATAGGGATTACCCATGTTTGCCTCAGGCCAGAATAGTTGGAGAGCGGCAATCAAGCCGACCAACATCCCGACAAGGCCCCAGATAATAGTGGCGGCTCCAAAGAACTTGACAATCTTATTGTCGTAATGGAACCTTTCCAAAGTAGCATCATTCATAGGACTTGGATTTTTTAGGTTGATCTTTAATTATTTTTTTAGGCTGGTTTTCGAATAAAATGCGGACGGAGGGCGTGTAGCTATCGTCGAATTGACCATCCTTCATTGCCCTGAAAAACAAGACCAAGAACGTGACGGCCAAAACCAAACTGACAGCAATCAAGACAAAGATGACTTCCATATTAGGCTTTGTTTAAGTGAATGAGCCCCTTCCGGACACCCATGAAATTGGTAACTAGTGTGGTAAAGATGACCACTGAAATACTACTCACAGGCATCAGAATCGCGCAAAGGACAGGACTCAGAAGCCCTTGAACAGCCAATGAAAGACCCACTATATTGTAGAGGAAGCTCAGCCCGAAACTGGCTTTGATGATCTTCCGGCTGTCTCTGGCAAAAGCTAAAAAGGCTGGGATTTTAGCAAATGAATCTGCATCCAAAATGGCATCACTCGCAGGAGAAAAATGACTTACCCGATCGGTGATCGCTACACCTACCTGACTTTCTTGCAAAGCTCCCGCATCATTGAGCCCGTCTCCGATCATGAGCGAATTTTTACCCTGCTGATTCAAAGACTTGAGATAGTTCAATTTGTCTACCGGGCTCTGATTGAAATGATAGGAAACTTCACCTTTCAAGGCCTTGGACAATGATTCCTCTTCATGACCGTGGTCACCGGAAAGTACATGTAAATCCAAGGTTTGACCAAGATGGCTGACGATAGCAGCAGCCCCTTCTCTCAAAGTGGATTGAATATGAAAATACCCAAGGACAACATGTTCAACAGCGAAATAGACCAAATTGCCAGTAGGTACTTCAACCTTGTTTTTGACCTGCACAAAGTCTGCTGAACCCAATTTGAATTGCTGGCCTTTGTAGGTTGCCATCAAGCCTTTTCCTTTGATTTCAGCTGGGTTTTCCAAGGAAATTGAAGGAGTATTTTCTAGCCAAAGGTTGATCCGATTACTCAAGGGATGCGTAGATCGCTCGACGAGTGCTTTGAGTATCTGTTTGCTTTCGGAGGAAAGATCTTCACCGAAATAATCTATTCTGGCCTTTCCCGGATCGGTCAGCGTACCTGTTTTGTCAAAAACCACCGTATCGATCAAGGCAAGTCGCTCGACCACCGCTGCATTCTTCAGATAAAATTTTCCTTTCCCAAAAATTCGAAGGGTATTGCCCAAGGTGAAAGGAGTGGACATGGAAAGTGCACATGGACAGGCCACGATCAAAACAGTGGTGAAAGCTTTCACCGCCAAAGGCATATCTTTCCCTACCCAATAAACAAAAGCAGCTACCGCAATAGTCAAAACAGTCCAGGTAAATACCCCGCTGATTCGGTTTGCCAAGGGTTCGAGCAAGCGCTTATTTTCCTTTTCAAAAGAATCATTGTTCCAAAGGTCGGTCAGGTAACCCTGAGAAGGAGACTTCTGAACGGTAAGCAAAATCGGATCACCTTTTTGGCGTCCGCCTGCATAGATCAATTCCCCTTTTTGCTTGGGTACAGGCAATTCTTCACCGGTTACAAAACTGTAATCGATATGCGCCCTTTCGGAGAGAAGTAGAGAATCCGCTGGAATCAGTTCTTCATCCCGCACTAAAATCACATCACCGACTTGAAGCTTGATTAGCGGAATTACCTCTTCTCGCTCTTTGACCAACTTGGTAACGGCTATCGGGAAATAAGCTTTATAATCACGATCAAACTCAAGGGTAGCGAAGGTTTTCTGCTGGTACACTTTTCCCAAAAGCAAGAAAAATAACAGGCCACCCAAACTATCCATGTAACCGGCATTGCCTTGCATGAAAATCTCCCAAAGTGAGTAAAGGAAAAAAGCAATGATTCCTAATACAATGGGCACGTCCATGTTGATTTTCTTTTGACGGACAGCGTTCCAAGCCGAAACGTAGTAATCGCTCGCCGCATAAAAAACGATAGGTAGAGAAAGGACGACATTGAGGTAATCAAAGAGTCCTTTGAATCCCTCACCAAGGAGCTTGGCCTCTGAAAAATACTCCGGCATGCTGAACAGCATCATATTACCAAAGCAAAAGCCTGCTACGCCGAGTTTAGTGAGCGTTTTCCTATCAATGGAATGCCCTTCTTTTTTGTCAAGATCCGCGAGATTGATTTTGGGTTCGTAACCCAAGGTAGAAAGAAGACTTACTACTTCTTTGAGGGAAATCTTGGTATTCAGGTATTTGATTTGAACTTTCTTCTTAACGAAATCAACCCTACTACCGGTAATCGCAGCGTTGATTTGAAAAAGATTTTCTAAAAGCCAAATACAAGAAGCGCAATGGATTAGAGGGATATAAAAAGTAACATGGCTCTCGGAATCATTTTTGAAATCGAGAAGCTTATTCACTACGTCAGCATCATCCAAATAGTCAAAGCGATTTTTTATTACTGAGGCCTGTTTTTGAGATTTGCCAGGGGCAGATTCAATTGCATAGTAATTACAAAGGTCATTTTGAGAGAGAACCTCATAAACCAATTTACAACCTTGGCAACAGAAGCTTTTTTTATCAAACACCAATGAGTCATGAGTACAGTCCTCACCACAGTGGTAGCATTTCTCTTCAAGTTTGACAGGGACTCCTAAACTCATTGTGACTAACTTTTTTTAAAATTACTTGGGGTTATGTCCTAAGAACATGATCAAAATCAGTGGGAATAATGACTTACACCGAGAGGTAAAAAGAAAGCTTTTCACTCCAGATTTTACCTTTATAGAAATGGAAAAGAACTTTTGCGAGATCGGCCTGATAATTTTTCGTCGTCACCAAGAGCGTGCAATCGTGTTTGACTGCATAGGACCAAAAGTCCCCGATACGATTGAAATTAAACTTGATAAAGCTGGTCTCACGTGTAGTTGAGGAGACCAATTGAATGATTTCTTGCTCTTCTCTGATTTTTGATTTCGGAATAAAAGAAGGCGAGATTATCGTCGCTTTGCTTTGTCCAATCAGATTTTTAAAAAGGAAGATGAATCTCTTGATTAGGTCCGCAGAGTTGGGCGTACCATCATAATGAAAAAGTAAATGATGAATAGAAAACTCCGGGACGTAAAGTAAAACAGGTATGGGACAAACTTCTTTTTCCAGAGGCTTGGGATAATCATGTTGATGCAGCCACTCCAGGGTTTTGTATAGATCTATGGTAAACAAAGAAGGATTCTCCTCATTATGAAAATAAGACGGTGGAGGTAAAGACGGATCAAACGATTCTGTCAATTCCTTAGAATAAAACTCCCTTAGAACATCCTCAGGTAGTTCGTATCGTAATGCGTGGGGTGATTTGAGATCCATGACAAAATTGTATGGCTCAAAACTATCCCAAGAAAATCAGTTAGGGCCTGACCTATGCAGGTAAAGAATATGATAAAAATCAGATTTACACTTAATAAAAGAGGATATGCATCGAAAAAGAAGATCCAACTAATAATTCCAAAAAGCATAAATGAAAAAACCCAGCTTTAGAGGCTGGGTTTTGAATAATGTGGCGGCGACCTACTCTCCCGGGAGTAACCCCAGTACCATCGGCGCTGCAGGGCTTAACTTCTCTGTTCGGGATGGGAAGAGGTGGGACCCCTGCGCTAGGCCGCCTAAATTGGAAGACTCAA
>NZ_JBHSKS010000021.1:0-51221 GCF_042657405.1 Algoriphagus aquatilis
GAGCCAGGATCAAACTCTCCATTGTAAAGTTTCTATTTTAAGTCATCTATGATCTAAAGTATAAATCATAAACTCCTCTCCTCAGGTTATTTCTTTTTCGCCTTACATCACTTCAAAGAACTTGTCTTTCTCATTCGAAAGATTGTCGGAACCGTTATTCCGAAAGCGAGTGCAAAGATCGGATTTTGTTTTTTCTTTCCAAAAATCCGAGAGAAAATTTTCTCCTTTTTTTCTTCGCTTTTAACTCTTTTTCAATTTCCTTCAGGCCTTATTCCTGAATGGGAGTGCAAACATAGAAGAGGCAAATGGATTACGCAAGCCTTTCTCAAACAAAAAAATCAAACTTTTTCTGATTCCGTTTTTACTGTTTAAAAATCAGGACTTTCCTTTTTTAAAAAGAGGAACAGTACTGCAGGGTTCTCCAAACATTAAGCTTCTGGCTTCACGTTGAAGCAATGAAACCAAACGACCATAAGCAAAAAGTGGAATCGGAAATTTAGAACAGCCCTTGATCACAACTGGTCGATCTTTAAAATCACTAGGATTGATGGCGCTTAATGTAATTTCTGCAATGTGTTGCTCCAGCATAATTAGGTCCCCAACAACATATCCCCTAGAAACTCCCTCCAAATAAGTACAAACTAGCATATATGCCCAAGTCGGAACAATAGCATCTGCGGTACAAGTTACTGCTACCCATTTATCAGAATAAAGAGACCAATTCAATTCTTTTAGAGCTTGTCGAAAATCTTTCTCTCGTAAAATCAACTCTTGAAAAAGAAATCCCTTCAAATCAAAAATCATCCTCTCCTCTTGAGGATAAAACTCCTCCATGTTTATTGACAGAATAGGACTGGAGGCCACTCGATTTACAATTTCGCTCATAAGTTCAATAAAGGGTTCTTTTTGGATTGAAGTGCTTTGAATTCTTTCAAATAATTCGGCGCGAAATAGGCGATATCTTCAAAGTCGCCTAACACGAATTTCTGAAATGCCAATTTACCCAAATGGTTAGCCGACAGTCCAGCATTTTCTAAGAAAACGGCATTCTCATGATTGATCACACTCTTCACCTTCTCTACAGCATCTCCACTAAAATATACCTTATATGACCTTAGGTAAGATGAATAGGCATCATCATCCAAAATAACCGATTCTATCGGACTGAGCTCGGTGAGATTTTGACCAAAAGCCTGGCTGTAAACCTCCATTCGGCGTGCGTCTAAGACCGCTATTCCTATCTCATCTTTCTGGTAATCTCTCGAAGATGCAATTGCTTGCAACGTATTGATTCCAATGAGAGGCTTTTCCAAAGCATACGCTAAACCTTTGGCTGTAGAAACTCCAATCCGTAAACCCGTGTAAGATCCCGGACCTTCTGAAACAGCAAGGGCGTCAAGCTGAGCATATTCCAAGTCCGCCTCCAAAAGCACAGAATCAATCATGCCCATCAACTTTTCGGAATGAGCACCAGATTCATTTAACTCTTTCAACGAAATCAACGCTCCATCCTGATGCACCGCAACAGAACAAATGGAGGTAGATGTCTCTATAGAAAGAATAACAGGCATACTTATTTCACTGAAGCGGTCAATGTTTTGCTGATTTTGACAGGATTGTTCAAATAGCTTTTTGCAAGCTCCACCGCAGGATCATCATATAACCCTGCCTCAATCATTCCTTCTTGAAAGTAATACCTCGAAATAATCTCTTCTCTTAGGATCTTCCTCACCTCCTTTTTGTGGGTGTCCAAATCATTTTCTTTGCTATGATTCACCTTTGATTTGATAGCCTCAAGCTGTGATTTGATTTCTTCATAGTAAGGCTCTTTTGAAACATACTTTTCCAAATCCTGAACAGACTTCTCGGTATAGGTCGTGTAGTCATAATCCTTTCCTATCAAAAACTTTTTAAAAGCTTCATATTCTTGATCAGAAACTTCAAAAGACTTAGGATTACTAATGGTTTTATTTCTGTAGAAAAAGTCAGTAGCAAAATCAAAGACATGATTTCCCGTCACGAGGGTATAAGAAATCGGCGCATAAGAAACCTCTGCAACTTTTTCATCAGGCTCGATTCCTGCACCATCCAAAACGGTCCTTCCATTGGCTGTCTTGAATGCCTTTCTAAGTGAATCGGGCACGGTAGTGACTGACCCGTTTTCTCTGGACTGCGCATAATCGATGGCTTGGATACAACGCCCACTTGGGATATAGTATTTGGCAGTGGTTATTTTTGCCTGAGCATTGTAAGTAAGTGGGATGGTCGTTTGGACTAGGCCTTTTCCAAAGGACTTCCTGCCAACCAAAACAGCACGATCATAATCCTGAAGTGCACCCGCTACAATTTCGGCAGCGGAAGCACTTCGCTCATTAATCAATACCACCAATGGAATTTCCTTATCTATAGGAGTCTTCGTGGTTTTGTAGGTATAATTTACATTTTGAAGCTTACCAATCGTCTTTACTACTTCTCTTCCTTTTGGAATAAAAAGATTGACAATCTCCACCGCTTCATTGAGCAATCCTCCCGGATTGTCCCTTAAATCCAAAATCAACCGGTCAGCTCCTTGTGCCTTTAAGGCCACCAAGGCATTCCTGACTTCAGATGAGGCGTTAGTAGTAAAATCAGCCAGCTTGATGTATCCTGTTTTATCATCCAGTTTTCCGTAAAAAGGCACATTCTTGAGACTTATCTTCTTCCTAACCAATGAAAATTGAAGCGTATCCAAGTTCCTTTTTACAGTCACCTTTACGGAAGTATTGGCAGGACCTTTGAGCAATTCAGAAACTTCAGATGTGGATTTTTTTGAAACATCCAGGGAATCTATCTTCAGAATGAAATCTGCAATTTTCAATCCTGCATTTTGGGCGGGGAAACCTGTGTATGGCATCAGGATCATATTTCCGCCTCCTCGGTTTCCAATCAAGGCCCCGACTCCTGCATATTCTCCTGTGGTAAGCATTCGGAAATCATCCGATTCCTCTTCAGGAATAAATTCAGTATACGGATCAAGCTCTTCCAACATGGCATTGATCCCGACAGTCACCAATTCATCGGGATTAATTTCGTCTACATAATACGAGTCCAACTCCCGAATGAGGGTTGCGAAAATGTCAATGTTTTTCGCTATCGCAAAAAGCTTGTCGTTCTTGAACTGAAATGCAAAAACTCCCAAAAAGAGAGCTAGCGTGACCGGGATAAAAATGACCGGCTTTTTAAATTTTTGAATCATCATTGGAGTGATTTTGGGATAATTCCTTTTGAAGTCTATCCAGTGCCAACTTCATTTTGGGCTCAATTTCGGAAAAACTCATTTCTGGGTTTCCAACAAATATAAAGCCCAATAAAATTCCTTTTTTAGAAAGAAGCTGCTTATTCAATCTGTAAGTTTCTTTCAATCTTCTTTTGATAAAATTCCTTCCAGAAGCTTTTTTGATCTTCTTTTTTGAAACTGAAAACAATACTTGGTTTGGCAGATCTTCAAGCTCCTGTTTTACTAAAAAAACCACTTTGAAAGGGTACAAAAAAAAAGAGGAACCTTCGTTAAAAAGTTCCTTGATAAGCTTTTCGGCATGAAGCCGTTCAGATTTTGGAAGTTTGAAATTCATCGCAAGGACTTTATTCGTATGTGAACATACGAAATGCCATCCAAAGAATTACTTCTTCAATGTCTTTTCGTCAGACACAGTTAACTTATGTCTACCTTTTGCTCTTCTGGCTCTCAAAACTCTTCTACCATTAGCAGTAGCCATTCTTTCTCTGAAACCATGCTTGTTTTTTCTTTTTCTGCGAGAAGGCTGGAATGTTCTTTTCATGATCGAATATCTTTATCTATTTGCTCCCTTGACTGTCCTGATTGAGTTTGGTCCCAAAAAGGACTGCAAAGATATGCACCATTTCTTTAAATACAAATCAGAGATCTACATTTGTTGTGAGCATCAAGCAAAAAGCCATGATCCAATTTAAAATCTCGTGTTCGAATCCTGCAAGTCAGTTTTTGGAGATCGAACTTACCTTCGAAAATTCCTCAAAAGGAGAAGTTATCCTCCAGTTGCCGGCCTGGAGAGCAGGTAGGTATCAGCTTGCTAATTACGCCCAGAATATCCGGAAATTTTCGGTAATGGATGATAAAGGAAATCATGTCCCTTTCAAAAAAACCACGAAAGATCGTTGGACCTTAGCTCAATCTCCTGATCAAATTATCCTTATTTCCTATGAATATTGGGCTGGAAAAATGGATGCCGGAAGTGCATGGACAGACGATCAGCAGGTTTATGCTAACTTGGTGAATTGCTGCTTTGAAGTGTTGGGACAACGTGAACAGGAAATCGAAGTTTACTTAAACCTGCCAGAATACCCCGAACAGCTAAGCACGTTAATTCCTTGTGGGACTTCAAGGTGGAAAGCCCATAGCTATCAAATGCTGGCTGATTCAACCATTTTGGCTGCTAAGAGTATCACGCACTGGACGTATCAGGTTGAATCTACACTATTTCACATTTGGATTCACGGAGAGGTTCATTTTGAAAAGGAGCTTTTCCTCAACCGATTTGAAGCTTTCTCAAAGAGACTGATAGTGGACTTCGGGGAATTTCCTGAAGAAGAATATCATTTTATTTTCCAACTTTTGTCTTACCCTCATTACCATGGGGTAGAACACCGTCGAGGTACCGTCATCACATTTGGCCCCGCCGAATCATTGACAGATCCCCATCAAATGGAGGAGCTTTTGGGGGTCAGTTGCCACGAGCTGTACCATGCCTGGAACGTCTGCCGCATCCGACCAAAAGAATTATTGCCCTATGATTTTTCAAAAGAAACTTATACCCAAGCGGGTCTGATTTTAGAAGGAGTCACCACCTACATGGGGGATCTCTATTTGCTGAAATCAGGGGTCTATGATCTACCTGCCTACCTTAGACATCTGGAAAAAATCATAGCCCGGGAGGCCAGTCACTTTGGATGGAAAAATTACACCATCGCAGCGTCTTCTTTTGACCTTTGGATTGATGGGTATATTTCGGGTATTCCAGACAGAAAGGTCAACATCTACAGCAGAGGCGCCCTTTTGGCGATGTGCCTTGACTTAATGCTAATTCGACATGGGAGCTCGCTTTCAGAGGTTATGAAGCAAGCTTGGATAAGCTTCGGCAAACCGTTTATAGGTTATCAATGGGAAGATTTTGAACAACTGATCGTGGAAAAATTCCCTGAAAAAGCCGAACCTCTGAACTTCTTATCCAATCATGTTTTTGGTTACCAAGACCTATTCCCTCTGCTTAAGTCCTTACTACATGAAATCGGTTTGGAGCTTGTTGAACGTATTGGGACTGACCGATTTCTTCACCATTGGGGAATCAGAAAAACTGACGATGGTGTAATTACTCAAATTCATCCAGGTGCAACCGCCCATAACTTGGTCATGAGGAATGATAAAATTCTCGACTGGGTTGAAGATAACATTGGACTTCACCTGAATCTGGACCGATTGGGAAGAACTGTTCGAGTACTTATTCCTTTGGTAAGCCGCACGTTTTTCCCTGAAATGAAATTGGAATTGGACCACCTTACACCAGCTCTTGAGAGATGGATGAAATAATAAAGCCTTCCAAGTTGGAAGGCTTTTACTCATCACTAAGAATCTAAAATTATTGGAAATCAGCATCTGAAAGCTGCTGATTGAAACTCACTGATTTCATCTTGGTCTCAAGCGCAACAGGCAGCATTGGATTTTTGATGGTCAGCATCATCGGAAATTTTACTCCATCCACTTCCTGATAGTCGGAGTACATGATATCACCGGTGGCAGCGCTGCTGGTCTTCAATTTTAATCCTGAATTGACCGAATAGAATTCATTGGTGACCATCCCATTTGGAGCTGTGATTTCCAATTTGTGAACCTGCTCACCGTCCATATCTTCTGTTCCAATGAAAGCAAGCTTGAATCCCAAAGCCTCATAATGTACTTCAGGAAAAACATAGGTCTGAACCTTCAGCATGGAAGCCATTTCATCGGGTAGCTCCTGAACTTGACCCATCGCCATCATCTGGCCTTTTCCTCCGCTGAACAATGTTTTCTGGACCACATTTCCTCCTAAAGAAGTTGATTGCATCAATCGGGCATTTTCCGCATCAGCCACTGTTTTGATTTCAATGATCTGCCCTTGAAAATTTGCCTCGCCTGTCAAACTCGCATTTTTGATTCCCTGAACCTTTTCCAAGCCTCCCACAGCTTTAATGTAGTTAGAAATGACTGTTGCTGGATCATTGAGTGAGGCAAAATCAGGTTTCTTGGCAGGTATTTCCTCAAAAACTCTTGCATTGGAAACTCCTGTAAAAACAAGTAGTAGAGCTAGGGGTAAAAGTAGTTTTTTCATGATTGAATAAATTAAGTAGAAAGTAAAAAGGCTGCCTCCGAATAAGAAGCAGCCAGAGTTTAAAATCAATTTACATCTGCATCAGTCACGGGGCTGTTAAGTTCCAACGTGGTCACTTTTGCTTCAAGAGGTACAGGAATCATTGGGGACTTCAATGTCCAGGCCATTGGGATTAAGACTCCTTCTTTAGCTTGGTAGTTTGAGTAATAAGTATCACCTGAAGCGGGATTTTCATATTTGATCTTCAAACCAGAATCTTGAGCATAGTAATTTGTCAATTTTGCACCGCTTCCATCCGAGATTATCACTTTATATGCAGGTGTACCATCGACATCTTTTAATCCATCAAATGTCACCGTGTATCCTTTTTCTTTGTACACGGCCTCAGGGAAAAGATAGGAGTTCAACTTAGCTTCTGCCAATTGTGCGTCGGTTAGTGGTACATTTTGCCCCTGCATAGACATCGAACCTTTACCGTCTACCAAGCTGGTTTTCTGCATCACATTTCCAGCTATGGAAAGCTTCTGAGCATATCTTCCATTTTCAGAATCATACACAAAAGCGATGGTCAGGGCATTGCCCATGATATTGGCATCCATGGAAATTTTAGCCGTTTTGATGGCCGCCACTTTTTGAGCTCCGCCGATAGCTGTAAGGTAGTTATCCAGGACTTTCTCGGCAGTCATCGTTGCATCAGCTACAAGCTGCTTGGCAGGTTCGCCCATGTTATTGTATTCGATTACCTCACCAAACTTGGCTAGCTTTTCTTTGATCTCAGCACCGTTACCCACAGTGGTAATAATAAATTTATCCGGATCGATCAGACGCTTTGCTGTGGCATTGATGTCTGCTACAGTTAGCGCATTGAGCTTCTGAAGGTAAGTGGCGTAATAATCCTTGGGCAGCTTATAGCGATCGATATTCAACGCAAAGTTTGCGACAGTAGCAGGCTGCTCAAGAGATCTCCCGAAACTTCCGGAGAGTTCTGCCTTTGCTTTTGCCAATTCCTCCTCAGTCACTCCATTTTCTACCAGATTTTTGATCTCATAAATAAACTCATACACTGCCGAATCGGTCACTTCCGTTCTTACAGAAGCATTGGCAGAAATCGTAGCTACTAGCTTATCCGCACCGATGGAAGAATAAGCGCCATAGGTGTAACCTTTGTCTTCACGAAGATTCATGAACAATCTGGAAGCAGAACCTCCACCTAGGATTTGGTTCAAAAGACGACTTGAGATGTAATCCGGATCCCCGATTTTCATCTGAACCGGCTGAGTTACATTTATTACGGATTGTACGGAAGAGCTTCTGTCTACCAAAGCCACAGCCTGCTTGGCGGCTCTGACAGGCATTGGGTAAGTGAACTTAGGCACTTCTTCTTTTTGCCAAGCCCCAAAATATTGAGTAACCACTTTTTGAGCTTCAGCTTTGTCCATATCCCCTACAATCGCTAAGTAGGCGATGTTTGGCTTGAAATAGGTTTTGTAGTAAGCCTGTACATCAGCCACGGTAATGTTGTTGGTCGTCTGCTCAGTCTGAGACTCTCCATACGGATGGTTTTTACCATAAAGCACAGCTCTGGAAAGTCGGGAAGAAATGGCATTCGGGTTATCCTTACTCTGCGCCAAGTTGGTCAATGACTGCTTTTTCAACTTGTCCAATTCTTCCTGTGGGAAAACCGGATTGAAAAGCACATCTGCCATTAACTCGAGCACTTTGCCCTGATGCTTTTTGAGCGAAGAAGCAAAAATGGAGGTCGATGAAGCACTCAAGCTAGCTCCGATAAAATCCACTTCCTGATCCAATTGATCTTTGGTACGATTCTTTGTCCCTCCCATCATCATTTCTCCTACAAATCCGGACAATCCCGCTTTGTCACCTTCCAAAATCGGATCACGCTCCAATACCAAGGTGAACGACACTCTAGGTAGCTTGGTGTTTTTCACCACAAAGACCTTCAGCCCATTGGGTAAAGTGAATGTTTCAGCTTCATTTATTTTGATTTCCGGTGCTGGTCCTGCAGCAGGCAATTTGCTTCGGTCTACCTGAGCAAAGCCGCTCACAGCTACCAAAAGCATCAATACAACTACTATTGCTATTTTTTTCATGTCAGTTTTTTTTGATAGGTCAAACAATTATTCAGTAGCTGGCTGAGCGGATTTAGGCAAATAATAAAGCACTACCCGTCCGTTTAGATTCATGTATTCTTTGGCGACACGCTGAATATCCGCTTTGGTCACTTTTGCATACGCATCCATCACTTGGTTGATGTAGTTGGTGTTGCCATAAATCACTTTCGCCTCAGCCAGATTTTCTGCAATACCCTCCACCGTAGAGTTTCCACTCACGATGTTGTTTTCCATAATATTTTTGAGCTTGGCAAATTCCTCATCACTGATACCCTGATCCTGAACCTGCTTGATCAAGCGATCCACTTCTGATTCCAAATCCTTTGGCTCCACACCCATATTGGTAATGCCATACATTAGAAAGACTCCTCCGTCTTCAAGCTCCAATGGAATTGCAGCCACAACGAGGGCTTTTTGCTGCTTGTCTACCAACTCTTTGGTCATCAAAGAAGAATTACCTCCTGTCAGGTAAGTAGAAAGCATGGAAAGCGCATAGCTGTCCGGATGATTTCTTGGAGGCAGGTTATAGGCCTGAATCACCGCAGGGATCTGAATGTTGTCATAAATGACATCACGGATTTCTGCTGTTTTCTTTGGCTCAACAACATTCGGACGATAAATGGGATTGACTCCTTTTGGAATTTCTGAGAAATACTTCCTCACCAAAGATTCGGTAGTTGCATAATCGATATCACCGGCAATGGTCAACGTCGCATTATTTGGCACATAGAAGTCCTTGTAAAACTGCTGGAACTCCTCAATGGTCGCTGCGTTGAGGTGATCCATCGAACCGATCGGTGCCCACTGGTAAGGGTGTACTTGATAGGCTCTTTTTAATGTTTCCGGGAGGATGGTGCCATAAGGCTGGTTTTCGTAGCGCTGACGTCTTTCTTCCTTCACCACTTCACGCTGAGTCTCTACTCCAGTGATATCCACTTTGGAATGCAGCATGCGCTCGCTTTCCATGTAAAGCGCCAGTTCCAACTCGTTGGAAGGCAACAATTCATAGTAGTAAGTGATATCGTTAGAAGTATAAGCATTGAGCGTTCCCCCTCTGCCTTGAATAATATTCATGTATTGTCCTCGCTCGATATTTTCAGAGCCTTCGAACATCAAGTGCTCAAAAAAGTGTGCAAAGCCTGTTCTTTCAGGGTTCTCATTTTTTGAACCCACATGATACAATACCGAAGTGACTACAATCGGAGTCGTATTGTCTTGGTGCATGATGACGTGCAAACCGTTTTCCAAGGTAAATTCCTTGAATTCGATCTTATTTTGGGCCCAAGAGGGTAGCGCGAGAACGCCGACCAAAAAGCCCAAGAGGGTAGTTTTTTTCATGATAAAAAGATTGGATAAGGTTTATAGTTGGAATATTACTGAATTAATTCACTTTTTGTTTAGAAGTAGGAAATCAAAATGAAATGATAGACGGAAAATTATCCTGTTTTTCGGAAAATCACAGGTTCAATTCCATCATTGCAGGAATCAGCGGACAAACGAAGAGGCTGCCTGTAAAAGCAGCCTCTTAGAATTAAGGATTCAATCTAGCGAGGATTTCTTTGGCCTCATGCCATTTTAATCTTGGACCAAACTGACTTACTATCCTTGAACTAGCCATGGAGGCCAATTTTCCGCTTGAAGCATAGCTGTGTCCATTAGTAATTCCATACAGAAATGCTCCGGCAAACATGTCGCCCGCACCATTACTGTCTATAGCTGTAGTCGGATAGGGTTCAATATCTATAAAGGTATCCCCGTCAAAAATCATCGCCCCATTTTTGCCTTGCGTAATCACAAAATGCTTGGCTACTTTTTTCATTTCTTCCCGTGCCTCCAATAAATTGTCCTTACCTGTAAAAAGCATGGCCTCTTCTTCATTGGCAAATAGCAGATCTACGCTCGCTCCGATTACTTCGTCAAAAGGCTCCCGGAAATACTTCACCATCGCCGGATCGGAAAAGGTCAAAGCCACTTTTACCCCATTTTCCTCAGCGACTTTCTTGGCATGCTTAATGGCAGTTTTGCCATTTTCGGAAGTAATCAGGTAACCTTCAATAAAGAGGTACTTGGAATCCTTGATCGCGGATTCGTTAAGGTCATTTACAGAAAAATTCTGAGTAATCCCCAGGAAAGTATTCATGGTTCGCTCAGAATCATCCGTCACCATCACCAGACATTTACCTGTAATCCCTTCCTGAAGATTTGATACTTTGAGTGCCGAATCCACTCCTGATTCCTGAAGATCGTTCAAGTAAAAGTGCCCCAACTCATCATTGGCTACTCGGAAGCAATAGTAAGATTTACCCCCAAACTGACTGACTGCCACCACCGAGTTTGCAGCAGATCCACCGGCCTGCTTTTTGGCCTCTGCGTGATTGATCACCTTCATCAGGTGATTTTGGCGGTCTTCATCCACCAGAGTCATTAGGCCTTTTTCGACCTGATTGTCAAGAAAAAACTGGTCTTTTACTTTAAACTCAATATCTACCAGGGCATTTCCGATGCCTGTTACGTCGTATTTTTTCATTTTTAAAACGTTGGAAAGTTGTAATGTTAAAAGGTTGTAAAGTTGGTCTCAATTCATTATTCGGAGTTCGATAATCGACATTCTAAATAGGAAAACTCAATCTTGCATTCTTAAGATGGAGGTTCAGAAGAATCTCGTACTTCGTAATTCGTCAATCGAAAATCGGATGTCTCTCGAATGGCTTTTCCCGATCAAACAGGTAGCGATACGTATGGTGTGTCTTATAAATCGTCGCCAACAGCTGCTCGCATACCCGCATCATTTTGGGATTGAAGTCGCCGATCCAGTTCATTTCGATAGTTTTATAGGGGAAGGATGACTTGCCGCTCATCTTGTCATAGCTGATGATCATGGCACTCTCTACACCCTTGGCTTGATGCTCCGGTACCACGCCAAAGACTAAACCGAGCATTTTTTTGGGTGGAAAAAAGGTCTTGTACCACAGGAATTTTAGCTTCCCGATCAAGTCCATTTTCCCATTCACATGCTTGAAGATCTGATTGATCTCCGGGATTTGGATGAAAAAGCCTACCGGTTCACCTTTGAAGAAGGCAAAATAGATCAACCTCGGATCGATGATCGGCTTCATTTTGCCAAACATCAGTTGGGCTTCCTTCAAAGCAATGGACTTACCCATGTGGCGTGCCCAAGCTTTGTTGTAGACCGTCATGAAGTATTCCGGTGCTTTTTCCTGAAGTTCTTTTCCTTGAATGTATCGGAAGGTGTAATCCGGATTGGCCATGATAGCGTTAGCACGCTGGATCATTTTCTCGTCAAAGCCGAGATCCTGAACCGGCCTCATGTAAGTGTATTGCTTGAAATAGAGTTGGAAGCCGTAGTCCTCGAAGAACTTCTGGTAGTAGGGGAAGTTCCAAGGCATGTTGTAATTCGGTTCGGAAAACCCATCCACCAATAATCCCCACCATTTGTCGCGTTCACCAAAATTGATCGGACCATCCATTGCCTCCATGCCTTCGCTCTGAAGCCAGGCTTTTGCGGTATCGAAAAGGAGAAAAGCCGCTTCCTGACTATCGATGCATTCGAAGAAACCCACACCTCCCGTAGGTTGCTTTTCCTTCATCTTGGGATTGACGAAAGCTGCGATTCTACCGATGGATTCTCCTTTATCGTCCTGAAGCAACCAGCGTTTGGCCTTTGCCCCATTTCGGAAAAGCTTGTTGGTCTCGGGGTGAAACAGTCCCTCAATGTCATTGTCTAGCGGGCGAATCCAGTTTTTCTCGGTTCGGTACAGCTTTACCGCCATCTCGATAAACTCTTTCTGATGGGCAGGAGTGGTGACTTCGATCAGCTTCATTCGGGGGATTTTAGATCGGCTAAATTAGGGGATCGGGGGGAAAGGGCAAAAAGTAAGTACTAAGGTTGGCTTGCTTCTACAGATGCATGACTAAGTCAAGTCTAAAACCAAATCAAAATAACCAACTCTCTCATTACCATAATCAGACCACATGTCATCAATGCGTAGATGAATGCATTTCTCTGGAATTTGTATAAGAAATTGAATTTGTGAAATCCTACTTTATCGGGCTTTATGACCTGTCTATACCGATAATAACCCCAGCCGAAAAGAACTAATCCAATTAAGATTTTTAAAAAAACAGGAAGATCATTCATAAATATCCCTTCGATGTCCAATAGCAATAACCTCAATGGTTAGGATGCTATCCTCTATTTCATAAATAATTCGGTAATCCGATACTCGAATTCGATATGCGTCTCTGCCTTTCAACTTTTTATATCCTATAGGTCTTGGATTTTCAGCCAAATTATAAATGGCCTCTTTTAAGCTTGAAAAATAAGGTTCTGGAATCTTGGAAAGAGATTTAATCGCAGACTTCTTAATGGCTATTTGGTAAGCCATTATTTTTCTTTTCGGAGAGTTTCGATCATTTCAAAAGCCTCGTCAATGGGAAGGGAGGATTCATCGGAATTCTTGACTTGGTCATAAAGTTTGATATCCTCCAATTCTTCGATCTTTTCAACCATTGCTTCAAACTCTTTTAAAGAAATCACCACGGAAATCTTATTCCCTGCATGGTCTGTGATGTATTTAGGATTGATTGTCAGCATGATGAAAGTTAGCAATTTTGCTGTATACTCCTAAAACGAAAAAAGGGAGAATTCAGCTCCCAATTCTCCCTTTTCTTTTTGTTTATTCCTCCACCGTCGCATACAGATCAAACTCCGTCGCGTCAAAGACCTTGGCCTGAACAAAATCCCCCACTCGGCAGTAAAACTTGGAGGCATCGATCAGCACTTCATTGTCCACTTCGACAGAGTCAAATTCGGTTCGGCCGACGAAGTAGCCTCCTTCTTTTTTATCGATCAGAACTTTGAAAGTTTTGCCGATTTTCTCCTGATTGAGGTCGTAGCTGATTTGCTCCTGTACTTCCATCAGGTGATTGGCGCGGTCCTGCTTTTCTTCCTGAGAAAGTTTGTCCTCCATGGAGAACGCATGGGTATTTTCCTCATGTGAGTAGGTAAACACACCCAATCGCTCAAATTTCATCCGCTCCACAAAGTCCACCATCTCCTGAAATTCCTTTTCTCCCTCACCCGGATGTCCGGCGATCAGGGTAGTTCGGATCGCAATCTCCGGAATCATCTCGCGGATGCTATGGATGAGTTCTTCCTGCTTCTCACGGGTGGTGCCTCGGCGCATGGCCTTCAGTACATCAGTCGAACCGTGCTGCAAAGGAATATCCAAGTACTTGCAGATATTCGGACGCTCTTTCATCACCTCGATCACATCCATCGGGAAACCCGTCGGGTAGGCATAGTGAAGTCGAATCCAGTCGATTCCCTCCACGTCGGAGAGGTTGCGAAGGAGTTCGGCGAGGTTTCTCTTTTTATATAAATCCAAACCGTAATAGGTAGAATCCTGCGCAATCAGCAATAATTCCTTGGTTCCGTTGGCTGCCTTATGCTGGGCTTCTTTGACCAATTCCTCAATAGGTCTGGAGATGTGTCCTCCGCGCATGAGCGGAATGGCACAGAAGGAACATGGCCTGTCGCAACCTTCTGAAATCTTCATGTAGGCGTAGTGGGCCGAGTGAGTCAACAGACGCTCACCCACCAACTCGTGCTTGTAGTCTGCCTTAAATTTTTTCAAAATCGCAGGCAAATCACGCGTGCCAAAAAATGCATCCACCTGAGGGATTTCCTTTTCCAAATCGTCCTTGTAGCGTTGAGAAAGACAGCCGGTCACGTACACCTTGTCCACCAAACCCTGCTCCTTGGCATCTACATACTGGAGGATGGTATCGATCGACTCCTGCTTGGCATTGTCGATGAATCCGCAAGTGTTGATGATAATGATGTTGTTGTCATCGGAGTTGGACTCGTGGCTGGCGTTGATGCCGTTACCTCTGAGTTGAGTCAGGAGGACTTCGGAATCCACCAGGTTTTTGGAGCAACCCATGGTGATGATATTGACTTTGTCTTTCTTTAATGTTCTCGCTTTCACAGAATTCGCTTCGATTTGGGAGGGCAAAGGTAATTAAAAAAGGGTTGAAAAGGTTGTAAGGTTTAAAAGTTGTAATGTGGAATCACCTAACCTTACAACTTTTACACTTTGCAACTTTACCACTTCCCCGCTTAACACTTTGATAAAACAAGCTTAACGCAGGATGTCGTACTCGGGGAAAAGCTTTGTCTAATTTTGAATCGTACAGCAAATACTTTTTAACTCCTTGCATTTACTTTTTGCCTCGACGAAAGTCGGGGCACTATGCAAGGGAGTTTCGATTTCGGATTTTTAGATTTCGGACGTCGGATTTAAACTACCGAAGTCCCAAAATTTAAATCAGCGTACATCTGCGTCTTTTTCTGCGTTCTTCTGCGGGAACCTCTAACCTAAAAATCTACAATCCCAAAAACCCTTTGCCGATTTCGGTGCTTCCTGTACCTTAGATTCCCAAATCGAATCGTATGGAATTCACTGCCCCAAATGCCCAAATACTGACTTTTGACAGAAAAAATTACTCCGACCAAACCCTCCTCAAACTCTACGAATCCTTGATTATGCCCCGTCGGATCGAGGAGAAAATGCTCATCCTCCTCCGTCAGGGCCGAATCAGCAAGTGGTTTAGTGGATGGGGACAGGAAGCCATCTCGATTGGCGCGGTCAATGCCTTGGCAGCTGACGAATTTATCCTGCCGATGCACCGAAACTTAGGGATTTTCACGGGTCGGGACATGCCCTTGGAGCGGTTGTTTGCACAGTTTCAGGGGAAAAAATCAGGCTTCACCAAAGGACGCGATCGCTCTTTTCACTTTGGAAGCATCGAGCACCACATCGTGGGAATGATCTCCCACCTCGGTCCTCAGCTAGCCATCGCAGATGGGATCGGTTTGGCACATCGGCTTGCTGAGGAAAAGAAAGTGACGCTGGTCTTTTCCGGTGATGGGGCAAGTTCGGAAGGAGATTTTCACGAAGGATTGAATGTGGCGTCGGTTTGGAAATTGCCGGTGATTTTTATCGTCGAGCACAATGGGTATGGACTTTCCACCCCTAGCGAGGAGCAGTTTGCTTTCAAATACTTCACCGAAAAAGGACCCGGCTATGGAATGGAAGCAGTTCGGGTGCAGGGAAATAACGTCCTGGATGTCTATGACACCATTCTAAGACTAGCGGAAGATATCCGCGAAAATCCAAGACCTGTATTGGTCGAAGCCATCACCTTCCGCATGCGCGGCCACGAGGAAGCCTCCGGCACCAAGTACGTTCCCAAGCACCTGATGGAAGAATGGGCCCAACTCGATCCGGTCGACAATTACGAAGCCTATTTGGAATCCATTGGGGTTCTCGATGCGGCGACCAAAGAGAAATTGAATACAAAGGTCAAAAAAGCGATCAACGATGCCTTGGAGATCGCCTTTGCCGAGGAAGCCATCACGCCAAACTTGGAGGAAGAACTGGCAGATGTCTATGCACCATTTACCCAAATAGTCATCGCTCCGGAGGGCCCAAGTACCGAAAAGCGCTTCATCGATGCCATCAGCGATGGGCTCCGTCAATCCATGGAAAAATATCCTAACCTGATCCTCATGGGTCAGGACATCGGAGAATATGGAGGAGTTTTCAAAATTACCGATGGCTTCAAAGCCCAATTCGGAGGCGATCGAGTGCGCAATACCCCACTTTGCGAAAGCGCCATCATCGGCGCAGGCCTTGGCCTCTCGATCAAAGGCTACAAAGCCATGGTCGAGATGCAGTTTGCAGACTTTGTGAGCGTGGGTTTCAACCAAATCGTGAACAACCTCGCTAAAATTCATTACCGCTGGGGACAGCAAGCCGATGTCGTCATCCGCATGCCAACCGGTGCCGGTACGGCCGCAGGCCCTTTTCACTCCCAGTCCAACGAAGCCTGGTTTTTCCATACTCCGGGCCTAAAAATCGTCTATCCTTCCAATCCTCATGATGCGAAAGGCCTGCTCAATGCGGCTTTGGAGGACCCCAACCCTTACCTCTATTTCGAACACAAATTGCTCTATCGCTCCATTTCCGGACCTGTGCCGGAGAGCTACTACACCGTGGAAGTGGGAAAAGCTGCTTTGGCCCAAGTGGGCACCCAAGTCTCCATCATCACCTATGGCATGGGCGTACATTGGGCGATTAAAGCAGTCGAGGAACTCGGGATTTCAGCAGACATTTTGGACTTGAGAACCCTCCTGCCTTGGGATCAGGAAGCGGTAGCTGCGACGGTGAAAAAGACCGGAAAGGTGATTTTCCTCCACGAAGACACCTTGATGGGAGGCATCGGCGCGGAGATCTGTGCATGGATTTCCGAGCATTGCTTCAAAGACCTCGACGCTCCGATCATGCGAGAAGGTAGTTTGGATACTCCTGTACCTTTTGCTCCGAGTTTGGAAAAACAGTTTTTGCCGACGGAGCGGTTTAAGGGGAAGTTGAAGGAGTTGGTGGAGTTTTGAGAGTTGGGAGGTTAGGAAGCAGGGAGTTATTCAATTTTCAATGATCAAACTCAATGAACAATTAACAATGAATTACCTTGAAAATTGAGAATTGGTGATTGAAAATTGGACATTAAAAATTGGTCATTTTGTCTGTCGTAATTCAAAAATTCATAAATGCTTAAAATCAGACAGCTCGCTAAAGAAGAACTTAACAAAGTTCAATCCATCGCTCATCGAACTTGGCCATCCACGTTTGCCAATATTCTAAGCCCAGAGCAGATCGACTACATGCTCAACTGGATGTATGATCTCAAAATGCTGGAATCTCAACTGGAAAAGGGGCAGACCTTTTTGCTGGCTGAAGAAGATAAAAAAGAGCTCGGATTTGCGGGTTTTGAGCTGAATTATGCAGAAGGACAAAAAGCCAAGCTGCATAAAATCTACCTCTTGCCCGAAGCTCAGGGAAAAGGAGCCGGAAAGGCCTTAATCCTCGAAGTAGCCGACCGGGCAAGAAAAAATGGACAAAAAAGTCTTCTGCTCAACGTCAACAAGTACAACCAAAGGGCCATAGATTTTTACCTGAGAATGGGTTTTCAGGAGATTTACAAAGAAGTCATCGACATCGGAAACGGCTACGTGATGGATGATGTGGTGATGGAATTGAACCTTTGATGTCTTTCTCAACCTTTGAGGTTTTGAAAACCTCGAAGGTTTACTAGTGTGGTTAACCTGCTTTTCCGAAAGCTATATTTTTACTGTAGCTATTTTTGAATGTTTGGAGCAAAGAAAAGTAGGGGGAATTGCCTCAATTTGAACTTCAAGAATAATTGAAAAAATCAATCATTTATTCAATAACTCCACACCTAGTTACAGCTGCCAAAAAAGCCCGAGAAATTCAACTCCCGGGCTTTTGTATTTTTACTTCAGCTCTACTTGCTCGATTTTACTGTTATCTCCCCGAATCTCCTGATACTTTTTCTTCATTTCTTTCAGCTTTTCAGGATTGGATTGAGCCAAGTTATTTTTTTGCCCCGGATCATCTTTTAGATTGTACAACTGATAATCCGAAGAATTACCCAATTCAATATTGACTTGATTTTGGACTGCCGGCCCATTGTAAGGCGGAATCATTGCCCAGTCTCCAGATCGCAAGGCCGTTCGACTGGTAGCCTCTAAAATGAAAGATTCTCTTCCCTTTTGACTTTTTCCCAAAAAGGTGTCTAATAGATTCTCGCTATCCGGTCCAGTTTCAGAACTTCCTACCAACGCCGCCAAAGAATTTAACAGATCCATCTGAGTGACCAGGGCATCCGAAACGCCAGGCTGGATTTTTCCTTTCCAATACGTCACAAAAGGCACTTTGGTACCCGCCTCAAACAGGGAATACTTCCCACCTCGAAGTGGTCCGGCAGGGGTATGATTTCCTAATTTTTCCACCGCATCGTCATAATAACCATCATTCAAAACAGGACCATTGTCGCTGGAAAGGACGATGAGTGTATTTTCCAAAAGACCTTCTTTTTCTAGGGTGTTGTATAATTCCCCAATTACCCAATCCGCTTCGAGCAATGCATCTCCCCTAGGACCCATGCCTGATTTCCCTTCAAATCTCGGGTGCGGCGTACGTGGTACATGTGGCTGCTGCATCGGGAAAAACAGGAAAAACGGCTTGCCTGACTTGGATTTTTCTTCGATATAAGCTTTTCCTTTTTCGAGAAAATGATCGGCCATGTCCACATCGCTCCAAAGGGCACTTTTGCCTCCTTTCATGAATCCGATTCGGGGAATTCCATTGACAATACTGTTATTGTGTCCATGGTGCCATTTCATCGTGAGCAACTCTGGATTTTCCAAACCGGTAGGTTCACCCTCGAAGTTATTATCGTAATCCACCTGAATCGGGTCATTTGGATCCAGATTCACCACTCTTCCATTTTCGATGTAGACTGTTGGTACCCGATCCTGAGTGGCTGCCAGGATATGGGAATGATCAAATCCCACATGGTTGGGATTTGGGGAGATTTCCCGGTTCCAATCCACTATACCTGTCCCCAAGCCCAAGTGCCACTTTCCGATCACGGCTGTTTCGTATCCCTGATTCTTTAGCATTTTTGGCAAGGTCATCTGTGCCGTATCGATGATTAAGGGTGCAGTGCCGGGAAGGATTTTGGCATTTTGATTTCTCCAGGGATAGGTTCCCGTCAAAAGTGCATAGCGACTGGGTGTGCAGGTAGCGGAGGAGGCGTAGCCATTGGTAAACCTCATCCCTCCATTAGCCAATACATCCATTTTGGGAGTCTGAAGGGTTCCGGCCTGGTAGGCGCTGACATCTCCATAGCCCAGGTCATCGAGGTAGATCAATACAATATTTGGATTTCCTTTAGCCGATTTTTGCTGGGCAGCTGTTTGGAATGCAAGAAGGAAGAAAAAACCAAAAGCAATGGGAAAGCTTTTACTGATCCATGAAAGCATAAATGCAGGGGGTTATTTTGGGGAATTGAAATCTCTAAATTGATTCTTTAGAGCTCTAAATCCAATACCGTTTGCCAAAGTACCAAGCCGTTGGAAGCGGCGGTAGGAATTGCCTCCCATTCCCCATGTGGTTTCTCCAACCGAGACTTGATTTCCTCGGGAGAGAAATACCAAATCGCATGGACCATTTTTCGGACTTGATGATAAAGGAAACCCGGTCCGGTTACTTCAAAACAGTACGTCTTTTCAGGAGAAAATTCCATGGAAAATGCGGCCGTCTCAAAGACTTTCGCTTCCAAAATTTCTCTGGTAAAATCCAACTTATGGGCCGATATCTTGCAAAAGGCTTTGAAATCTTGCTTTCCTACAAATAAGGCTGCGTTTTCCTGCATTCGTTCCAGCGAGTTGAATTTGGAAACCGATGTCAAAAAAGGGGAAGCAAATGGATGGAAATTTTCGGAATCTGAAAAAAAGTAACGGTAGGTTTTCTCTTTGACCGAGTTGATCAGATTGAAGTCTCTGGAAATTGGCTGAACTGAATTGAGTCGGATTTCTCCATTCAAGTTCAGGTTCAAAGCTGCCAAGATCGGTTCAAAATCCACCTCTTCCCGAAGGAAAATCTGAACAAATCCCTGCCGACAACTCACTCCTGAATCAGTCCTGCTCGATCCGATCAACCGGAAATCCTCATGCCCAAGGACGTATCGGAACACCCGCTCCAATTTACCCTCCACCGTAGGTTGGCCTTTTTGCTTGGCCCAACCCTTGAATCGGGCGCCGAAATACGAAATAGAAAAGAGGTAGGTGTATGGTCGGGAGCGCATTTCTAAAATCAGATTTTCAATCAAAAGTCGGCTTGGAAGATGAAAGAGAAAGTAAAACCGCTAATCACAATTTCAATCAAACCTCCATTTTTCAAATTTCGGAATAAGTGAGAAAAACAAAAAACCACCCTATTCCTGGGGTGGTTTCTTCGTTTTATGACTTGGAATATTATCCCAAAATCTTGGCAGCCAACCAATCTCCTACTTCCGAGGTTTTGTAAGCTTTGCCGCCTTCGGCAATGTCTTCTGTCACCACTCCTTCTGCCAATGAAAGGTTCACCACATCGCTAATCAGTTTGGCTTCCTCAGCCAGACCAAAGGCATAATCAAACATCATAGCTGCTGAAAGCACCGTTCCAAGCGGATTGGCAATGTCTTTACCTGCTGCCTGAGGATAGGAACCGTGGATGGGTTCGAAGAGCTTCACTTTGGAACCCAAGGATGCGGAAGGCATTAAGCCCATGGAACCGGAAATCACTGAAGCTTCATCCGTCAGGATATCACCAAACAGGTTTTCTGTAATCAACACATCATAAGCCTTTGGCCATTGGATCAGTCGCATGGCCACAGCATCCACAAATTCATATTCTACTTTGACATCCGGATACTCGGGAGCTAATTCCTGCACAGTTTCTCTCCACAATCTAGATGTCGCCATTACGTTGGCTTTATCTACACAGGTCAGAAGCTTTCTTCTCTTTTGCGCAGCTTCAAAACCCATTCTCGCCAAACGAACGATTTCCTCTTTGCTGTACACATTGGTGTCAAAGGCTTTGGTGCCCTGCTCATTTCGACCTCTAGGCTCACCAAAGTAAACTCCGCCGGTCAATTCTCTGAAAAACACCAAATCCACTCCATCTACTCGATCCAATTTCAAAGGAGACTTATGCACCAAAGAAGGAAAAGTAAAAGTCGGCCGAACGTTGGCAAATAGACCTAATTTTTGTCTCATTCTGAGCAACCCTTGCTCAGGACGGACTTTGGCCTTGGGATCATTGTCATATTTAGGATCACCGATCGCCCCAAAAAGAACTGCATCAGAACCTGCGCAGATCTCATGCGTGGCATCCGGATAGGGATCACCCGTGGCATCGATGGCACAGGCGCCCACCAATCCTTCTTTGAAGGTGATGGTATGACCAAACTTTTGGCCAACAGCATTAACAACTTTCACAGCCTGAGCAATGACCTCAGGACCGATGCCGTCACCCGGCAATAACGCGATATGCATTTCCATAGGAAGTGGATTCTTTTTCTGAATTGGTAGTAAATGATTCGATGATGTTGAGCATTTTCTCAGTGGCCATCATCGCTGCCACGGTTTGGTCAGGGTCAAGCCCTTTGGTTTTGAAGATTTTTCCATAATCCCAAGTGATCACCGTCTCAACAAACGCATCGGTTTTCCCTCCAGGAGGAATGGAAACATGGTAATCGATCAGTTTGGGCAGTTCCTTTTTCAGGGATTTATAGATTTTTTTCACAGCCCTCATAAACGAGTCATACTGACCGTCACCTGTGGCTGTGGCATCGTAAGATTTACCGTGCACATTCAATCGAAGTTGGACCGACGGCTTCAATCCTTTGGAATGAGTCATGTGGTAACCTTCGATGCTGATGTGTTTGGAGATCGAGTTGTTTTGAAGCACATCAGAAATGATGTAAGGAAGATCTTCAGTAGTCACGCGCTCTTTTTTGTCACCCAGTTCAATGATCCGTTGGGTTACCCGAGCCAGTTCTTCTTTTTCCAAGGAAATCCCAAGCTCCTCCAAATTCTTTAGAATATTGGCCTTTCCAGAAGTTTTACCCAAGGCATACTTCCGCTGACGGCCAAATCGCTCTGGGAGAAGATCGTTGAAATACAGGTTTTTCTTATTGTCTCCGTCAGCGTGAATCCCCGCAGTTTGGGTAAAGACATTTTCCCCAACCACTGGCTTGTTGGCAGGGATATGCTGCCCTGAAAACTGCTCCACGAGCTTGGAAACACGGAAAATCTTTTGTTCCTGAACTCCGATTTCAAGCGAAGTAAAATCTTTGATTACTGCTACCACTGATTCTAGAGGTGCATTTCCTGCGCGTTCACCAAGGCCGTTGACCGTGGTATGAAATCCTGCTGCACCGTGGGTGATGGCCTCCAGCACATTGGCCACGGAGAGGTCATAGTCGTTGTGAGCATGAAAATCAAAATGGGTTCCAGGAAACTTTGCTACGATTTGCTGAAAGAAGGCTTTTACTTCTTTGGGAGAAAGTAATCCTAGTGTGTCCGGAAGCATGATTCGCTTGACAGGCTGTTGAGTCAAAAACTCAATCAGACTCAGCGTGTACTCCTGAGAATTCCGCATGCCATTGGACCAGTCCTCCAAGTAGACATTGACCGATACGCCCAATTCCTGAGCATAGGCAATGCTTTTGGCAATATCTGCAAAATGCTGCTCGGGGGTCTTTTTGAGCTGGTGAACCAAATGATTCAAAGATCCCTTGGTCAGAAGATTGAGCACTTTGGCACCCGCCTCTACAATCCAATTGACTGAGACTGGCGTGTCTACAAAGCCCAACACCTCCACGCGATCCAAGTATCCCTTTTGCGCAGCCCAAGCGGTAATCTTTTGTACACCCTCCAATTCCCCTTCTGATACGCGTGCAGAAGCCACCTCTATTCGGTCAACCTTGAGCTCTTCAAGAAGTAATTTGGCAATCTGGAGTTTTTCCGAAGGCAAAAAGGAAACGCCTGAGGTCTGTTCTCCATCCCTCAGGGTTGTATCCATAATTTCTATTCTTCTGTTTGCCTCCATGAGAGAAGTAATTATCTAGAAGCCGCAAAAGCGTCTATTTCCGATGACATATTCAACAAGTAGTCGATGTCATCGAAGCCATTTTGCATGTTGTCTTTTTTATATTCGTTGATGTCAAAAGATTCAAATTCACCTGTAGAAAGGAGTTTGATCTTTTGCTCAGGCAGATTGACCTCTACCTCAGTAGATGGATCAGCTTGGATTGCTGCAAAAAGTTTGTCTGCAAATTCTGCAGATACGGTCACCGGAAGGACACCAATGTTGAGGCAGTTATTTTTGAAGATATCTGCGAAAAAGCTGGATACTACGCAACGAAATCCATAATCATAGATCGCCCACACGGCATGCTCTCGGCTGGATCCTGAACCGAAGTTCTTTCCAGCCACCAAGATTTTGCCGGAAAAGGTAGGATCGTTGAGGACAAAATCCTTTTTGGGATTGCCCTCCACATCGTATCTCCAGTCACGGAAGAGATTGTCTCCAAAACCTTCCCGCTCGGTAGCCTTCAGGAATCGGGCTGGGATGATCTGGTCGGTGTCCACGTTTTCAGTAGGCAAAGGGACTGCTGTACTGCGTAGGACTGTAAATTTATCGTAAGCCATATTTTTGTTGATTAGTTATTTGTTACCAGTTAATAGTGGGTTACTAGTGTAGTAAAGGATCCTATCCAAATACTGCTAACTAGTAACCAATAACTCAATAACCAGTAAACTCAATTTCCGAATACTTCGCGAGGATCTGTGATACGTCCGGTGATTGCCACCGCTGCCACGGTCAATGGAGAAGCAAGCATGGTGCGTGCACCAGGACCTTGGCGACCTTCAAAGTTTCGGTTGGAAGTGGAAACTGCATACTTTCCTGAAGGAATCTTGTCGTCGTTCATCGCAAGGCAGGCAGAACAGCCCGGCTGACGAAGTTCGAATCCAGCTTCTTCGAGGATTTTCACCAAGCCTTCTTCGTGAGCCATTTTCTCTACTTCACGGGATCCAGGTACAATCCAAGCGGTGATGTTGTCCGCTTTTTTATGTCCTTTCACAAACTGAGCTACAGACCGAATGTCTTCAATACGGCCATTGGTACATGAACCTACAAACACGTAGTCCACTTGCTTACCTTTGACTGGTTCACCAGGCTGGAAGCCCATGTAATCCAACGATTTGAGGTAAGAAGTTTTATTGGAACCTTCCATGCCTTCTGTAGTAGGGATATTACCGACAACCTTGATTCCCATGCCTGGATTAGTACCATAGGTAATCATCGGTTCGATATCGGCGGCTTCGAAAACCAGCTCTTGATCGAAAACCGCGCCTTCGTCGGTTTTCAAAGTTTTCCAGTAAGCAACTGCCTTGTCCCAATCCGCACCTTTTGGAGCGTATTGCTTACCTTCCAGATAGTTGAAAGTCGTCTCATCAGGAGCAATCAGACCACCACGCGCACCCATCTCGATGGACATGTTGCAGATAGTCATTCTGGCTTCCATGGATAGACTTTGAATAGCTGAACCTGCATACTCCACAAAGTAACCGGTGGCTCCTGCAGCAGAAATTTTAGAAATAATGTAAAGGATGATGTCTTTAGAGGTCACTCCAGCGCCCAGAGTTCCATTAACGGAAATCCTCATTTTCTTAGGCTTAGACTGCATGATACACTGCGTAGCGAGCACCATTTCTACTTCGGAAGTACCAATACCAAATGCGATCGCTCCAAAAGCACCATGGGTAGAGGTGTGAGAATCACCACAAACGATGGTCATTCCTGGTTGAGTCACACCGAGCTCAGGACCAATCACGTGAACGATTCCATGGTGGGCTGATCCCAAATCATGGAGTTCGATCCCGTATTTTTTACAGTTTTCGCGGAGCTTTTCCACTTGCATACGGGAAAGCTTATCCTTGATCGTCTGATCCTGATCAATCGTAGGCACGTTATGGTCGGGAGTAGCGATGGTTCTGTGAGGATATTTTACCGTGATCCCCCTTTTTTCCAAATTAAGGAAAGCTACGGGAGAGGTCACTTCATGGATAAAATGCTTATCGATGAAGAATACATCCGGACCAGCTGGCACGGATTTGACCACGTGTGCATCCCAGATTTTATCAAATAATGTTGTCTTTTCCATAATTAAGCATTCGCGTATTCTTTGACTGGTATTTTGTTGAGTGCATCGACAAAGGCCTGTGCAGAAGCCAAGACAATGTCTTGGTTGGATGCAAAGCCATAATAAGGTTTTTCGGATTTAATGAGTCGCATGTGGACTTTGGCCACATCATCACTTCCGTGGGTGATGGCTTGGATTAGGAATTCTTCCAAATCCACTTGAGGTTTGACTATGGTCTCGATCGCTTTCAAAACGGCATCCACTGGTCCAACACCTGTAGAAGAAGCCTCATGCGCATCGTTTCCGATTTTTAGTTTTACATGAGCATTGACCGAGCCGTTGGAAGAATAGCTGACATTTTCCAATTCGATGAAATTGGATTCTTCCATATACTTCCCGACTAGTTCCAAGAGGTCTTTTCGACCGATATCCCTTTTGGAATCAGCCAATACCAAGAATGCCTCGTAAACTTCTCTCAGTTCTTCCCCTTCGAGCTCTACGCCCAATGCATCCAAATGGTGCTTCAATGCTGCACGGCCGGATCTGGCTGTCAAGACGATGGAAGACTCCTCCACGCCTACCTCTTTCGGATCGATGATTTCGTAGTTTTCTCTATGCTTCAATACTCCATCCTGGTGAATTCCCGAAGAATGGGCAAATGCATTTCTTCCCACGATTGCTTTGTTGGGCTGCACGGGCATATTCATCAGTTTGGAAACCAATCGGCTAGTCTGATAGATTCGTGGAGTCACAATATCCGTGTAGACTGGAATTGATTTATGGCACTTTATTGCCATGACCACCTCTTCCATAGAGGTATTGCCTGCTCTTTCACCGATTCCGTTGATGGTCACTTCTACTTGACGGGCACCATGCTGCACACCTGCCACTGTATTTGCTGTAGCCATCCCAAGGTCATTGTGACAATGGGTAGCAATAATTGCCCGGTCGATGTTTGGCACATTGTTTTTGAGGCTGGCGATAATAGCCCCATATTGCTCTGGCAGGCAATATCCCGTCGTATCAGGAATATTTACTACCGTAGCTCCGGCTTTGATGACCTCTTCGATGATTTTACAGAGAAAATCTGGCTCTGATCTTCCGGCATCTTCTGCATAAAACTCCACATCATCCACAAACTGACGGGCAAACTTCACAGCCGCCACCCCACGCTTGATGATTTCATCGGGCGTGGAACGGAGCTTATATTGAATATGATAAGGAGAAACCCCGATTCCGGTATGAATTCTGCCTTTTTTGGCATACTTGAGGGCAGCTGCAGCTACTTCTATATCTTTTTCTACTGCTCTGGAGAGCGCACAGATAATAGGATTGGAAACAGCCTTTGAAATCTCCTGAACGGAATTAAAATCTCCCGGACTGGAAATCGGAAATCCTGCTTCGATAATATCTACACCAAGAGCTTCTAGTGCCTTGGCTACTATGATCTTTTCTTGGGTATTGAGCTGGCAGCCAGGCACCTGCTCACCGTCACGAAGCGTTGTATCGAATATCCACAGCTTTTCACTCATACAAGTTAAGGGTTTGGGTTTCTTAATTATTTTCTGGTCTCAACTGGCGCACTACTGCACCCGCTTGCCACATTTCGGATTCTCTCAATTCTTTCAATTCAGCTTCCAGTTTTTCTCTGTAGTCCGGCTTGGAATTGGAATCGATAGACTTTTGAGCTTCCACACCTGTTTTCACAGAATTGTAAAGTGCTTCAAAAACCGGCTTGGTCGCGTCGCGGAAAGGCTTCCACCAATCCAATGCACCACGCTGAGCGGTGGTAGAACAGTTGGCATACATCCAGTCCATTCCATTTTCAGCCACAAGCGGCATCAAAGACTGAGTCAATTCTTCAACAGTTTCATTGAAAGCTTCTGAAGGTGTATGTCCATTGGATCTTAACACTTCGTACTGAGCAGCAAAAATACCTTGGATGGCTCCCATCAAGGTCCCTCTTTCGCCTGTCAAGTCGGAGGTAACTTCGCGGTAGAAGTCAGTTTCGAATAGGTATCCTGAACCTACGCCGATTCCCAAAGCTACCACGCGATCTTTCGCCTTTCCGGTTGCGTCTTGGTAGATCGCATAAGATGAGTTCAATCCACGTCCTTCTACAAACATTCTTCTCAAAGAAGTACCTGAACCTTTTGGTGCAACCAAGATCACATCCACATCGGCAGGAGGAATAATGCCTGTTTTCTCTTTGTATGTCACTCCGAAACCGTGAGAGAAATACAATGCTTTACCCGGCGTAAGGTGTTTTTTAACGGTAGGCCAAAGAGCAATCTGACCTGCATCGGAAAGCAAGAATTGAAGAATTGTGCCTTTTTCGCAAGCTTCTTCGATTTCAAAAAGCGTTTCACCGGGAACCCAGCCATCGGCAATGGCTTTATCCCAAGTCTTCGAGCCGCTACGCTGGCCCACGATCACGTTGAAGCCGTTGTCTTTCAAATTCAAAGCTTGACCCGGTCCTTGAACACCATAACCGATGACTGCGATTACCTCGTTTTTGAGGACTTCTCTTGCTTTTTCCAAAGGAAATTCTTCCCTGGTAACTACGTTTTCTTCAACGCTTCCGAATTTCAATTTCATATTGTTGGGTTTTTAAATTGTATAAACAGGTTTGAGATAATTATTTAATGAACGATTCAATGGTAAGCATTCGCTTGGCAACTGCCACACGCCCAGATCTTGCAAATTCAAGAAGTCCATAGCCTTTGAGGATTTCCAGCAGCTCTTGAGTTTGCTCTTTATGACCGGTAAGCTCGAGTACCACAAAGTCCGGTTCAGCGGCTATGATTTTGGCATTGTGCTGACGGATGATTTTTTCCAAGCCACCGTCCAAACGGGAAACAGGGATCTTATAGAGCGCAATTTCCTGATACACGACACCTTCATCTTCGTGATAAAATGCTTTGATTACGTCGATGATTTTTTCGATCTGATGGACAAGTTGGATGACCGTATCTTCATTGACCGTCACCTCTATAGTGATCCGGTGAATACCCGGAATCCGGCTTTCTGATGCAGTAAGTGCATCGATATTGATTCCTCTACGGGTGAAAATGATAGTGATCCGGTTAAGAATCCCGATGAAATTTTCGGTAATAACAAAAATGGTATATCTCTTCATAGGTTTGAATTAGCTTAGTCTGACCTCCTCCACAGAGCAACCTGTGGCGATCATTGGGAATACATTGTCTTCTTTTTCCACTACCACTTCGAGGAAATAGGGCCCATCATGGATGAGCATATCTTCGATCGCTTCTTGCAGATCACCTCTTTCCGAAACTTTTTGTGCTTTGATACCATAAGCTTCTGCAAGCATGATGAAATCAGGATTATCCAATTCTGTAAAAGAATAACGCTTATCAAAAAACATCTGCTGCCACTGACGCACCATACCGAGGTAGTTATTATTCAGCAGGACAATTTTCACAGGGGCTTTAGTCTGCTTGATGGTACCGAGTTCCTGAATGGTCATCTGAATACCTCCATCTCCTACCACACAGATTACCTGTCGAGAATAATCAAATAGCTGCGCTCCCAAAGCTGCTGGAAGTGCAAACCCCATTGTTCCCAATCCACCCGAAGTCACTTGAGTTCGAGGCTTTTTATAATTGAAATACCTCCATGCGATCATCTGATGCTGACCTACATCAGTCACCAAGACAGCGTCATCCGCCTTGTATTGATTGATCTGGTGAATCACTTCACCCATGGTAAGTCCTTCCTTGGTTGGTGTAATGTCATGCTGAACTACTGCCGCTCTTTCCTGCTCTTCCAATTCTCTGAACTTCGCCATCCAAGAGTCATGCTTTTTAGCCAGAATAGCCTCAGTCAGCATGGAAAGACTCTCTTTGCAATTGCCTTGTACAGCTACTGCAGTTTTGACATTTTTATTGATCTCAGAAGGATCCAATTCAAGATGAATCACCTTTGCCTGCTTAGCATAGCGCTTCAGATCCCCAGTCACACGATCATCAAAGCGCATACCCACTGCAATCAATACGTCGCACTGATTGGTGAGCAAGTTTGGGGCATAGTTTCCATGCATGCCCAGTTTCCCCACGTAATTTGGGTGATCCTGAGATAGCGCTCCAGAACCCAAAAGAGTCGAAGCTGCAGGTATCCCTGATTTGTCCAAGAAAAACTTAAGTTCAGTTTCTGCATTGCCCAAAACTACCCCTTGTCCGAACAAAAGGTAGGGCCTTTCTGCCTGATTGATCAGTTCAGCGGCTTGTTGGATCGCTGTTTTTTCAATTGGATGATGTGTTTTGTAAGATCTAAAACCTTGACAAGGCACATAGTTAAATTCACCAAAATCTACCTGAGCATTTTTGGTTATGTCTATCAATACAGGCCCTGGTCGACCGGAACGAGCGATGTAAAAACCTTTTGCAATGGCAGGCGCAATATCCTCCACCCTCCTTACCTGAATATTCCATTTGGTGCCGGGCATAGAAATACCCACTACATCCGTTTCTTGAAAAGCGTCAGTACCTAAAAGATGTGCCGCTACTTGTCCCGTGATGCAGACTAGCGGTGTGCTGTCAATTTGCGCATCTGCCAATCCAGTAATCAAATTGGTCGCTCCGGGACCGGAAGTAGCAAGACAAACCCCAACTTTCCCAGATACTCTGGCATAACCTTGTGCTGCGTGGATGGCACCCTGCTCGTGGCGGGTAAGCACGTGCTTGATTTGATCATGATAGTCATACAGCGCATCATATACCGGCATAATAGCCCCACCCGGATATCCGAAGATGAGCTCTGCCTGCTCGGCAATCAGGGAGCGCACAACAATGTCTGCACCTCTTATCAAGTCCTTCATAGGATTAAAATTTATCGGTAACGCAACCCTCTGAGGCGGTCGCAACGAGTTTGTTGTATTTTTTGAGCGTGCCTTGAAGCCCTTCGATAGGTTTAGGAGACCAAGTCTTTTTACGCTCAGCAAATTCCTCCTCTGTAACATTTACAGAAAGGATAAAATTATCTGCATCGATAGTGATGATATCGCCATCCTTAAGCAGCCCGATTGGACCACCACACCAAGCCTCTGGTGTCACATGCCCCACGACAAAGCCGTGTGTGCCTCCCGAAAATCTACCATCGGTGATCAAAGCAACATCCGAACCCAAGCCTGCGCCAATAATCATGGAAGTTGGCTTTAGCATTTCAGGCATTCCAGGAGCACCTTTTGGGCCTACATTTCGAATGACTACTACATTCCCTGCCTTCACTTTATGGTCACGGATGGCATCATTTGCCTCAAGTTCTGAGTCAAACACGATGGCTGGTCCCGTAAATGCGGTCCCCTCTTTTCCGGTAATTTTGGATACTGCACCTTCCGGAGCAAGATTACCTTTCAGGATGCATAAGTGACCGGACTTCTTGATCGGTGTCTCCAGCGGATGGATCACATTGACCACGGATGGGACGATAGGATCTATATTTTGAAGGTTTTCAGCAACCGTCTTTCCTGTCACTGTCATGCAGTCACCATGGAGGTAGCCATTGTTGAGCATGTATTTCATAAAAGCTGGAAGACCTCCCTGTTCGTACAAGTCTTCCATCATGAATTTACCTGAGGGTTTGAAATCTCCAAGCAAAGGCGTCTTTGCATTGATGACCTTAAAGTCCTCTAAGGTAAATTCCACCCCTGCAGTCCTTGCAATCGCCAAAATGTGAAGTACAGCATTGGTACTTCCTCCAAGAGCCACGGCTACCGTGACTGCATTTTCCAAGCTTTTTCTGGTGACGATGTCTTTTGGCTTGATGTCTTTTTCCAGCAGAATACGCATGTATTTATTGACATCCTGGCACTCTTTTAGTTTTTCTGCTGAATTAGCTGGATTGGAGGATGAGTAAGGCAATGACATACCCATCGCTTCTATAGCCGAAGACATAGTATTGGCAGTGTACATCCCCCCGCAAGCTCCTTTACCCGGACACGCATTTCTAATTACTCCATCGTAATCTTCGTCGGAGATGGTTCCTTGGATTTTTTTCCCAAAGGCTTCAAATGCAGAAACGATATTGAGTTTTTCTCCTTTATAGTTACCTGAAGCAATCGTACCACCATAGACCATAATTGCGGGACGGTTGATTCGTAGCATCCCCATAACTGCACCGGGCATATTTTTATCACAACCAGCTACCGCCACACATCCATCAAATGAATGTCCCAAAATGAAGGACTCGATCGAATCTGCAATAATATCTCTGGACACTAAAGAGTACCTCATTCCAAGAGTACCCATGGAAGTCCCATCAGAAATCCCTATGGTATTAAAAACCAAACCGGTCAGATCATATTCCTGAGAGGAAGCTTTGATCAGACCGGCAAAGTCATTGAGGTGCATATTGCAGGGGTTGCTTTCATATCCGCAACTGGCTACCCCTACAAAGGGCTGTTTCATTTTTTTATCAGACATTCCTGTAGCATATAGCATCGCCATTCCGGCTGGATGCTCGGGATTGTCACTGATTTCCCAACTGTACTTTTTCAGATTGTTCTGGGTCATAGGATTAGAAAATAAAAAAGTGCCTCAGGTCAGTGAGGCACTTTAGATTTTATATACTGGGTTATAATGGTCTAGTGCCTCACTTCGAAAATCCGATGAGAATAATAATGCTTAGCAGGACGACCAATGGATACATAGCGTGGTTTGAGAGTATATGCTTCGATTTCGAATCACGTGACAATATTAAAACTCTAATCCCAGACTTACAATATTTAATTCTCTATTATTCAGATTAAACAGATAATAAAATTGGGTTTAAATATTTTTTTTAAAATTTAATTCCTTTTATACAGAATTTGCAAAATCTATTTTTCAAAAACCGTCCAAATTTCAGCACCTCTCAAAATTTTGTATGGATTTCCGATTCTTTCAAATTTTTAGAGAAATCCCGAGCTTTTATTTAAGAAAAAAAATGATACTCTGTCAAAAATCTAAAATTCCTACCAAAGATTAACAAAAATTCAAATCAGACTATTTGTACCCAGCTCAGGAGTTTTGCTTTACTTTTGTCAAAACAGCCTTTTCTTATGATCAGCTTTCCCAATGCCAAAATCAATCTTGGCCTCCACATCACTTCCAAGAGAAAAGACGGATACCATGAGATCGAAACTTGTATGGTGCCAATTCCTCTTTATGATGCTTTGGAAATGATTGTGGATAAAAAGCCAAGCTGGAATTCATCTGGTTTGGATATCCCAGGAGAAGCGAAAGATAATCTGATATTAAAAGCGGAAAAGCTGCTGAAAAAGGATTTTCCGGGTCTGCCAAATCTTTCCATCCACCTGCATAAAAACATCCCAATGGGCGCAGGTCTTGGCGGAGGTTCAGCTGACGGTGCCTTTGCGCTAAAGTTGATGAACAACCTGTTCGACCTTCATTTGGATGATTTCTTTTTGGAAGAGTATGCCGCTCAATTGGGAAGTGATTGCCCTTTTTTCATAGAAAACACTCCAAAAATCGCGCGTGGCCGAGGTGAAATTCTGGAGCCCATTGATCTTTCCTTGAGGGGAAGCCATTTGGTTTTAATCAATCCGGGAATTCACGTAGGTACCAAGGAAGCCTACGCGGGTGTCTCTCCTGCTCCACCCAAAGTCAAGTTGGAAGAGGTCTTGGCAGACCGAAACAGATGGAAAGCCGAATTAGTCAATGACTTCGAAGCGAGTATTTTCAAAAACCACCCCAAAATCGCTGCAATTAAAGATAGATTGTACTCGGCAGGGGCATACTATGCTGCGATGTCCGGCTCGGGATCAAGCGTATTTGGATTGTTTGACCAAAAACCTGAAAACCTGACTTGGCAGGAGGACTACTTTGTCTTTGAAGGAGTACTCTAATCAGTTGATGATCCGGATGGCTTTTCTCCGCTTATTCCAGTAATTAAGCACAGGATAAATCAAGACAGAAAACAGGATAATCAAGGTACCCAGGTAAAACTGTGGGGTCATTTTTTCCTTTTCTCCAAAGACCATCACGGCGAGCAAAATCCCATATACTGGCTCCAAGTTGATCGTCAGATTAATGGTGAAAACAGAAACCCGTTTCATCAGCTCGACTGAAACAGAGAAAGCATACACAGTACATATTCCAGACAACACCAGCATCCATACCCAGTCCAATCCTTTCCATTCCCATTGGATCGGAGCACCGTCATTTAAAAACTCCGAATAAATCGGCATAAAAAACAAGGCAAAAAGACTAGCCGCCGCCATCTCAAATAATGTAATCTGATAAGGAGTGTGGCGAAAGGTCAGTTTGGCATTGAAAACTGAAAACAAAGCACTTAAAAATGCGGAAAGTAGTGCCAAGGAAAGTCCAAGCCAGTAGCCGCTTTCAAATTGGAAAATCACCACCAACCCGGAAATTACCAATAAGCCCAACGCTACTTCGTACCATTTGATCTTAGTCCGGTTGATAATTGGATCCACAAATGCCGTCCACAATGAGGTAGTCGCCATGCCTGCCAGACACACCGAAGCCGTAGAAACTTTTGCAGACCAAAAGAAGAATATCCAATGAAGAGAAATCAGAACCCCCACTCCTGCTATTTTGATCAGTTCGGCTGGGGGCACAAGTATATTTTTCTTCCTCCATACCATCACCAACCCTACGCCCACAGCAGCAATCAAGGTTCGGTAAAAGACTAATTCCAAAGCAGGCAGACTAATCAATAATCCCAAAATGGACGTGAAGCCCCAAATCAACACGATGAAATGGAGCAAGAGATAGTCTTTTACGGTTTGAGAATTCATCTATCGGGGAACAGTTTTATACAGTACCAATCCTGTAACTGCGAAAATGATATTGGGAAGCCACACTGCAAAAATGGGATATTGGGTCCCGGCCTCAGCAAAAGTCCTCGAAAGAATGAAAAGTAAGATGTATACGAATGCTAAGAAAAATCCAAGGGCAATCTGAAAGCCCGAGCCTCCCCTGGTTTTCCTGGCAGACATGATCACCCCGATGAAAGTGAGAATAATAGCTGCAAACGGCGACATAAATCTAACATAGCGCTCAATGCGGTAATAGCTCACATTGTCTGCTCCCCGATCTTCGAGAATTTTGATCTGACGACTCAGTTCGGGAAGTTTCAGAGTCTCATGGTGATTTTCGGGCAGATCAAAATCTGTGGGAGAAATAGATAAAACGGTATCCAATTCAGAGCCTACCGAATAGTCCTCTCCATTTTCTTTCAAAACTCTCAACCTCCAATTTTCCAGTCTCCAAACATTCTTGGTGGTATCCCATTGAATTCGGTCAGAAGAAAGCTTGGATAAAAGCTTCCCATCCCGGATTTCCTCCAAGGTGAAATCATAACCGGTGAGACCGCTTTGGTAAAACCTACTGATGTAAGCATAGGCATCAGGACCGACTTTGATGTGAATATTGGGATCGGTAGAAGCTTTTCCTTTTTCCAAATAGCGAATCCGAAACTCACTGACCCCTGCGGTAGCTACAGGCAATACCCAGCCATTTAACAGAAAACTGATGGATCCAATCATCGCTGCCGCAAAAAGGAAAGGACGGAGCATTCTTACAAAACTAACTCCGGAACTTAGGATGGCCACGATTTCGGTACGACCAGCCATTTTGGAAGTGATGAAAATAACCGCAATAAATACCGTGATCGGAGTCAGCAGATTATTCAGATACAACCCATAATTCCCCATGTACTTGAGGATATCGCGGGCAGGCACTTGGTTACGAATGTAGGTGTCGTTTTTCTCTGTAAAGTCCAAAACCAATACAATAAGAATCAACATGATGACCACAAAAAAGTAGGTCTTCAAAAATTCCTTAATGATCAGTTTGTCCAGGATCTTCATGCCTTAGAGTCGAGTACTTACTTTTTTCACCATTTGTTCCTTCCAAACGGCAAAGTCCCCAGCCTGAATATGTTCTCTAGCTTGTCCTACTAGCCAGAGATAAAAAGCCAAGTTATGAATACTGGCAATCTGTGCGGCAAGGATTTCTTTGGATACAGTCAGGTGTCTCAAATAAGCTTTAGAATAAAACGTACTGGCGTAATTACCGATAGCCGGATCGATCGGGCTAAAATCATCTTTCCATTTTTCATTTCGGATATTGATGATTCCTTCCGAAGTGAATAGCATCCCATTCCGGGCATTTCGGGTAGGCATCACACAGTCAAACATGTCTACACCCAAGGCAATGCATTCCAGAATATTCGCAGGTGTTCCTACTCCCATGAGGTAGCGAGGTTTATCCGCAGGCAAAATATCCGTCACCATTTCGGTCATTTCATACATCATCTCAGCCGGCTCTCCTACAGACAATCCTCCGATTGCATTTCCCTCTCTTCCTTGATCGGCAATAAATTGGGCACTTTGCTTTCGCAAATCTTTATAGACCGACCCTTGAACGATTGGGAATAAAGTCTGACCGTAACCGTATTTTCCTTCAGTCGAATCAAAGCGTTGAATACAACGGGTAAGCCAACGATGGGTCATCTCCATCGATTTTCTGGCATAGCCATATTCGCACGGATAGGGAGTGCATTCATCAAAAGCCATGATGATATCTGCACCGATGGTTCGCTGAATATCCATCACTCCTTCGGGAGTAAAGACATGTTTAGAACCGTCGATATGAGACTTAAAAGTGACTCCCTCTTCATTTATTTTTCGGGTACCTGCCAAAGAAAAAACTTGATAACCTCCAGAATCTGTCAAAATGGGTCGATCCCAACCATTGAATTGATGGAGTCCCCCTGCTTTTTCAAGAATATCAAGTCCCGGCCTAAGGTAAAGGTGATAGGTGTTGCCTAAGATAATTTGCGCCTTGATATCCTCCTTTAGTTCCCGTTGATGGACAGCCTTGACTGTAGCAGCAGTCCCTACCGGCATAAAAATGGGAGTTTGAATCACTCCGTGGTCAGTAGTCAGCGTACCTGTACGGGCGTTGGTTAAGGAATCTTTTTTCTCTAAAGTAAACTTCATTACTACATATAGCGGAGCTATTGTATTGAACTACAATCCGCATGGTTTAGCCTGCAAAAATATCCACTTATTCTTAAATGACTTGCTGAAATTGATTTTATATTTGCCCGACAAAATCGACCTATGGGCCTATTTTTACTTTGGTTTTTCTTTGGCATCGGACTTATTATTCAGGGGATCTATCTCCTGATGATCTTTGGACGGACGGCCTGGTTTAAATCCCCTTCCAAGTCTCCATCCACTCAGTCACCTGAAGAGGGTGTGACGGTATTGGTGGCGGCCCACAATGAATTTCAAAACCTTAAAGTCCTGATTCCAAAACTTTTTGAACAGGACTATCCTAAATTTGATGTGATGATCGTCAACGATCGCAGCACGGATCGCACCAAGCGACTGCTGGAAGAAATGATGGCCATCTATCCAAAGCTCAGGTCTGTCACCATCAAATACACCCCTAGCCACGTCACTCCCAAAAAATTTGCATTGACACTTGGTATCAAAGTGGCAAAGAATGACGTCATACTTCTGACCGATGCGGATTGTATCCCCAATTCGGATCAGTGGATCAGAAAAATGACAGCTCCGGTAAGACTAGAAGATAAAACCTTTGCTATAGGCTATTCTGGATATCAGGAAAAACCAAGCCAGCTGAATCGTTGGATTCAGTTCGAAACGATTTTGACCGCTCTGTTTTACCTTTCATTTGGACTTTGGAAGGATCCTTTCATGGGAATCGGAAGAAACTTATGCTATCGCAAAAGCTTCTTTATGGGAGTTAAGGCATTTAAGGGGATCTGGCATCTGGAAGGTGGAGATGATGACCTTTTTGTGAATAATTATGCCACAGGCAAAAATTCCACCATAGTCATAGATCCTCAAGCAGCCACTACCTCTGTTCCAAAAGAGACTTGGAAAGACTACCTAGTCCAGAAAAAGAGACACCTACATGTGGGTAAATATTACAGAGGAGAAGACAAAAGAAAGATTGGACTATACTCTATGTCACATGCCCTCTTCTGGATAGGAGGAATAGGATTATTGATTTATTTCGGAATAGGCCTACAATGGGAACATTTTTTGGCTGTTTTGGGTATTATTCTTCTAAGATCGGTTTTCGTGGCGGGGATATTCAAATCCGCTGCAAAAACTGTTCAGGGAAAAGCTCCTAAAATGAACCCCGTCTTGAATGACCTTTTTTACTTGGGTTACTTCTGGATTTTGGGCTCCGTATCCTATCAGTCAAAAGACATCCAATGGAAATAAACGAACGAGGTTTCTCTACTAAGGCACTGGAAGACTTTGACTTAATAGACAAAGCCGTCCTTGAAAAAGACCAGTCTGCATACGCCATGTTGATGAAGCGGTACAAAAAGGCCGTTTATTTCATGATCCTCAAGATGATCCGCGATGCGGATGACGCGGAAGATCTGACCATGGAAGCCTTTGCCAAGGCTTTCCGTAACCTTGAACGATTCAAAAAAGACTATACTTTTTCTACGTGGCTATTTAGAATCGCCACAAACAACACCATTGATTTTATCCGAAAGAAAAAGCTCAAAACCATGAGCTTGAACAATACCCTTTCTGATGATAGTGGCAATTCCGTCAATATTGACGTGGAAGACGATGACAACAACCCTCAGGATGAATTCATCAAATCACAGCGCATCGAAATGGTGCGTGTCTTTGTGGACAAACTTCCGGCAAAATACCGCAAATTGGTTCAATTGAGGTACTTTGACGAACTCTCTTACGAAGAAATTGCCCAAGAACTTGACAAGCCTTTAGGAACTGTGAAAGCTCAACTTCACCGATCTCGAGAGCTATTATTTGAGATCGCCTCCGGCAAAGAAAACCACATCTGATGAATACCGGCACACAATTGATTTTATCCTACTTTCCTGACCTCACTGAAAAGCAAATCGAACAATTCGACCGTTTGCAAGAACTGTACGAGGACTGGAATTCCAAAATCAATGTGATCAGCCGCAAAGACATGGATCAGTTTTATGTTCATCATGTCTTACATTCTTTAGGAATTTCCAAAGTGATGGCCTTTCAGCCAGGCACCAAAATCCTTGACATTGGGACAGGCGGTGGTTTTCCAGGAATTCCATTAGCTATTCTTTTCCCTGATACTCACTTTCATTTGGTGGATTCTATAGGGAAAAAAATCACTGTAGTAAAAGAAGTGGCCAAAGCACTCAAACTGGGTAATGTGGAAGCACAGCAAGCTCGGGCCGAATCTCTGGTGAGGAAATATGACTTTGTAATTAGCCGTGCGGTAACTCGCATGATCAATTTTTATCCTTGGGTCAAAGGCAAAATCAAGCGCGAAGACTTCAACGAATTCCAGAACGGCATTCTATATCTGAAAGGCGGCGACGTGGATGAGGAAATGGAAGAGCTCGACAAGTCTTATGTGACCTACCATCTGAGCGACTATTTCAAGGAAGATTTTTTTGAGACCAAAAAAGTAGTATACATGCCTTGGGAAGATAAAAGATGAGTGTTCGGATCATTTAAATCCAACTACCAAAAAATCTAAATCCTATGCCTATCTACAAAATTTGGAAGGGCTTTAAGAGCATGTTTTCGTTTAGGCTCAAATCATTTTTGAGAAAAGACACCTGAATCCAATACTTCTTTCAATCTCGGAGAAGGTTATTTCCCCAACATTAAGGCTTCGTCCGCCAGTATTCAGCGGTTTTAGGCTTGACACATTCCTTTTCCCCCCCATAAAATTCTTCAAGAAACATATTTTAACAAAATAGTCTTGCTATTTTATAAAAATAATCACTAAACTAGCAGTATTAAAATACTTGTCAGTTTATTCATTAGGTGATTACCGGATCATTGTCGAAAGGCACCATTTTGATTGAATGAATTTTGGATTGATCAAAAATGCATCAATTGAAAAAGGGAAAATGATGAGGTCTTCCTCAAAACAATAGCGAACAAGAATTGGGAATTCAAAGGATTGCAACAGCGAGTTATAAACGATAAGGACGCTCATTTTCAACTTAACCGTAGTCAATAACACCCCATTTATACCCAAGTATTTCATCTTCTTTAATGGCTTGGGCGCCAAAGTGATGAATGAATTTGATTTAAAAATGGGAACCTAGTTTTTGAAATTTATTTTATAGTTTAAAAATATAACGCCGAAAAAATGAAATTCCTCTTTTCATTCCTTCTTTTGCTTGCCCTAACTTTTACTTCGCAAGCCCAATCCAAACTGACCATACGAGGAACGGTAAAGGACACCACTAACCTGCCTCTGGATTATACCTCCGTACTTTTGTTGAGTCCCAAAGACTCGGCCTTGGTGGCATATACACTGACAAACAAGGCTGGCGAATACATCTTCAAAAATGTGGACAGGCAACCACTGCTTATCAAAGCCACCTATATGGGCTACATTCCTTTCCAAAAAGAACTGGTCTTGCCTGATTCCGATGAACTGGAAGTGGAGCAAATTCAGTTAACTCCCATTCTCCAGGAATTGTATGAGGTGGTGGTAAAAGCTGCCAAAGCCCCCCTCATGATGCGCGGAGATACGCTGGAATATGATGCCAGCAAATTCAAAGTACCTCCCGGAGCGACCTTAGAAGACCTCCTCCGCAAACTGCCTGGCATGCAAATCGATGCAGACGGAAATATTGTTGCCCAAGGCCAACGAGTCCAAAAAGTAACAGTCGATGGGCGTCGGTTTTTCGGTGGAAACACAAAAATGGCTACGCAAAACTTGAATGCAGAGTCCATCAGCAAGCTTCAACTATATGATGACAAATCAGAGCAAGCCAAACTAACCGGAGTTGACGATGGCGTAAAGGAAAAAACCTTGAATGTGGAGCTGAAAGAGGAAGCCAAAAAAGGAGGTTTTGGTAAAATTTCTGCTGCTGGAGGAACAGATGGAAGATGGTCATCCAATGGATCTTACAATAAATTCGATAAGGTAAATCAGTTTTCCATCATCGGCTATGGCAATAATGTCAACCAAACCGGCTTAAGTTGGGATGACCTGCAGGAGTTTAGAGGGAGCGGAGCATTCCAATTTGGCGACACCGGAGATTTTGGCTTCAATGCCAATGGAGGAATGATGATTATCTCTTTTTCGGGAGGAGACAGCGAGGATTCCTTCGAAATCCCCTTCAACAACCTCAGTTCGGGCTTTTCCAACAACCAAGCGATCGGGGTTAATTATAACCGCCTCAAAGACAAAAAGGATTTTAGCGGAAATTATTTCTACAGCCGAAGTGATCAAATCATCGAAAGTTTCAATTCAAGAACCACTTTCCTTCAAGATAATTCCTCCTTTACTTCCAATGACCAAAGTGCTCAGAACAACATGGCTGGACATCACCGGGCAACAATACGTTTTCAAAACGAATTGGACAGCGCCAATACCCTCACGATCAATGCCAAAGGAAGAATCAGTACACTTCGAACCTCACTCCAAAGCTTCCAGGAACTGATCCGCAGCAGCACCGAGCAAAGCCAAATGGATCGGAACAATAGATCGAATAGATGGTCTGGGTCCTTCCAAGGCACAGCAATCTTTAGACATAAATTCGAAAAAAGTGGGCGAAACTTTGCGGCTAGTATAAGTAATACCTACAACGATGCAGACCAAGATGGCATCCAAAAATCTGTTGTGGACCTAGTAAATTCTACAGATCCCAACACCTATTTTAGAAATTTAGACCAAGTGAACCAGGCCCTGAACAGCTCCAATGTGATCAAGTCAAGTTTGCTTTTTGTTGAGCCGATCAGTAAGGTTTTATTTTGGGAGTCGTTTTACAATTTCAGCCAATCAAATAGCCAAATTGACCGTCGTGTATTTGATGTAGAGACTAGTGATATCCTCCAGCTGAACCCTGATCTAAGCCGTTTTTTTGACAATCAAATCACCTATAACCGACTCGGATCGAGCATCAGGTATGCGAATAAAGGCTCAAACTTAAGCTTGGGATTAGCTGCCTCAAACTACAATTTGAACGGAAGATTCTCTGTGGAAAAGGACAGTGAGATTCTAGGCACGGTAGATAAAAGCTATCTCAATCTAACTCCAAATTTGTCCTATTGGAAGACAATGAAAGGAAACAAGCGACTCAACGCAGGGTATTCTATGGGTGTCACTCCTCCTAGTATTTCCAATCTTCAGCCTTTCAAGGATATTTCTAACCCACTGTTTATTCGCGAAGGGAACCCAGATCTACAGCCAGAGGTAAGTCATTCTTTTAATGCCGGATACAATATGTATGATCCTGCCACTTTCATTAACCTCTTTGTCTCATTGAATTCAACCTTCTACACAAGCCAGGTTGTGCAAAACCAAACTATTGATCCAGAAACCTTTGTCACCACTTTTACGGCAGGAAATGTTGCCGGTGGACAGCGGTATAATTCGTATTTAGGATTTGGATTCCCCATCGTGAAAACAAAAATGAATGCTTTTTTATCCGCTAATCCCTCCTATTCCAGAAGCTTAGCACTGATCAACTCCCAAGAGACCGAAACAAACACCCTAAGCCATAATGTAGGGGCAAATTTAGACCTGAACCCGACGGAGTGGCTGAGTCTATATGCCGGGTCATCATTCCGTCTGAGCAAAACCAAATACGTACAAAATCCCGCCCAAAATCAGGATATCGTTAATTGGAGTGCATACACAAACATGAACATCAAGCTTCCTAAGGCTTTTTATTTCGACATGAAATTCAACTACAGCCGGTTTGAAAATGAGAGTTTTGGATTTAGTCAGGAAGTACCCATTCTCAATGCATTTGTCTACAAACTCATCGGTGAAGCTAAAAAATGGGAAATCAGGCTCTCTGCCTATGACATCTTCAAGCAAAATGAAACGATCAGTCAATTTGCAGGACAAAACTTCGTTTCCAATGGAAGAATCGAAACCTTGTCTAGGTATTTCCTCCTCGGCGTGACCTACAATATGAGGGGCGTAGAAGTAAAAAATGACAGATAATCTAACACAACAGCCAAGCTCTACCACAATGAAATTAAAGCATCTAATTGCCATTGCGCTTATCCTGATCACTACAGGAGTAAAGGCTCAAAATATAGTAGGCGAAGTAGAATTCCGATATAAGATTTTCTATGATAAAATCTACTCCAGTCTACCCCATCTGACCCAACAGGAACGCGACCGAATTTTACTGACATGGGGTAATCCCGATGGCTACAGCACACGGATGAAGCTTCAGTTTTCACCTGAGAAAAGTATATATACCTATGGCGAACCTTATGAAGTACGCAGCTACTCTTGGCAAATAGAAGATTACTTCATTGAAAACAATCTTAAAGATCAGACCTATCTGAAATTCATGGACCAAATGGGCAAAACTTACCTAGTCCGTGACCGCCTTAATCCTCCTAAATGGAGGGTCATGAATGAAATCCGCGATATTCTCGGGCATATGTGCATGAAAGCCGTGAGTGAAGACCCCATCAAAGGCCAAAAAATCACCGCTTGGTTTGCTGCAGATATTCCAGTTCCTACGGGACCAGAAGAGCTATTCGGCCTACCCGGTTTGATTTTAGCCTATGACATCAACGACGGCATGCTGATCGTCGAAGCTGAGAAAATCGCTTTTGGAGAGCCTAAAGAACCCATCACTCTCCCCAAAAAAATGAAAGGCAGAGAAGTCACAGGCTCCGAATATCAGGACCTCGTGAAGAAATTTATCCAGACTTCCATCGATAGCAAGCAAGCTTGGATGTGGGAAATAAGGTATTGAGAAAGTATAAAGTTTGAACATTATTGTGCATTCAGTGCCTTCTCTGAAAGCCCAAGTGAAACCCATTTCTGGATTATACATATGAACTAGCTGATTCTCTGATTTTTTAGAAGGGAATTTCAAGGCCTTCTACCTCATTCAAAACCTGTACAATTTCAAAGTGAATCTTGAAAAATTTCAAAATTGAAAAGCATTAATAATTGACAATCAATTACTTAACTATATTTGAAAGAAAACCAGTCTCTTAGATTTTTATTTGCGACAATTCCCGCCAATCGATTTTTTGCTTGGGCTTAATCCCCTAATTTGAAGCCTCATTTACCCACCAAGTATGTACATCATTTTTGATACAGAGACCACCGGTTTGCCCCGGGACTACAATGCGCCCATGTCCGATGTGGACAACTGGCCTAGACTGGTTCAGATTGCCTGGCAGCTGCATGACGCCAGAGGTAAGCTTCTCTCCAATCATAATTACATCATCCGTCCGGAGGGATTTACCATTCCTTACAATGCCGAAAAAGTACACGGCATCTCCACCAAGCGTGCCTTGGCAGAAGGTCACGATCTGAAAGAAATCCTACAGGTATTCCGAGAGGATGTGATTCAGGCCAAATTCTTAGTGGGTCACAACATCGGTTTCGATATCAATGTGGTGGGTTCAGAATATTTGCGAGCCGAGCTCGTGATGCCTCTTGAAAGTAAGGCCGAACTTGACACCAAGGATATTTCCACGGATTTCTGCGCACTTCCCGGAGGAAAAGGAGGGAAATTCAAATGGCCAACCCTAAATGAACTTCACCAAAAACTTTTTGGAGTCGGTTTTGATGACGCGCACGATGCGGCCTATGACGTGGATGCTACGGCACGCTGCTTCTTTGGATTGATCACTCAGGGAGTTCAAAAACCTGAACCCGGAATTTTACTTGAAGAGGTAATTTATGAAGCGCCGAAGCTGGCAGAGGCCAATTTTGTCCAAGCCAAAGAAACCCAAAAGACCGCCACAAAAGATGTACTTAAACAGGCTGGCAAAGCAGACATTTCCGACCTGGCAGATGTACCTTTTACTCATCTGCATGTCCATACCCAATACTCTGTTCTTCAAGCTACCTCTGAGATTCCAGCCATAGTCGCCCGCGCCAAATCCTTGGGCATGACCGCCGTAGCCATGACTGATCACGGCAACATGATGGGAGCTTTTCACTTTGTGAAAGAGGCGATGGGAAAGGAGCTCAAACCTATTTTGGGATGTGAGTTTTATCTCTGCAGAGACCGAAAAAACAAAGCCAATAAGGATGACGGATATCAAACCGTTTTGATTGCCAAAAACAAAGCAGGATACCACAACTTAGCCAAATTGGCCTCCTACGCCAATATTGAAGGCTTTTATTATGTGCCAAGAATTGACAAAGAGGTCCTTGTCCAATACAAAGGTGACTTGATTGCTACGACCGGTGGACTTTGGGGGGAAATCCCCTACTTGATCCTGAACGTGGGAGAAACTCAGGCAGAGGAAGCATTTCTCTGGTGGAAGGATCAGTTTGGAGATGACTTTTATGTCGAGCTCAACCGCCACGGAATCCCTGAAGAAGAAAAAGTAAACGAAGTCCTTCTGGAGTTTGCACACAAGTACGGTGTAAAATATTTCGCAGCAAACAACACCTACTACAATGACAAAGGGGACGCCAAGGCTCACGACATTTTGCTCTGTGTGAAAGACGGCGAACTCGTAGAAAAGCCTAAAAAGTATATCGGAAAGCGTGGACGGGAATTTCGTTATGGTTTTCCCAACGATGAATTCTACCTCAAAAGCCCGGAGGAGATGAAGAAGCTTTTTGCGGATTTGCCCGAAGCCATCATCTGTACCCAAGAAATTGTCGACAAATGCGAGGCATACAAACTTGCAAGAGAAGTCCTTCTGCCCAAGTTTGATATTCCAGAGGAATTCAAGCATCCTGAGGACGATGTGGATGGAGGAAAGCGGGGGGAAAATGCTTACCTGCGCTTCCTGACCTATGAAGGAGCAAAAAAGCGCTACAAAGAAATAACTCCTGAAATCCAAGAACGATTGGATTTTGAGTTGGCTACAATTGAAAAAACTGGCTATCCGGGTTACTTTTTGATTGTCCAAGACTTCACCCGTGCAGCACGGGATATGGGGGTTTCTGTCGGTCCTGGTCGAGGTTCGGCAGCCGGTTCGGCAGTAGCTTACTGCGTGGGTATCACCAATGTGGATCCAATCGAATACGACCTCCTCTTCGAAAGATTCTTGAATCCGGACCGGGTTTCCCTCCCCGATATTGATATTGACTTTGACGACGAAGGACGTCAGGATGTAATTGATTATGTAATCAAAAAATACGGTTCCAATCAGGTAGCGCAGATCATTACCTACGGTACCATGGCAGCAAAATCTGCTATTCGGGATACAGCTCGGGTTCTGAATTTACCTCTAGCTGAAGCGGGCAGATTAGCGAATTTAGTACCTGACATCAAGCTGAAGACGCTTTTTGATCTTGCCAAAAACCGTCCAGCCCTACATGACAAACTCAAAGGCCAAGGCGAGCTCCTGCAAAAAGCAGAAGAATTGATTCGCATTGCACAAGGTCAAGACGAATCTGCCAAAACAGTCAATCAAGCAGCTGTATTAGAAGGATCGGTGCGAAATACCGGTATTCACGCCTGTGGGGTAATCATCACTCCTGCTGACATTACCAATTTTGTTCCGGTGGCTTTAGCCAAGGATTCAGACATGGTCTGTACCCAGTTTGACAACTCCGTAGTAGAATCCGCAGGTCTTTTGAAAATGGACTTTTTGGGCTTAAAGACCCTCACGCTCATAAAAGACGCCATCAAAATTGTCAAAGAGCGGCATGGAATCCTGTTGGACGCAGATGTTTTCCCGATTGATGATGTCAAGACCTACGAGCTTTTTCAACGTGGCGAAACAGTCGGGATCTTCCAGTACGAAAGTCCAGGGATGCAGAAATACATGCGAGAACTGAAGCCAACAGTATTTGCAGATTTGATCGCGATGAACGCTCTCTATCGTCCGGGGCCTTTAGCATACATCCCTTCGTTTATCAAGCGAAAGCATGGTCAGGAGCCCATCACCTACGATTTGGATGACATGAAGGACTACCTGGAGGAAACATACGGGATCACGGTCTACCAAGAGCAGGTCATGCTTTTGTCACAAAAATTGGCAGGATTCACCAAGGGAGAGGCAGACGTCCTGCGAAAAGCTATGGGTAAAAAGCAGAAGGATGTACTGGACAAGATGAAACCCAAGTTTGTCGAGCAGGCAGCTGCCAAAGGCCATGATCCCAAAAAGCTGGAGAAAATCTGGACCGACTGGGAAGCCTTTGCCTCCTATGCATTCAACAAGTCGCACTCTACCTGCTATGCGTGGATTGCTTACCAGACGGCCTATCTGAAGGCACATTACCCAGCCGAATACATGGCCTCTGTGCTAAGTAACAACATGAATGACATCACTCAGGTGACCTTTTTCATGGAAGAATGTAAGCGAATGGGCATTCCGGTTTTGGGACCGGATGTCAACGAATCCAAAAGTGGTTTTACGGTAAATACTGCCGGAGAAATCCGATTTGGGATGGCGGCCATCAAAGGTGCAGGTGCTGCAGCCGTAGATGAAATCATCAAGGAAAGGGAGAAAAACGGCCCTTACAAAAACATCTTCGACTTTGCGAAGCGGGTTAATTCCCGTGCTTTGAATAAAAAAACCATGGAAGCTTTGGCCATGGCAGGCAGCTTTGACTGCTTCAAAGAGCACCATCGAAGACAATACTTAGAGGCTCCAGATGGAGATGTGACCTTGATTGAAAAAGCGACGAAATATGCCCAAAAGGTTCAACAAGAGGAAGACAGTGCGCAGGTAAGCCTCTTCGGAGGAGGCGGGGGAAATGCTGAAATACCTTTACCTTCGGTGGCACCGATCGAGCCTTTCTCCCAAATCCAGCAACTGAATATCGAAAAAGAAGTGGTAGGACTTTTCATATCCGGCCACCCTTTGGATCAATACAAGTTGGAAATCGAGTCATTTACCAATACCCCGCTGACAGCCTTAGCCGACCTCGATGGCCTAAAAGGCAAGAATGAATTGAGGATGGCTGGGTCGGTATCAACCTTTGCACACCGCACCACCAAGAATGGGAAACCTTTTGGTACGCTTACCTTGGAGGATTACCATGGTTCGTTTACCTTTTTCATATTCGGCGACGACTATGTGAAGTTTAAGCAGTACTTCATGACCGGCTGGTATTTGTTTTTGACTGGAAAAGTCGAGCAAAAAAAATGGGGAAATGAAAACGAGGTGGAATTCAAGATCAACAGCATTTCGCTACTGAGTGAAGTCAGAGGAAAGATGATCAAAGGCCTCAAGGTCAATATCAATTTGGACGATTTGACCTATGACCTGATGGAAAAGCTAGAAGCCATTACTACGAAGTACAAAGGAGATGCGAAATTGTATATCGAGGTAATCGATCAACGAGAAAACATCACACTGGAGCTTTTCTCTAAAAAATATACGATCGATCCGAGTGCTGAAATGATCCAAGAACTCAACCAATTGCCTGAGGTGGTTTATAAAGTAGTAGATCGGTAATCAGGTAGATAAGTTATTGATTTAGTCGATGGGTCATTGAGAATTTATTGATTTGGATAGGAACTTATTCTAAATCAATCGGCTTTTGCTGATATATTTGAAAACAGAACCTTATTAATTCAAGAATACAATGGGAAAAGCAATTGAAATAACTGACGCCAACTTTGAAGAAATCGTCTCAGGAGATAAGCCTGTATTGGTTGACTTTTGGGCGGAATGGTGCGGTCCATGCAAAATGATCGGACCTGTAGTGGAGCAGATGGCAGCAGAATACGAAGGTAAAGCAGTAATTGGTAAAGTGGACGTGGACTCCAATCCATCCGTTGCTCAGGCATTCGGTATCCGCTCTATTCCAACTTTGCTTTTCTTCAAAGATGGAAAAATCGTCGACAAGCAAGTGGGCGCTGTTCCGAAAGCCGTCTTGGCACAAAAGCTAGACGCACAACTTTAATTCTTAATTACACTTAGATCGAAAGCCGTAAAGAACTCTTTGCGGCTTTTTTTATCTTCATCGCCTAAATGGCAGAGATACTTATATCCTTAGAAGAATTTTGGAAGCTAAGAGAGCACCTACCCTTGATCGATGCAAGGAGCGAGGGAGAATTTGCACAAAGCCAAATTCCTGGATCAATCAATCTACCTATACTTACGAATGAAGAGCGAGTGAAAGTAGGCACTTTGTACAAAGAACAAGGTTCTCTTGAAGCTACTTTAAAAGGTTTCGAACTTGTCGGTCCTAGATTTCACCAAATTCAAAAAGAAGCATTGGAGAGATTTCCTGACCGAAAAGCAATAGTCTATTGCTGGAGAGGTGGCATGCGAAGTCAAATTCTTTCTTGGCTCCTTTCGATGGTGGGCTTTGAGATTTACAGACTTAAAGGTGGATATAAAACTTATCGAACCTACACTTTTGAAAAAGTAAGGGGAAATTATCCACTATTGGTTTTAGGTGGAAAAACGGGAACAGGAAAAACCGTGCTCCTAAAAAAGCTGAAAGAATCCGGTGAACAAGTAATTGACTTAGAGGGCATAGCCCATCATAAAGGATCTTCATTTGGATCCATAGGACAAAAGCCACAATCCACGGTGGAGCAATTTGAAAATCTGTTAGCCGAAGAATTACGAGTGATGGATATTAGTGTTCCAATTTGGGTAGAAAATGAAAGCCGGAAAATTGGCAGGCTGATCATCCCTGATCGTTTTTATGAGCAAATGACCCAGGCTCCATTACTAGAAATACAGCGAACTGAAAGAGAGCGAATCGAACATATCTCTGAGGAGTACGGACAGCTTCCAGAGTCTGAGTTGATCGCAGCAGTCAAACGCTTGCAAAAACGTTTGGGCGGTCTGAGAACCCAACAGGCAATTACAGATATCCAAGAAAAGAAACTTACTTCTTGGATATCAAATCTGCTGCTGTATTATGACAAAACCTATGATTTTGACTTGCACAGGCATGTTGCGAATAAAACAGTTCATCTGGACCTAACAGGTTTCTCGATGGGCGACCAAGTTCAACTTTTATTGAACACTAAGAACAAATTTTATGGAATCCCCACAAATTAGACTCACTGAGTGGAGCGAAGGTTCAGGTTGCGGTTGTAAAATAGCACCTGCTATCTTGGATCAAATCCTGTCTGCCAGTGGGTCATTTTCTCAGATTGACCCCAACCTATTGGTTGGTAATTCCCAAAAAGATGATGCCGCAGTTTATCAGGTTTCAGAAGACTTGGCAGTCATCAACACAGTAGATTTCTTTACCCCAATTGTAGATGATCCTTTTGATTTTGGAAGAATTTCAGCTGCCAATGCAATCTCTGATGTGTATGCCATGGGGGGTAAACCCATTTTTGCCAATGCCATTTTGAGTTGGCCTGTAGAAAAAATAGCACCAGAACTAGCAGCAAAAGTCCTTGAAGGAGCAAAAAGTATCTGCAAACAGGCGGGAATTGAATTAGCAGGTGGACATTCGATCGCTGCCAAGGATCCAATTTTCGGACTTTCCGTCAATGGAATAATCCATCCTAAAAAAATAAAGACCAATCAAGGAAGTAAAGAAGGGGATCTATTGTATATCACCAAGCCAATTGGAATAGGAGTTTTAGCGACTGCGCTCAAACGCCAAAAAATTACAGAAAAGGATTATGTCGCTTTGGTAGACACTGCTTGTCGCCTCAATTCGATCGGTGAGATTCTTGGCAACCATGAAGAAGTTCATGCCATGACAGACGTGACTGGCTTTGGACTTTTGGGTCATTTAATAGAAATGACAGAAGGTGCGAATCTTTCGGCCCGACTTGATTTGTCTAAACTGCCCTTGGTCGAAGGAATTCAGGATTACATCAACCAATTCATATTCCCTGACAATACTTATAGAAACTGGAATGCCTTTAACTCCAAAGCTACAGGAGTTAAGGGAATGGACTTAGTCAAACTTTGTGATCCCCAAACCAGCGGAGGACTGTTGATTTCTGTTTCTCCAGAAAACAAAGATTGGTTTGAAACGACTATGACGAAACACAGGCAGCCTGTTTGGGAGATTGGAGAATTTTTCACAAAAGGCCCATTTGTAGTAGAGGTGGTTTCTTAATAGCTGAAAATCAAGGTAAATTGGGTATAACCAATCACCCAAAGCCATGAATTTCAAAAAACTATTTATGCCTTGCTTATCCATTTTGATAAGTTATTCGGCATGGTCCCAAACACCTGAAAACGTGACTAGCGAGCTTGTCATCCTTAATGTAAAGACAGGAGAAGAAAAATCTATACTGAAGGAGAAACGACATTTCGAAGCACCAAACTGGTCTCGTGACGGGAAATACCTATTAATCAATTCAGGAGGATTGCTCGAAAAGATTGATCTAAGCGGAAAGAATTTTGGTCATTTACATTCAGGTTTAGTCACTTCTGCCAATAACGATCACGGTTTAAGCTTTGATGGTAAAACACTCATTTTCAGCAAAAACGACAAAGGCTTAGGCTCAAGAATTTATATAATTCCAATAGAAGGAGGAAAACCAGAACTTATTACCCCTCTTTACCCTAGCTATTGGCATGGGATAAGCCCGGATGGGAAATTTCTGGCATACTGTGCCGAAAGGAATGGTCAATGGGATGTATACATCATCCCTAGTACGGGCGGTGAAGAAATAAGACTTACCAATTCAGATGGCCTTGATGACGGTCCCGAATACTCGTATGATGGCCAATGGATCTATTTTAATTCACACCGAACAGGTCGAATGCAAGTTTATCGAATGAAACCTAACGGAAGCAATCAAGAACAGTTGACTTTTGATGAATATGATAATTGGTTCCCTCATCCATCACCAGACAATCAATCCATTGTTTACATCTCCTATCTGGAAGACCAAAAAGGAGGACATCCCTTTGGAAAGGATGTTAAGCTTAGAATTAGGGATATGGTTACAAAGGAAATCAGGGATCTAACACCTGTTTTTTATGGAGGCCAAGGAACCATTAATGTACATAGTTGGAGTCCTGATGGCAATTGGATAGCCTATGTTCGCTATCATAAACCATAAATCGAAAGAGGGATAAAAACGAAAAAAGCCTTCAGGTATGAACTGAAGGCTTTTGGTTAGAATGTGGCGGCGACCTACTCTCCCGGGAGTAACCCCAGTACCATCGGCGCTGCAGGGCTTAACTTCTCTGTTCGGGATG
>NZ_JBHSKS010000022.1:0-46757 GCF_042657405.1 Algoriphagus aquatilis
TGATGCAGAACTACCTGGATGAGTTTTGCTACAAGCTCAACAGAAGATACTTTGGTCAAAAACTGTTTGACCGACTCATCATTGCTTCGGTTTACCCATACTGGTATGATTGCGGATAATCATATTATTCAAAAATGAAAAGAGGTTATCTCAACATGTAAAGATCTCACTACAGATAAACTTCACTTATTGAGATAACCAGCTTTCCTAGTTAGCATTTAGCCTTCTTTTCAGTGCCATAATGTGCGTTCCCTTCCATGTCAGTACATGAAATATCCTTACTAACTTGACAACATACCCACTTTTCTCCACCTTCTCCTGGTACCGAAGCCTGTGCCTTCGCACCTTGATTAAACATGAGGACTGATCCCGAAAACGCCAGTCCGAAGAATACTTTTTTCATAGTTTTTTTTTAAAGAGTTAGAATTAATTAAAAAGCTTTTGGACAAAAACAGCTTCATTTTGAAGTTGAAACTAAGTTAAGTTTAACTAGATGTCGACGCAATATTTAGTCTACTAATTTTAATGATAATTACAGGAAAGGCGTTTTTTTTGCAGGCGGTAGATTAAAGTAGGCGAGCTGATCTGGCAAAAAATATCGACTAAGCCGGTTAAGGAGGTGATGAGGAAATGAGTGAATAGAGATAAGGAGATTAGAGATAAAGATGATCTGGATATAATTGAAAAATCCCGGGCGAGAGCTCGGGATTTTTTGATTTTTAGCGTAATAATTCTCTGGAAATCACCAGCTTCTGTATTTCAGAGGTACCCTCACCGATGGTGCAGAGCTTAGCATCTCGGTAGTATTTTTCTACCGGATAGTCTTTGGTAAAGCCATAGCCTCCAAATATTTGTACAGCTTCATTGGCTACCGATACCGCTACTTCCGAAGCGTAGTACTTGGCCTGAGCTCCTGCCAGGGTTACTTTTTCCCCTTTGTTTTTAAGATCTGCAGCTTTGAAAGTCAGTAATCGGGCCGCTTCTACCTGTGTGGCCATATCGGCCAATTTGAAGGAAATCCCCTGAAAACTCGAAATCGGCTTATTGAACTGATGGCGCTCTTTGGAATAAGTAATCGACGCTTCCAAGGCTCCTTCTGCGATGCCAAGGGAAAGGGCTGCAATGGAGATTCTGCCTCCATCCAGGATTTTCATGGATTGGATAAAGCCGGCTCCGACTTCGCCGAGCACTTGGCTTTCGTGAATTCGGCAATCTTCGAAGATCATTTCTGCTGTCTCAGAAGCACGCATCCCGAGCTTGTCTTCTTTGCGGCCTCCTTGGAAGCCCGGAGTTCCTCTTTCTACGATAAACGCCGTCATCCCGTGGCTGTCTCCCACCTCGCCGGTGCGGGCAATGACTACCGCCACATCGCCCGAACAGCCATGAGTGATAAAATTCTTAGCCCCGTTTAACACGTAGTATTCTCCCTCTTTTTTGGCGACGGTACGCATGTTACCTGCATCGCTGCCTGTATTGGGTTCAGTAAGACCCCAAGCGCCAAGCCACTCGCAAGTGGCGAGTTTGGGAAGGTATTTTTGCTTTTGCTCCTCATTGCCAAACATCAGGATGTGCCCTGTGCAGAGGGAATTGTGCGCGGCCATCGAGAGACCCACGGAGGGATCGAGCTTTGCCAGTTCGGCAATGGCGGTGACATATTCGAAATAGCCAAAGCCCGAACCACCATATTCTGTCGGGACCAGCACGCCCATCAGGCCTAGCTCTCCGAGTTTTTTGAATACTTCCAAGGGGAAAAAGGATTGATCGTCCCATTCTTTTCGAAAAGGGGTAATCTCTTTGGCACCGAAATCCCGGATCATCTGCCCGATCATCCGCTGATTTTCATTCAGTTCAAAATCTAACATGGGTTACTAATTGGGTTTATATCTGATTATTCAAACTCCAAGTTTTTGAATTGGTTCGGCTTTGGCAAATGGATACTCCCAAATAAAATCCTGTAAGTGAATTGTTTTTACTGCATTTTATTCGAAAAAAATTCAGTTTATTTAATTTCAAGAAGTAGATAGGCCCGTTACTTCCTGATCTGTTTGTTTTAATAAGCTTTGAAAATAAAAATCCATATGCGCCATAGATTGATTCCATTGATCCTGTTTCTGGCTTTTTCATTAAACCATCTAAGGGCCCAAACCCCACGCAAAATCATCGATAGCTTGCTGGTTAGGGTTCAGGAAAAGCTTCCTGCCGATCAGTTGGCCAATATGTATGGAGAGCTCGGATGGCAGTATGCTGCGATCAACTTGGATTCTGCGATTTATTTTGGACAAAAGGCAGTCGAAAAAGCAGAGGAAGCCAAAGATCCCAAAATTCTTGCTCAGGCTTACTCAGACTTGGGAAGCGGAATTTTACAAAAAGGAGACCTCCAAGCCTCTAAGAAACTCTACCTCCAATCGTTGAAAATCCGAGAAGAAATCAAGGATTCTTTAGGCATGGCCAAATCCTACAATGCCTTGGGATTTATCTATCAGCGCGAATATCAAACCGATTCAGCAATCGCCTATTTCCTGAAAGCCTTGCCTGTTTTCCAAAAATCCAACGCTCAGCTCAATGCCGCCGCCGTTCTTAACAACCTCGGGGTGATCTATCAAAATCTCCCAGACTACCAAAAAGCCAAGCAGGCCTACGAGCAGGCGATCACTATTCGGGAGGAGTTGGGGGATTTCCGATCTGTCATCGGGACTTACAATAATCTCGGTACGGTGTATAAGTATCTCGGAGAATTTGATCTGGCCGAATCCTATTTCCAAAAAGCCATTGTTAAGGCCACCGAGCTTGAGGACCCCATGAATCAGGCGATTTCCTATCGGATTTATGCCATGTTTTTGTTGGAAAAAGGGGACTTGGATAACCTGGAGGAAATCGCCAGAAAAGGCTTGATCGTAGCCAGACAAGTCAATACCCAATACGAAGTTGCAGCCTTGGAGACTGCCCTTGGATCTGCCTTGAATGCCAAAGGTAAATTCAGAGAAGCAAAGCCGCTCTTGCTTTCAGCCGCTGCCAATTTCCAGGAGCAAGGTTCGGAGGAAGATGTACTGTTTCCCTACTTCGAACTGGTATCACTCTATGCTGCCTTGGGTCAGGCGGACAGCTCGCGGTATTATTCCAATCTCTATCAGCAGACGCTTAGAAGTAAGGTTGAAAAAGAATCCAAAGAGGTGGTCGCCGAACTCGAAACCAAATACCAAACCGAGCTGAAGGACTTGCAAATCGCCGAGCAGCAGCTTCAAATCCGCAATCAAAACTTACTCATTTTTGGATCCTTGGGCTTGGCTTTCATATTGGCAGTCGTGGGCTATTTGCTGTACAAGCAGCAAAAACTCAAAAATCGTCAGCTCCAGCAAGAAGATGAGTTGAAAACTGCGTTGGCACAACTCGAAACCCAAAACAAACTGCAAGAGCAGCGCATGCTGATATCCCGTGATCTGCATGACAACATCGGCGCACAACTCACCTTTATTATCTCGGCGATCGAAAACCTCAAGTATTTTGAACCGATCAAGGAGCAGCTGACGGTACGATATGATACCATCGCCAGCTTTACCAAGCAGACCATCACCGAACTACGGGATACCATTTGGGCGATGAACAGTGGGCAGGTGACTTGGGATTCGCTAATGTTACGTATTCAGGACTACGTCCAAAAGGCACGTGAATCCAAGTCGTCCATGCACTTTGACTGTGAGGTGGCAGAAAATCTCGATTCCCATTCCTTATTGGCGTCAAGTGACAGCATCCAAGTGCTGCGAATTGTCCAGGAAGCCGTGCAAAATGCGGTAAAGTACTCGGAGGCTTCACAGGTGCAGATCAAGTTTCACGCGACCAAAAAGGACCTTGTCGCTACCATTCATGACAATGGAAAAGGCTTTGACCAAGGGACGATTCTACTCGGAAACGGGCTGTATAACATGCAAAAGCGAGCCGAAGAATTGGGAGGTAAGGTGGAGATCAAGTCCGGCTTGGGACAAGGCACCACGGTGAAGCTTACCTGGCCAATGTCCGGTTCGAAAGAAAAAAACTGATTTAGTCAGCAGCTGAATAGGTTGTTTGCCGTATTCCTTGGGATGTCGGATTGACCTAGTTTTGGTTTTTGTTGTGCTATGTCGGGTTTCTGGCTTTTTGATGCGTTGATCATTCTATTGTTCCTTGTGGTGCTGCTAGGGGTAATTACCCTGCATTTTTTAATTTCCAGAGGCTACCAAAAAGAGAATAAAATGCACTACTCGCGGATTGCCGATCTGCAGCGATTGGTAGAGATGGAGTTGGAGCGATCCAGGTATTTTTCTGATCAGGTGGATTTCTTAGCCAAGCAAAAGGACCATACTCAAGACCAATTGGACCTAATCAGGCTACAGGTGGAGGCGATGAAAAAAGGGGAGAAATAGTCTTAAATGAACCAGAAAAGGCCTAGATCAACGTTACTCTTACTTTTTTCTCCTTCAATTTCAAATTGTTGACTTTGGGAAGGAGGGTTTCCAGCATACTGGTTTTTACGGCCACAAACGCACAATCGGTCTTCAGCTCGATGATCCCAAGGCCCTCTTTTGTAAGTCCACCTTGCTTGAAAAACAGGCCTGCGATATCGCCTTTGGAGATTTTGTCTTTTCGTCCTCCCGACACAAAAAGCGTGGACCACTCTGAAGGATAGGGAAGAGGGGATGGGATGAGTTTTTCCTCAGGGAGATTTCCGATAAAATCCGGAAGCGAATCCTTTTCATAGTGCAGGACATAGGCTGTTCCCTCACTGTTCATTCGGGCAGTCCGACCGTTTCGGTGGATAAACTCCTCGCTTCTGACAGGGAGGTGATAATGGATGATAAACTTAATCTCCGGCACATCGATTCCTCTCGCCGCCAAGTCGGTAGCCAAGAGAATCTGATGGGTCCCGTTTCTGAATTTGATCAAGGAGCGCTCACGGTCTGTCTGCTCCATTCCTCCATGAAATGTACCGTGGGAAATCTCATGCTCGCTCAGAAAATCACTCACGCGCTCGATGGAATCTTTGAAATTGCAAAAGATGATCCCATTTTGATTGCCCAAGTGCGAAAGCAGATCAAGAAGGGTTTCGAGCTTGTCTTTGGTGGGGGAAAGTACTTTTTTGATCTGAAGTTGGGAGATTTTTTCCTCCAAAAAATCAATAGTTACAGGTGCTTTCAACCCTACAAATCGAGGGATTTCCACTCCATAGGTAGCCGAGGTGAGGATCATTTTCTTCACTCGTGGTAGAAGGTGAAGAATATCCATCATTTCACTTTCGAAGCCGATTTCAAGGGATTTGTCAAATTCATCCAGTACCAGTGTTTTGATAAAACCGGTTTCAAAAGCTTCCCTTCTCAGGTGATCGGCGACCCTTCCAGGTGTACCTACCAAGACTGCAGGCCTGTGCTTGATTTCGATCCGATCTTTGGAACCTGCCCTTCCTCCATAGACAGCATTTACTTTGTATCCGGTCCCCATTTCCCGCATGACCTGCTCGATCTGGATCGCCAGTTCCCGGGAAGGCACGATGATCACCAATTGGATTTCGTCCAACGTCGGATCCAGCTCTTGAATCAGCGGAAGGAGAAAAGCCAACGTTTTCCCAGTTCCTGTCGGAGAAAGCAAAATGATCTCATTGGAGGATTCAATGGCTTGTGTTGCAGCGAGCTGCATGGGATTCAGTTGTTGAATTCCCAATTTGGAAAGAATCTCCGACTGGCTTTTTTGAGGGGTAGACATGGGGCAAAGGTAGCCTTTTGGAATTTTTAAAGGCAGACTAATTTTCCTTCACACGATCATCGGGATGATTTGATCAATCAGGTAGGGCAAAAGCCACGTAGGCATCCCCGCTCTTGGTACCTTTGCCTCCTCCACAGGCGATGACGAGGTACTGCTTTCCGTTTTTCTCATAAACCGCCGGAGTAGCATGTCCTGCTGCAGGGAGTTGGGCTTCCCAGAGGAGTTTGCCGGTTTCCTTGTCGAATGCACGGACTTTCTCATCCTTGGTCGCAGCAATGAACAGCACGCCGCCAGCCGTTGCTACAGGTCCGCCATAATTTTCTATGCCTGTATTTTCAAATCCCATCGTTTTCAATGAATCGATACTTCCAAGGGGAATTTGCCATTTCTTCAAACCGGTATTCATATCAATGGCAGTCAATAGCCCCCAAGGCGGATTGGAACCATAGATTCCCTCTTTGGTGGTGAGTCGCTGATAGCCTTTCATGTAGTAGCGGGGGTAGAGTTTGGCGCTCTCGGCTTCCAATTCTTTTTTGTCTCCTGCATCGGCTTTTCCTAACAAATAGTCTATCAGGATTCCTCTTTCTTCTTTTGAGATATGAGAAAAGGCAGGCATGGCACCACGACCTTTTCGAAGCAATTGATCTAATGAATCTGTCGTGTATTTATCTTTTAATCCCAGTAAACTCGGTAATGCAGGCGGGTTGCCTTTTCGATCCAGTCCGTGGCAATTGCCACAGTAATTGGTGTAGATCGATAAACCTGCATTATCAAAATTGGCATTGGGTGTCATGGTGATCAGCCAAGGGATCTGATTGGCATTGATGTACATCGTTTGAGTTTCGGGATCAAAGGAAGCCCCACCCCATTCTCCGCCACCGTCCATTCCGGGGAAGAGCACGATGGGTTGCTCAGGATGTGGAGGTGCCCAAGTGTCTCCGATGATGCCATTGGCCAGTTGATTACGGATGTCTTTTTCCCATTCCGGAGTCAGATTGAGAATGTCTTTTTCCCCATAAACCATGTTCATAAACGGCTCGGGAAGGGAGGGAATCGGCTGGGTTTTGGAGCTGACCTCTCCCGGCATCACGCTTTGGGTCACTGGAGTTTCAATGATCGGCCAAATCGGCTCACCGCTTTCCCGATCAAATACATAAGTCATTCCCTGCTTGGAAATCTGTGCTACGGCATCGATCCATTTTCCATCTTTTTGGATTCGGATCAGGTTGGGATTGGCGGGGAAGTCCCGATCCCATACATCGTGATGAATTGCCTGAAAATGCCAGATCCGCTTGCCTGTTCTCGCATCCAAGGCCAAAAGTGAGTTGGCATACAAGTTATCTCCCGTGCGATAGCCACCCCAAAAGTCATAAGTGGCCGAACCCGTCGGCACATATACAATTCCTCGGGCATAGTCCACGGTCATTCCTGCCCAGTTGTTGGCTCCGCCGATTTGTCGGATATGTTTTGGGTCCCAGGTTTCATAGCCTGCTTGACCTTCCTGCGGAATGGTGTGAAAAATCCATTCCCGTTTGCCGGTTTTGATATTATAGGCTCGGATATGTCCCGGAGCGGCATCGAGCCCTTCGGAAAGCCGCATCCCCAGGATCAACTTGTCTTCAAAAACTACTCCGGGCGAATTCGAAGTCAGTAAAAAATCCTCTAAATCGGTGTCGAGATCTTTTCTCAGATCCACTTTCCCCTGATCCCCAAAACTCAAAATAGGCTCTCCGGTGAGGGCATTTACCGCCATCAGCCAGTTGCCTGCCGTGAATAATATCCGCTTGTCTTCGCCCTCTTCCCAATAACTCACTCCACGGTTGGTACCTGCCCATGAATTTTCTCCTCCTAAAATCTGAAAGGGATCAAATCGCCAGACTTCTTCACCGGTGGCTGCATCCAAAGCAAAGACATTCAGCTTGGGAGTCGTAGCATACAATAATCCATTGACCACGATGGGTTGGCATTGAATCTGACTTCGCTCCGTCGCATCACCCGTGTGGTAGGTCCAAGCGACTTCAAGTTGAGCGACGTTTTCTTTGTTGATTTGGGTCAAAGCCGAATACCTCGAACCGTCCACAGGACCGCCATAATGCGACCAGTCAGTGTAGTCGATTTCTGATGTTTTTTCTACACAAGAAAAAGCCAAAAGGCAGGCTGCAGCAATCAAAGAGTTGGAGGAGGTCATTTGGGTGAATTTTGAAGGTCGATTTACTCAGGCAAGGTGCTTTTCCATTTTTGGCTCGGCGGTGGATTGAGTCACTTGATCAAACTTTTTTTCATAATCTTCTCGGAGTGTACCAAATAGGCGATCCCAAATCAGGGTGTAAAGCCCATAGTTGCCATGGAAATACTGATGATGCAGGTTATGGGCAGTACCCGTATTAATCCACTTTCCGATCCAGGTTCGTTGGAAGTTTTTGGGATAAAGCTCATACCCCAAGTGTCCATAGACATTGTAGGAAAACTGAAACAGCATGAATAAACCAAATGCGGCCTGATGAACCGGCAGCACAAATCCCAATACCAGAATAATCCCCGCTTCGACTATCGCTTCAAAAGGATGAAAAGCATAAGCTGTCCAAGGAGAAGGATTGGTCGATTGATGATGGACTTTATGTATGGCTTTGAAAAGCCGAGGATGGTGCATTATTCGATGAGCCCAATAGAAATAGGCGTCATGGATCAAAAACATCAAGGGAAAGCTGAGGTAAAAGTAGGTCCAGCCGTATTTTTCCACGTCTCGGTAATACATCGTGTATGGACGCAACAAAACAAAAACCACCGCTGCCATCGTCGCGAAAATGAGAATGGTAATCAGCGAATAGGTGATGTCTCGCGAGTAATCTTTGAGCTTAGGAAACTTGGCCTGCATCTTCCGATTGGCCAAAACTCCATTTAGAATAAAATAGAAAAGAAAGAACGCTACACCCGCAATCAGGAAATAGCGAAAGGTAACATTACTGGCAATTCTGGTCCACCTGATCAAGAAATCATCCCAAATCATAATCTTGTATTGAAGATTCTCAAGTTAATCAGAGAATCTATTCTAATCCAAATTAGGCTTATAGTCTCGTAGATTACACGGATAATCACTGATTTAGGTAGGTCTTCTTTTTTTTAAAGCTTTCGCTATGAAAATCTATCTCAGAAAAATCCTTTCGTGCCCTTGAGTCTTTGTGGCAAAAAAAAGTATCTACCTTTGGATTATGTGGAAGGAAATCTCGGTTTTGGTCCGAAAGGAAATCACCCTCGAGTGGAGGCAGAAATATGCCCTGAATGGGATTCTGCTTTACGTGGTTTCGGCAGTTTTCATCACTTACCTCAGCGTGGGTGCCAAAATGGGCAACCTCTCCATTCCCACTTGGAACGCACTCTACTGGATCATCATCCTTTTCTCTGCTGTGAATGCCGTAGCCAAAAGCTTTGTGCAGGAGCACCAAGGCCGCCAATTGTACTACTACATGATCGCTTCCCCTGAGTCGATTATTCTTTCGAAGATTTTTTATAATACCGGGCTGACGTTGATCTTGGCCTTGTTGGGCTACGGAGTGTTCTCGGTCATTCTAGGCAATCCCGTGCAGGATCAAGGGCTTTTCTTGCTCAACTTGGTTTTGGGTTCGGTGGGTTTTTCGGCCAGCTTGACCATGGTAAGTGGGATCGCTTCCAAGGCAGGGAATAATGCCACACTGATGGCGATTCTGAGTTTCCCGGTGATTATTCCGATTCTGCTGATGGCTATTCGTATTTCCAAAAATGCCTTGGATGGCTTGGATTGGAGTGTAAGTGTGGACAAATTGGTCACGCTTTTGGCCATCAATGCGATCGTCGGTGTGACAGCTTATATTTTGTTTCCCTATTTGTGGAGAAGCTGAGGGGATTTACGAATTACGATTTTTGATTTACGAGGGAAAGAAGAAATCAACTTTTTTCATCCTGGAATCTTGTATTTCCTTTCCCAATCTCTAAATCTTACACTCTCCTAATCTCTCAATCCTCTTATCTTTAACCTCATGAAAACAAAAATCGCCCTGATCACCGGAGCCACTTCCGGGATCGGAAAAGCCTCCGCAATCACGCTAGCCAAAATGGGCTTTGATATCATTGCAACTGGTCGTAGGAAAGACCGATTAGATGAATTAGAGAAAGAAATACCTGCTGGAGTTCGGTATTATCCTTTGGTATTTGACGTGCGTGATCGAGAGAAAGTCGGGGAAATTCTCGGTAATCTTCCAGCGGATTGGGCTGCAGTCGATGTGCTGATCAATAATGCCGGAAATGCCCACGGACTTGACCCTATTCAAACAGGGAGCCTCGATGACTGGGATGCTATGATGGACATCAATGTGAAAGGCCTTTTGTACGTCTCCAAAGCGATTATCCCCGGCATGACCGAGCGCAAATCGGGGATGATCATCAATATCGGTTCGATCGCAGGGAAGGAAGTGTATCCTAATGGAAATGTGTACTGCGGCTCCAAGCATGCCGTGGATGCAATCACCAAGGGGATGCGGATGGACTTGAATCCTTTTGGGATCAAAGTAATCGGCATTCATCCCGGATTGGTAGAGACTGAGTTTTCTTTGGTGAGGTTCAAAGGGGATGAGAAACGCGCCGAGACTGTCTACCAAGGCTTTGAGCCCTTAGTCGCTCAAGATATTGCAGACATTGTGGAGTTTGTGGTGAATCGACCTTCTCACGTCGTTTTGGCGGATATCGTGGTGCTTCCTACTGCCCAGGCTGCTGCTACTTTGGTTAAAAAGAACTTGCCCTCATGAGAAAAACTCCATTGATTCTAGTCGTATTGGCAATTGCCTGTTCTTCGCCAAAAAGTGATCAGGAGACCTTTTCCGAGCAGCAACGCGATGCGCTTTTTGAGAGGGGTGAAGCTGAAAATGTGGAAAGCTTACCTGAGTTGGAGCAGACGCTGAAAGCCCAGGGTTTGGTAGACATTGAGAAAGTCATTCCCGGGATCAAAGTCGAACTGAAATACTCGACAACCGATAATTTTTTTGGCAAAGATGTGTATGGTGACCATGTGCGCTGCTACCTGCAGCCGATCGTTGCGGAGATGCTAGGCAAGGCTCAAGCAGCCTTAGTGAAGGATTATCCCAATTTGACCTTGTTGGTGTACGATGGGGTGCGGCCTTTGAGTGTACAGCAGATCCTTTGGGATGATCTGGACAAGCCGGACAGCATCAAGCCTTTGTATGTCTCTGATCCAAAAATCGGAGGCTTGCACAACTTTGGCGTAGCTGTAGACTTGACCATTTTTGATACGGAATCTGGAAAGCCATTGGATATGGGGACGGCTTATGATTACTTTGGCTACCCTGCCTATCCAGACCGAGAGCTACAGATGCTCGCAGAAGGCAAAATCACCCGAGCTCAAGTAGCCAACCGTGAGATCCTCAGAAAAGTGATGAAAGGGGCAGGTTTTACAGGAATAGGTAGTGAATGGTGGCATTTCAATGCATTTTCACGAAAAGAAGCGGGAGAAAAATTCCAACTGATCAAGTAATTCCTTTGATGGATTTTAGTGGTCAGAACAACGTTCTTTCAATCCGAAATCCGATATTCCAAATTCGAAATCAAAAACCCAATACCTATGAATCTAAAATCCGCGTTCTTCACTTTTGCTTTGGCACTCTTGATCAGTGTTACAGCCTTTGCCCAGCAGGGCGGTCAGTTTCGAGTTTTGGTTTTCTCCAAGACAGCCGGCTTTCGGCATCAGTCCATCCCCAATGGTATTATGGCTATCAAAAAACTTGGTGTAAAGCATGTCTTTTCTGTACACACCACGGAAGATGCCAATCACATTACAGATGAAAATCTTGCCCGATACGATGTGGTAGTTCTGATGAGCACCACAGGTACCATTTTCAATGAGGCTCAAAAAGCTGCTTTCCAAAAGTTTGTCCGGAGTGGCAAAGGCGTAGTGGGTATCCATTCTGCTACCGATACCGAATACGAATGGCCTTGGTATAACCAATTGATCGGCGGGTACTTTTTAGCCCATCCAAGAAATCAGACGCTGCGATTACAAGTGGTGGACAAAAATCATCCGGCAACTTGGCACTTGCCTGAAAATTGGCTTTGGACGGATGAATTGTATGAATTCAGAAACATCAATCCCAATATCAAAGTACTCTTGAATGCGGACGAGTCTACCTATGAGCCAGCCAAAGCAATGGGGGCAAACCACCCGATGGCTTGGTACCATGAGTTTGACGGAGGTAGAGTTTTTTACACAGCGCTAGGTCACGTGGATGAAGTATGGGAAGATGCTGACTTCCTCAAGCATGTCTATGGTGGGATATGGTATGCTGCCAAAGGAAAATTGCCAAAGTAATTGGTTAAAAAATCTAAGGCTTCGGAACTTCCGGAGCCTTTTTTGGTTTTTCCCTACAACTAATCCTGAATACCATGCTCAAAGCACAAGCACGTCCCGTTCACCTCTACATGGAGGCCAATCCAAATCCCAATTCTTTAAAATTTGTAGCCAACTTTGTGTTGGTGGATGAGGGAGTCAGTTTTGATTATCCGGATGCCGAAAGTGCGACCAACAGTCAGCTTGCCAAGGAACTCTTCAATTTCGCTGCAGTTCAGCGTGTATTTATTGCTTCCAATTTTGTAACTGTAACCAAGTCGGAGGAGGTAGAATGGGCCGAAATCCAGACCATCATCAGAGACCACATCAAGCAATACCTAGAGTCAGGTCAAAAGGCTGTTCAGGCTACTTTTGAGAAAGACCCCCTTTTCAATGAAAACGATTCAGAGATCGTCAAAAAAATCAAAGGAATCCTAGACGAATACATCCGACCTGCTGTCGAGCAAGACGGTGGTGCTATCGTTTTTCATTCTTTCGATGAAGGAGTGGTCAAAGTGCTTTTGCAGGGTTCCTGTTCTGGCTGTCCATCAAGCACAGTAACTTTGAAAGCGGGTATTCAAAACTTGCTTACCCGTATGCTTCCTGAAGTGAAGGAAGTGCAGGCGGAAGGAATTTAATCGAGCTAAACCTCCATTTATGGGCAAAAGAGACTGGTCCTGGGCCTTCCTGGGAGTATTGGCTTTGGTCATCCGGTATTTTGCCATTCAAAATCCCGAGGCCACAGACGAGCTTTACTCCAGGAGGTTTTTTCCTGGAATTCGTAATGTAGTGGATATGACACTGGGGCATTTGCCATTCCCCAGTGTCTACCTGTTTGTCCTGATATTGCTATTGATTTTTGGACTTTTCTTTTTTCGCTTCGCAAAAAGGCAGGGGTGGAAATCCAGAACATTATACACGGTAAAGGCAACTTCCAACGGAGTAGGGGCCTTGGTTTTTTTCTTTTTAATCCTTTGGGGGTACAATTATCAGCGGACCCCCATCTTCCAGCAACTCTCACTCAAACCGAAATCATTGAATCTCCTACAGTTGGAAGCTGAGGTAAAGATTACCCATCGCCTGGTGGAGCAATATCGAAAGCAGATCAAAACAGATTCGTTGGCGATCACAGAGATCATGGATTATCCGGATTTGGAGGATCTTGTCCGTGCCAATATGAGCGAAAACATGGAGATTCTGGGTCTTAATTTTACCGGTAGACCTCGGACCAAGCAATTTCCTCCTCCGGGTTTTATGCGTAAAATGGGGATTTTGGGCATCTATTTTCCATTCACAGGAGAAAGCTACATCGACCCGACACTTCACCCATTGGAGAAGCCCTTTACCATCGCGCATGAAATGGCCCATAGTTATGGAGTGACTGATGAGGGCGAAGCCAACTTCATCGCCTGGGTGATCTGTACCAATTCTGATGATCCGCTTTTGAGGTACTCCGGACACCTTCGTTTGCTCCAATACCAGATGAGAGACTACTACCGAATGGCCCCAGAGGAGTTTAAGACGTGGTATAAGTCCCTTTCTATCGGTGTCAAGAATGATCTGGTCTCGCTGCAGGAAGCTGCTAAGGCTATTAAACCATTTTCTTTAGAACTGAGTAGAAAGTCCAATGATATTTTTCTAAAGACCCAGGGAGTGAAAGCAGGTATCAATTCTTACCAACAATTGCCGATGCTGGCATTTGCATGGAGAAAAAGAATGAATTTGGAGGATTAACATCTTTTTTCGAGCCAATTCCAGCAGCATGTAATCCTTCCGAAAAAATGATCTTATTGAATTTTGGCAGAAAAGTGAACTCGAGGCTTACTTTTTATTTCCTACCCATACGCCCAATATCACCGCGGCAATCCCGATGTAGTGGCCAAAGAGCAACACTTCTCCATCCAGTACTCCCCACATGATCGCTACAATTGGGATGGTGTAGGTCACTAAACTGGCGAAAAAGGGACTTGCACTTTTTACCATGATATTAAAAAGGATTAGACCTGCAGCAGTGCCTACCATCCCTAATATGGTGACATAGCCCAAAGCCTCCCAAGCTTGCGGATGGGTAGCCAGCTTGTACGAAAAATCTGTTCCGGCAAAGAGGTAAATCAAGGCCAAGGGCAAAATCATCAGTAAAGAAATCGATGAAATTTCGATGGATTTGAGTTTCGTAAATCGTGTTTTGATGACGTGAAGGTTAAAGCTGTAGCAGATACAAGCTGCGATTACAAACAGCGCATAAGCATTGATTCCGGCCAGAGAATCCCATCCACCACTTTCTTTGTAGGCGACCAAAATAACCACTCCAACAAAGGCAATGACCAATCCGATGGCGTTTCTATTCGTAATTTTGGTATTGAAAAAGGCACCACCTACCAACACTACAAATAATGGAGTAAGCGCGTTGAGTACCCCTGTGAGCGAACTGCTGAGTTGGGTTTGGGCTAATGGAAAAAGAAAGGCAGGGATGAAACTTCCGAGCATTCCGGCCAAGAGCAAGTTTTTTACCTGGGTTTTGTTCAGGTGCTTGATTCGTGGCAGCGAAAGAGGCAGAAGCAAACTTGCCGCAGCCACCATTCGGTAGGCGCCTACCTCTCCGGGACTAAACACTTCCAATCCACGCTTGATCAAGATAAAGGAGGTGCCCCAAATCAGGGTCAGAATCACCAATAGGGACCAGTTTTTCAGGCTATTTTCAGAAGTGGTGGTGCTCATTTTCGGGGTGGTGATTGGGTCTGCAAAGGAAACAATTCTGTCAGAGAATTGGGGTAAAAAAAGAACCTCAGAGCTTAATTTTCTGAGGTTCGGTTATTTTCAGTTTTGAAATTCATAATCAGCATAGGCCTCGGCAACTCGCTCCAATATTTCGCTCACCTGCTCGTAGGTCTCTGCGGTGACCATCTCCGTTCTAAATGGCTTGAAGTTGGGCATGCCTCTGAAATAATTGGTGTAGTGTCTTCTCATTTCCAGGATCCCTTGTTTTTCACCTTTCCACTCGATGGAGAAATCCAGATGCTTTTTGGTCACTGCGATCCGTTCAGCCAAATCCGGCGCTGGGAGTTTTTCACCTGTCTTAAAATAATGCTTGATTTCGTTGAAAATCCATGGATATCCGATCGAAGCACGGCCAATCATCATTCCATCCACCTGGTATTTGGCGCGGTATTCTGCTGCTTTTTCGGGAGAATCGATATCTCCATTTCCAAACACAGGGATATGAAGTCTTGGATTGTCTTTGACCAGATTGAGGTAAGACCAATCCGCATCACCTTTGTACATCTGCTGACGTGTGCGGGCATGGATGGAAATGGCCTGAATACCAACGTCCTGAAGGCGCTCAGCCACCTCTACGATTCGGATGGTGTCGTGGCTCCAGCCAAGTCTAGTCTTGACGGTCACGGGAATATTGACCCGCTTCACGATCTCAGCTGTCATGGATACCATTTTGTCTATATCCAAGAGAATACCCGCACCAGCACCTTTGCAAGCTACTTTGTGCACAGGACAGCCGTAGTTGATGTCTAGAATATCCGGTCCGGCAGCTTCTGCTATGGCAGCAGCTTCGCGCATGGATTCGATTTCCGCACCAAAAATTTGAATGCCTACCGGGCGCTCGTAGTCGTAGACATCCAGTTTCTGGACACTTTTGGCAGCATCGCGGATGAGTCCTTCGGAGCTGATAAATTCGGTGTACATGAGGTCTGCCCCATTTTGCTTACATACCGCTCTGAAAGGTGGATCACTCACATCTTCCATGGGGGCGAGAAGGAGAGGAAAGTCTCCCAACTCTATATTTCCAATCTTAACCACTTCGCAATTCTAAATTTGACGTAAATTTAGCCCAAATATGGAGATTTACGAAACTCAAGCCGAAATAGCCAAACGCCACAATTGGCTTTTGTCCCTGGTAGTCATTGTTTTAGTCACATTTGGAGTGTTGGTTTTGCTTCAGGGATTGGCAGTGGCATTTATTCCCTCACTCTTTAACATTTCCTTAGAAGACTTTATGTCTTTAATCTCCGGTAATTACGATGTGCCCAATGGGAGAATGGCGATGCTTTTTGCACAGGGGTTGGGTTCGGGAATTGGTTTTTGGGCAGCTTCTTGGCTCATTATCCGATTTATAGAAAAGGCAGAGTTGCATTGGGATATTCAAAGGGCACGGTTTAATGGGAAAAATCTTGGTTTAATTGTGCTGATGACCTTGGGAGGCATGTTTTTCAACGGTCTTTTGGTTTATCTGAATGCTCAACTGGAGCTACCGGAGGTAATGGCAGGGATCGAAACCTGGATGAAAGAAATGGAAACCCAATTGATGGAGCTGACCAAGTTTCTGACAGACTTTCAGAGTGTGCCGGAGCTATTGACGGGCATATTGGTGATTGGGGTTTTTGCAGGTGTGGGTGAGGAGCTGTTTTTCAGAGGATTGATTCAGCCCAAGATGCAAGGCTATTTTAAATCTCCGCATTGGGGAATTTGGATCACTGCAATCATCTTCTCAGCGATCCATGTGCAGTTTTATGGGTTCTTGCCAAGAGTATTTTTAGGCGCACTTTTCGGTTACATGTACCATTATTCAGGCTCTTTACTTTTTCCGATTATCGCACATATTTTTAATAATTCACTGACAGTGGTGGTCGTGTACCTTTCCAATCAAGGCCTTTTTGATTTTGATCTGGAATCCACTGATTCGGTTTCCTATCCGGCGGCAATAGCAGGTTTCTTGGTTCTTATTCTTGGATTCCTTTATTTTAAAAAAGTCAACACGTTGGAAGATGGAAAATTGGATAAGGGTCTTTGAGGATCAGAATCAAATACGTGCAGAGATTGTGAAGGGGGTGTTGGAAGAAAAAGGAGTGCCTGCCGTAGTGCTCAACAAAAAAGAAACTGTGTACCAAGTACTCGGTACTTACCAAGTTCTAGTTCCAAATGATCAGGCTATCCCTGCCCTCCAATTGATACAGCATGAGATCGAGTTTTAATATCAATAATTACAGCAATCTCGCTCAGCGTGCTATCACTGCTTTGATTGGAGGATTGGTGGTGGTTTTGGGGTCTATCTATTCCGACTGGACCTATTTTTTGATTTTTGCCGGAATTTTAGGTTTCTCCCAAATGGAGTTTTATAAGCTTTCCGGACTCGATGGCATGCTTCCATTGAAGAGCTTTGGGACCTTTTTGGGTTTGATGATCTTCGTATTGACGTTTATGATTGAAAAAGAGCGTCTTTCCCACGAATACCTCTACCTGATATTCCCGCTCGTTTCATTGACCTTTTTCATCAAGCTCTATAAAAAGACGGATAAAAAGCCATTTACGGGTGTGGCCTTCACCTATTTGGGAATTTTTTATGTAGCCGTACCTTTTTCTTTGCTCAACTTGGCCGTTTTCTCAGTGGATGCCGTATACCACTACGAGATTTTGATTGGATGTCTCTTGATTTTATGGGCGAGTGATACGGGAGCTTACTTTGCAGGAACCAAGTTTGGCAAGACCAAACTGTTTGAACGAGTTTCGCCTAAGAAGTCCTGGGAGGGATTTTTGGGAGGTGCTTTCTCGGCCATTGCAGTGTCTTTTGTGATCTCTCAGTACTTCACGGTGATAGCCGATTGGAAGTGGCTGGTGATAGCGGGTATCATTATCATTGCCGGTACGTATGGAGATTTGATTGAGTCCTTATTTAAGCGATCGATTGAAATCAAAGACTCAGGAAAGGGGCTTCCCGGTCATGGTGGATTTATGGATCGTTTTGACGGATTGTTACTTTCAGCCCCATTTATCACTGCCTTTTTGAAAATCTTCTAACTCAAAGGGGCTCTCTTTGAAAAACTGATTAAGTTTGTACCGCAGTTCACTTTATTAAAAAAACCCAATATGGCTTACCTAGAACCGGCTCCGATTAAGGATAGAGAAAATCCTTTGGAGTCAATGATGGAGAGATTCAACATTGCCGCAGAGAAACTCGGCTTGTCTGATGAGGTGTACAATGTGCTGAAAAATCCTGCCAAGCAGGTGATTGTGTCCTTGCCCATCACGATGGACAATGGGAAGATTCAAGTTTTTGAAGGGATTCGAGTCATTCACTCCAACATTCTCGGGCCTGCTAAAGGCGGGATTAGATTTGCTCCTGACGTGCACTTGGATGAAGTAAGGGCCCTTGCTGCCTGGATGACCTGGAAATGTGCCGTAGTGGATATCCCTTATGGAGGAGGCAAAGGAGGAGTAAGATGTAATCCCCGGGAGATGTCAAAAGGGGAAATCGAGCGTTTGATGCGCGCCTATACCATGGCAATGATTGATGTTTTTGGTCCTGATAAAGATATTCCTGCACCAGACATGGGGACAGGGCCTAGAGAAATGGCTTGGTTGATGGATGAATATTCCAAAGCACACGGAATGACGGTGCCTGCAGTGGTTACCGGAAAGCCTTTGGTTTTGGGAGGATCTCTTGGAAGAACAGAAGCTACAGGTAGAGGGGTGATGGTATCGGCTTTGGCAGCGATGCAAAAGTTGAAAATCAATCCTTTCCAAGCTACCTGCGCTGTACAGGGATTTGGAAATGTGGGTAGCTGGGCAGCAAGACTTCTGGAAGAAAGAGGTCTCAAAGTTGTAGCAATCTCTGACCATACCGGAGCTTTTTATAATGAAAAAGGAATCAATGTCGTGGAGGCAATTGCTTACCGTGATGCCAATAATGGTACTTTGGAAGGCTTTGCCGGAGGTGATAAAATGGAAAATGCAGGCGACCTGTTGACTTTGAAAGTGGATGTGCTTGTACCTGCTGCTGTGGAGGACGTCATTACGATCGCCAATGCAGATAAAATCAAAGCCAAGCTAATCGTGGAAGGTGCCAATGGGCCGACTTCAGCCAAAGCTGACGCGATATTGAACGAGAAAGGAATCATGGCTGTGCCGGATATTTTGGCAAATGCAGGCGGTGTGACAGTATCGTATTTTGAGTGGGTGCAAAACCGACTTGGCTACAAGTGGACTGCTGACCGGGTAAACCGTCGTTCGGATAGAATCATGAAGGATGCCTTTGACCATGTGTATGAGGCCTCAGTGAAATATGATGTGCCGATGAGGATTGCTGCCTACATCGTAGCGATAGATAAAGTTGCAAAGACCTATACCTTCCGAGGAGGTTTCTAAGCCAATTCAGGGGAAAAAGTTAACTTTGGGCGTGGGGAGAGTTTCTCCACGCCTTTTTAATGAAAAGCGTATGATGACAATACATAAAGAAGGAAGAGTGCTTTTGTTTTGGATGATGCTCATCCTCGCCGGGCTCAATTACCTGTTATATTATTATTTGCCTGAGGAAAGGCTCTTAATGAATGTTTCCATTTTGGTCAGCGTGATTCTTTACCTGATCGTGCTTCAGTTTTTCAGAAATCCAGTTTTTGAAGCTCCTCAGGAAGATGGGATTGTATTTGCTCCTGCTGATGGCAAGGTAGTGGTGATCGAAGAAGCTGTGGAGGATGAGTATTTGAAAGAAAAGCGGAAGCAAGTATCCATTTTCATGTCTCCGATCAATGTACATGTGAACCGTTCCCCGGTCAAAGGTGTAGTGGAATACTTCAAATATCATCCCGGTAAATACCTGGTAGCTTGGCATCCTAAATCCAGTACAGAAAATGAGCGGACTTCGATGGTAATCAAAGACACTAAAGGCAACAAAATCATGGTCAGACAGATCGCCGGAGCTTTGGCCAGAAGGATCAAATGGTACGTGAAAGAGGGTTCCCCGCTTGAGCAGGGTGGAGAGTTTGGATTTATTAAGTTTGGTTCCAGAGTAGATCTCTACCTTCCCCTTGATGCCGAAATCCTTTGTCACCTGGATCAAGTGACCAAAGGTGCCCGTACACCGATTGCCAGATTAAAATAGTTGAATCAATCTTGGGATTACGATAAAATAAAGGCCTTCTGAATTATCAGGAGGCCTTTTTGATGCGGTATATCCAAGTGCCCAAGCCAACTGAAGCGACAAAAAAGATTAGACTGAGCCATTCAAATGGTCTTTTTTCGGAGATCTTTTTTTCGATTTCAGCATCTTTTTCAGCCAGAGCTCTTTTCAGGATTTGGCCCTCTTTTTCAAGTTTGATTGCAATGGATTTGTAGTCCTCTTTTTCTTGGGTGATGGTGACTTTTTCTATGGTACCCTGCATTCTTAGCTCTTCCATGATCTGATTATCTTTGATCAGGATTCGTTGCAGCCATTCGTTGGTCTCGATCATGTCCTTCTTGGTTCTGTTTCCAAAAATGCCCGTTTTCTTACTTTCAGAAGCCTTCCATTGAGTATGGAGTAGGTCTCGCTCCTCGATCATCCGCTGCAGCTTAGCGCTTTCGATACTGTCTGCCTGCCATAAAGAGATAAAAAGCGTAAAAATAAAAGTCAGCATAACCAATCGTTTGTGCTGACTTTTGCAAAATACAAGCCAAAATAGTTTTCAGTAATCCGTGTTCAGTCTCAGTTTTCAACACTAGTTACCGATCACTTCTTACCGATCACTATTCTTCCACCCTCTTGTCATTTCCTTTTTTCCAGGAGGTCCCGGAAGTGTTTGGACTTCCAGACCCAGTTCTTTCAGGTCCCGTTTCAGTTGGCCCATCGCGCAATAGGTTGTGAAAAGTCCTCCCGGACGCATGTTCTCCACCACTTTTTCTAAGATTTCTTTTTTCCACAACTCAGGCTGTTTACTAGGAGCAAATGCGTCAAAAAACACCACATCTGAGGGGTAAAGCTGTACTTCCTCGAGTGTGGCCTGGTCTTTTTTCATATTAAAGTACTCAGATACAGGACCACCTTCACCCCAAGGGAATTGGTGCAGCGCTTCATAATATTTGTGGTAATGCCAAATGCTGTGGTCGTGCTCGATGTAGTTGAGTTGGGAGTAGATCTCTTTTTCCAGCGGAAAAGGCTCAATAGTATGGTAAAGAACTGGAATCTGATTTTGTTCTGCCCAGACTAAAGTTAGCCATGCATTGAGACCAGTGCCAAAACCCACTTCAAAAACCCGAATGGGATATTTCCTTGGGTTTCTTGCCAGCCATGAATCCAAGCCATAGATCATAAAGACGTGAATGGATTCTCGATAGGCTCCATGAAAGCTGTGGTAAGTCTCCTGAAGGCCCTCGTGATAGAGTGAGTGTGAACCGTCCTCGGTGGTGATGATTTTTACTGGAGTGCTCATACTTTGTAAATCAATGCGGTACAGTAAGCAGAAATACCCTCTTCTCTTCCCACAAATCCCAGCCATTCAGAAGTAGTCGCTTTGATAGAAATGGCATCTTCAGCCACATTCATAACTTCTGCTAGGCAGGTTTTCATAGAAGGAATGTGTGGGTTGAGCTTGGGTACTTGGAGACAGACGGTGGAGTCTAGATTACCTACTTCGTAGCTGGCTTCCCGGATCATTTTCATGACTTCCTTCAGGAGAAGCTTACTGTCAATCCCTTTGTATTTTGGGTCCTTATCCGAAAAGTGGTATCCGATATTTCGCATATTGGCTGCTCCAAGTAGGGCGTCGCAAATCACATGGATGAGCACGTCGGCATCTGAATGGCCCACAGCACCTTTGACATGATCTACTTTAATTCCGCCTAGCCAAAATTCATAGCCTTCTTTCAACTGGTGGACATCATATCCAAAACCTATTCTAAATGGAGTCATGATTAATTTGATTGATAGTATAGCACAGAGGATTGATCTTCTTTGAGAAGTTGATTTGCCCAGGTTTTGATTTCCTGAGCGGTGAGCTTTGATTTGTCTTCAAACTCCTGCCAATATAAACCCGGGTCACCCAAATGTGCATAGTATGCCAAATTCATGGCGCGGTTGAGGAGTTGTACGTTCTCATAGGTCTTCATCGCCTCACCTTGGTTTTTTATTTTTTGAAGGGAAAGTTCGGTGATTTCCCGAGACAGAAATTCTTCAATGACCTCATCCAAGGCTTTTTCAGCTGCTTTTGCCGAAATCCCCTGCTCCATTTTGCCAGAGAAAACGAGGAGTCCCGGATCTACCGAACCGGTGATGTAAGCACCTACGGAGGCAAAGATTTTTCCATTCTTTACCAATCGCTGCTCCAGAAGGGATGACTTTCCAAAGCCCATCAAATCACTGATCAGGTCAGCCTCCAAGTAACCCGGAGCGCCTTTTTCAGGCATTTTATAAGTTTTATACAAGGCATCTGTTGGCACTTTGGCAGCTACTTCTTTGGTTTTCTTCGCCCATTGAGGCTGCTCTTTTGGAATAGAAACATGTTTTGTGGCTTGAGCTCGTATGGGGCCAAACCATTTGTTGGAAAGTAGCTCAATCTGGGTTTTTGTGACATCTCCCGCCACGACGAGGATGGCATTGCCAGGATGGTAGTTTTTCTTATAAAAATCCCAAACATCTTCTCGGGTGTATCCTTCGATGTCACTAAGATCTTTTCCAATGGTAGGCCACTGGTAGGGGTGAGTTTCAAATGCTAAGCCCCTCATGTGATGCCATACATCTCCGTAAGGCTGATTGAGGTAACGTTGCTTAAACTCCTCCATGACTACTTTCCGCTGAGTCTCGATGGTCTTTTCACTCAAAGTGAGCTGTAGCATCCGATCTGATTCGAGCCAAAAGGCCGTTTCGATATTTGAGGCAGGCAACGTCATGTAGTAATTGGTGATGTCAGGGCTTGTGAAGGCATTGCATGAACCACCAACTCGCTCCAGTTCTCGGTCAAAAACCGGCACATTGGCCGAACTGCCAAACATCAAGTGCTCGAAAAAATGCGCCAGCCCTGTTTTCCCTCTTTCTTCAAATCTGGATCCTACTTTATACAGCAGGTTGAAGACGGCGATTTTTGAGCTGTGGTCTTCATGGACGATTACTTCCAGTCCATTATCCAAGTAAAAGCGGTGGTAGTCGAGCATTGGTGATATTGGTACGAAAATAAGTTAGGGAAGCAGGATTTTGTTTGGGTTGAATTTTCGTGAAAGAAGATTTTTTCACAAACCTTTACTCCTGCCATTGATGTAAGAAGTCCTGATTTTTACAAAAAAAACCGAACTTTGGTTCAGATCGCTAAGTTAGACTTCCCAAACATACTTCTCGCCCAATCTGATGAAAAAACACCGCGTAGACCTGAGTAAAACAGGACAGTTTTCCTCTTTTTTCTTAGACTATATTAAAGGTAGGGAGGAGCTCAAACCTTTTTATCCCCATTCTCCCAACATTGAAAGCTTTAAAGATGCGATCAGGGCTAAGTCTTTCTCCTCGGAAAAAAGAGAAATTTTGGCAGATGTGCTAGAAAAGCACTATCAAGGTCTAGAGCTCTCTGAACTTTCACAGCAAAACCTCTCCTCCTTAATAAAGCCCAATACGTTTACCGTAACTACCGGACATCAACTCAATCTGTTTACCGGACCACTTTATTTCATTTACAAAATCGTATCCACGATCAACCTTGCTAAAAGCCTTCAAAAAGCTTATCCGGATTATCATTTTGTCCCGGTCTATTGGATGGCTACTGAAGATCATGATTTCGATGAGATCAATTATTTCAAATTAGACGGAAAAAAATACCAATGGCAAACGAATCAATCGGGTGCTGTGGGCGATTTTGAGCTGGATGCTACTTTCAAAGAGTTTATGAAGAGCGTGAGTTTCGCTCCTGATCTTTTCAAAAAGGCATATTCAGAAAGCAAAACCTTAAGTGAGGCAGTCAGAAAGTACGTAAATGATTTATTTGGAAAAGAAGGATTGCTGGTAGTGGATGGGAATGATTCTTCGCTAAAAGGTCAATTCCGAGACGTCATCCTCTCTGATTTATTTGATCACGATCCCTATCAAAAGGCGCATCAAGCGACCCAAGAGTTGGAGAAGTTGGGGTATAAGAGTCAGATTTTTCCTAGAGAAATCAACCTGTTTTATCTGGAAAAAGGCGTAAGGGAGCGGATCGAACGGGTAGGAGAAGTGTTTAGTGTGGTAAATACAGACCTTCGATTTACTGAAAGCGAAATCAGGTCATTGGTAGAGAATCATCCTGAGCGATTCAGTCCAAATGTGGTTCTGAGGCCTGTTTTTCAGGAAATGATTTTGCCTAATCTTGCTTACCTAGGAGGTCCGGCAGAAGTGGTTTACTGGCTTCAATTGAAAAGGGTTTTTGACCGATTCCAAATTCCTTTTCCTGTGTTAATGCCGAGAAATTTCGCACTGCTTTTGAATCAAACGGCTGTAAAGAAAATGGACCAGCTCCAGTGGGCTGTGGAAGATTTATTTGTCGATTATGAATCTTGGAAAAAAGAGTTCATTAAAACAAAGTCAGATCTGGATTTAAGCCTTACGGCTGAGCGAAATATTATCAAGGACTTATTTGAAAGAAAGGCAAAAGAAACTTCATCTTTGGACGCAACTTTGGTCCATGCCTTTGAAGCAGGAAAAGTGAGAAGCTTGAAGATTTTGGATCAGATGGGTGAAAAATTGAGAAAAGCAGAAGAACGGAAGCAAGAGGTGGAATTGTCAAGAGCAAAAACCGTATTGGAATATTGTGCACCTGGAGGTAGTCCTCAAGAACGAGTGGTAAACCTGATGCAGTTTTATCTTGAATATCCTGGTCTTTTGGAAGCTTTCTTGGAAAGTTTTGATCCTTTTGATTATCACATGTTAGTTTTTGAAATTACCTGAAATCAACTTGGAGAAAGGTGATCAGCTGGATATAATCTGGCAGGAAGTTTATTCAAACAATTTTAGAAAATGCCATCTGGCCATTAAAGAAATAATTTAAATCCTGATGAAAACCAAACAGGAACTACGCTCTGCGTACAGACAGCTTAGGAAAAAGCTCAGCTCGGAACAGGTCAAGCAAAAATCCAAGGAAATATGCCGCCAAGTGGAAACTTGGTTAACTGAGAATCCAAATTTGGATCACTTTCATCTGTTTTTCCCGATTGACCGATTTAATGAGGTCAACACCTTTTATATAAAAGAGGTATTGGAAAATAAAGAAAAGGCAATCTACACCTCGCAAGTTCTCAAAGAAGAATTAGGGATGGAGACGCTGAAGCTTCCCAAGGATGCGGCATTTTTCCTAGACGAATGGGGAATTCCTGTTCCCCAAGAATCCATTATGGTGTCGCCCAATAAACTGCAGGTAGTATTTGTTCCACTTTTGGCCTATGACCAGAATGGAAATAGGGTGGGCTTCGGAAAAGGGTACTATGATGCTTTTTTGGCCACACTGTCTCCTGAGGTGATAAAAGTGGGGCTTAGCTTTTTCGAGCCAGAAAGTCAAATCATTCCTGAGGAACATGATGTGCGATTGACCATGTGTATCACTCCTGAAAAAGTGCTATTTTTCTAAATAACTTTAACTTGTATGAAAAAGGTCTTTTTTAGTTTCTTTTTACTTCTAAGTTTTTCATGTCTCAATCAAACCTTCGCTCAATACCAAATGCGGGGGTACAATACCATGGTAGGTTTTCGGGCGGGAACTTCATTTGGTGGTACAATCAAAAGATTTATTACCGATCATGATGCCATCGAAGCAATGGCTTTTAACAGATGGAAGGGATGGAATTATACCTTGCTCTATGTTCATCACATGAATGTGCGGGAGTTTCGAGGTATGGAGTGGTATTTAGGTGGAGGAGGCCACTATGGAATATGGAATGAACCCAAAGCCGAACCACCATGGGTATATAAAGGTACTACGGATTACAGAGCATATGGAGTAGATTTTATAGCTGGCTTGGAGTATAATTTCTATAATACCAATGTGTATTTGAGTTTTGATTGGAAGCCAGCATATAATTTTGTGGACTTCACAAAACTTTGGTGGGACGAAGCAGCCTTTACATTGAAATATTCCTTCTGAATTTAGAAAACCGGTTAAAAAATGAACCGATTTTTCATTTTTTAGCAATAAATAGTCTAAAAAATTGAAAAAATTGAATCAATTATTTTGAAAATTCTCTTTTAGTAAATTTTATTTTCATCAAATAGAATATTTTTAAAATAATCTTAGGCGAAAACATAAAAAGCCTAAGTTTTATACTTAAAAACCATCAAAAAATCTCATTTCCCTGAGTTTTGAATATTTTTTTCAGAAGAAAAATTTTTTTTAAAATGTTGAAAAATGACGGTTTTTCAAAATATTGTTTTGGTAATGTTAAAAAATCTAGCCTTTTGGGTTAATATTTGTTAATAATGATGGATCAAACCAAATAATTAGCTTTTAGGGCCATTGAAACGAATTTTTTACCGCTTTTGAAATTCAAGGCAAATAAATTTTCTTTACGGATCAACTAAACTAAATACCTTATGAGAAAAGCTTTACTCTTTGTTGTTGCGCTTTTCACCATGGCCCTCAGTTATGAGGTGTCGGCGCAGCAACGGGTAATTACCGGCAAGGTAATTTCCGAGGAAGACGGTCTAGGGTTGCCAGGTGCAACGGTTCTCGTGAAGGGTACGACAGTAGGTACTACCACCGATTTGGATGGTAATTACTCTATCAACGTACCGGCGGGTTCCGATGTGCTGATTTTCTCTTTTGTGGGACTTAAGTCCGCAGAAGAGGCAATCGGTAACCGGACTGTAGTCAATGTCACTCTGACGACTGACGCATCACAACTATCCGAAGTGGTAGTAACTGCGATCGGTATCGAAAGAGAGAAAAAAGCGCTGGGTTACGCAGTAACTTCGGTGGACAATGCTCAACTGGAGAACCGTCCAGAAGCAGACGTGGCCCGCGTGTTGCAGGGCAAGGTGCCTGGGGTTAACATTACCTCTACTAACGGTATGTCTGGTTCTGGTACAAACATGGTAATTAGAGGTTATTCCTCAGCTACCGGTTCTAACCAGCCATTGTTCGTAGTAGACGGTGTTCCTTTCAACACCTCAACTAACGCACAAAACGGATTTACCACAGGTGGTGCGACAACCTCTTCACGTTTCTTGGATATCGATCCAAACAACATCGAGAGCATGTCTGTATTGAAAGGTCTTTCTGCTACCGTTCTTTATGGTGACCAAGGTCGAAATGGTGTAATCTTGATTACAACTAAGTCTGGTGCTACCAAGAGAAAGGCTGCTGAAGTGACTATCAACCAGTCTGTATTTACAAACGAGGCTGCGTCTTTGCCTACTTACGGTCAAATCTACGGTAACGGATTCCAGCAAGCTCCAGGTTTCTTCTTCTCTAACTTCGGTCCGAGAATGGATACTGGTCTTACGATCAACCACCCTTATGCAGTTTCTTCCGTTGCTGCTATCCGTAATGCTTTCCCTCAGTTTTGGGTAAATGGTGTTGTAGGTGGTACACCAGTTCAATATGAATACAAAGCATATAAAGACCCTTCTGAGATTTTCTTCAGACAAGGTTTGATTTCAAATACGTCTGTTCAGGTTGCAGGTGGTTCAGATAAAACAGGATTCAATGCCAGCTTTGGTTATACAGACGAAGAAGGTTTTGTTCCTGGTAACAACCTACAGAAGTATAACTTCGGATTGGGTTTGAACTCCGCAATTTCCGATAAGCTTTCTGTGAACTCATCTTTCACGTTTGCTATCACTGACCTAGTTTCCCCTCCTGCAAACGCTTCTTACGGTTCAGGTAGTGATATCCCTTCAGTATTCGGACACGTTCTCTTTACTCCACGTTCAGTGGATTTGGAAAACCTTCCATTTGAGAACCCTGTGGACAGAAGTTCAGTATATTTCAGAGGTGGTAACGATATTACTAACCCAAATTGGTTAGTTAGATACTACAAGAATACCTCTGATGTAAGACGTTTCTTCAACTCCACTTCATTGAATTATGACTTCAACGACAACTTCTCCATGACGTATCGTTTGGGTCTTGATACGTACAATGAACTTCAGGAGATCATGTATAACAAAGGCGGTGCTACTGCAAACTTGGCAACCCGTAATGGTTATTACAGAACAGTTAACATCAACAACACCATCTGGAACCAAGATTTGATCTTGAATTGGAAGAAAGAATTTTCTGACAAGTTCGGTATGAGTGCTTTGTTGGGCGCTAACTCTCGTTACGACTCTTACATTCAGTCAGGTGTTGCATCTCAAGGTCAGTTGGCTTTCGGATTGTTCAGACACTCTAACTTTGCCAACTCTTCAAGTACTGATGCTTATTCAGGTGGAAACATGAACTATGGTGTTGATGAAAGAAGATATGGTGTGTACACTAACATTACGTTGGATTATTCTGACTATTTGTTCTTGAACTTGTCTGCACGTAATGACTGGACTTCAACTGTTGAAAAAGAAAACAGAAGTATTCTTTATCCAGGAGGTTCTGTTTCCTTCATTCCAACGACAGCATTTGACTGGAGATCTTCTACAGTAAATGATTTGAAATTGAGATTGGGATATGGTACTTCGGCTGGTTATCCAAGTCCTTACAGCACTCGAAACGTATTGGCTCAAAATGCTAGAGCTTTTGATAGAGACGGTGTGGTTACCACTACCCACTCAGTTTCCAACGTTTTGGGTAACCCTAATTTGAGACCAGAACTTCATGGTGAATTGGAGTTTGGTGTAGAAGGTGTGATGTTCAACAACAAATTGAGATTTGATCTTTCTTTGTATGAGAAAAATACACGTGACCTTATCACCCAGTCTCCAATCGACCCTTCAACAGGATTTACTTCAACTGCTCTAAACATCGGTAAGATCAGAACTCGTGGAGCTGAATTCCAAGCAACCGTTACTCCAGTTTCTACTGCATCCGGTTTTGAATGGAATTCTACCATTAACTGGGGCTTATATAGATCAGTTGTAATGGAACTTGGCGGAGGATTGGAAGAAGTAATTGTTGCTGGTTTCTCCAATGACGTTGCCAACTTTGCAATCCCAGGTCAACCATTCAACATTATTAAAGGTGTAGGTTTTGACCGCGCTCCTGATGGACAGCCAATTATTTTGTCAAATGGTGTTCATAAGCCAACAAATGAATTGGTTATCCTAGGTGATCCAAATCCAGCTTGGAATGGTTCATTCATCAACAGCTTTACCTTCAAAGGATTTACTTTGAGTGCTATGATGGAATACAGACACAAAGGTGTGGTATATTCCAACACAGTAACTGCGACTTTGGCTCGTGGTGTGACCAAAGACCCTGTAGCTGATAGAGAGTTGACATTCATCATGCCTGGTGTAAGACAAGATGGTACCAATGCTGACGGTACTCCTCGATACATTCCAAACGATTATCAAATTACTGCTGCTGACTACTTCTTCTCTGGTTATCAGGGAGCAACAGATGAGCCTAACGTATTCGATGGTTCTATGATTCGTTTGAGAGAGGTTTCCCTATCCTATTCTCTACCAAACTCTTTGATCTCGAAGACTCCATTCAAGAGAGCTTCTTTGGCATTGAGCGGTACAAACTTGTGGTTCTTGGCCCTTAACTTCCCACCAAACATGAACTTCGATGTGGACGTGTTGGGTACCGGTGTTGGTAACGGTCTTGGATTTGATTTCGTAACTGGACCTAGCTCTAGAAGATTGGGTGGAACGTTGACTCTTGCTTTCTAACCCCAAACTGAAATGACAATGAAAAGATTTATATATGGCTTGACGATGGCTGCCGGAATGGTATTGGCTACGTCATGTGCAGATAAACTGGATGAACTGTTAGAAAACCCAAATGCTGTTAACGCAACTACAGCATCTCCGGATTTCTTGTTGAACAGAATCCAGTTGGATTATCAAAGCTTATGGTTTGGAGTATCAGACCGTGGTGCTCGTTTGACTCGTATTATTAACCAAGGTGCTGCTCTTTATGAGTCAGCGTATACAGCTACTGCTACCAATGGCACTTGGTCAAATGCTTACGCTAATATCCTAGCTGATATTGACTTCCTTTTGCCTTTGGCAGAAACTTCAAACCTTCAGCGTCACTTGGGTATTGCGAAGACGATCAAAGCAATGGTATTGATGGACTTGGTTGATACCTATGGTGATGTGCCTTACTCTGAGGCCCTTGATCCTTCTAACTTTAATCCAAAAGTAGACAATGGTGCTGCTGTTTATGCTGCAGCTTTGGCTCTTTTGAATGAGGCTAATGGTCACTTTACAGTAGCCAATGCTGCAGGTACTCCAAACGATTACTTCTACAACAGAAACTATACTCGTTGGAATAAGCTTGTGAACACCATTAAGTTGAAGTACTATCTAAACACTCGTTTGGTGGATGCTGCTGCTTCTAGAGCAGGAATCAATGCTTTGATTGCCGGTGGTCAGCTATTAGCAAACGGAGATGATTTCGTGTTCAGATTTGGTACTACCAACGCTGACCCGGATTCTAGACATCCTAAGTTTGCCGGTCAGTATACTAACGGTGGTGGAGATTATCAGTCTACTGATTTCATGCATCATTTGACAGTAGAAAAAGGATTTGATGATCCTAGAACTAGATATTATCTGTACCGTCAAGTTTTGACAAATACAACAAGTGTAGATGAACAGGAATGTATTTCCCAAATTGCTCCTCCACAGTATCTAGTAGGTAATTTCCCTTATTGTAATCCTGCGGGAAATAGAGGCTATTGGGGTAGAGATCACTTGGATCCAGATGGTATTCCACCAGATGGTTTGAAGAGAACTGCTTATGGTCCATTCCCTTCAGGAGGTCGTTTTGATAACGATTCAGGTGCACCGGTAAGTAATATTAACCTTGGTATGAGAGGAGCAGGTATTCACCCGATCATGTTGGCTGCTTATGTGGACTTTATGTTGGCTGAAGCTGCTTTAACTCTTGGCACGACTGGAGATCCTAAAGTTCTTTTGCTTTCTGGTATCCAAAAGCACATGAACTATGTTAGAGCATTCGCAGTAGCTGGTGCAGAAGGTGCTTTAATCAATACCTTTGAACCTGCAGCGACTTTCACGGCCAGAATTAACAACTATCTTGCTTATGTTGGAAATCAATTTGATGCTCAGCCAAACGCAGACAAGAAGTTGAATGTGGTAGGTAGAGAATATTGGTTGTCTTTGTTCGGTAACGGTATGGAAGCTTACAACATGTACAGAAGAACAGGTAAGCCTGAAAGAATGCAACCAGCATTGGAAGAAAGACCAGGTCCGTTCGTTAGATCATTCTTGTATCCTCTTAACTACATGGTGACCAACGTAAATGCGGTTCAGAAACAAAATCTTGCGCAACAAGTGTTCTGGGATAAGAATCCTGCTTCACCTTGGATTTATTAACCAATTAATTTAGAAAAAATGAAAATGCTAAGATATAGTTTCGGCTTGTTGGCAAGTGCGCTCATCTTTCTAAGCTCTTGTAGAGATTTTGTAGAGCCTAATGTGCCTTACAAAGATTTCGATACTGGTGCTTATTTGAGAACCATTGCTAGAACAAGCACAACGTTTAACTTCTTCAACCTGCCAGGATCTAAGTTTGCGCTTACTCTTGAAGCTGTCGACATTGAAGATGGTAAGACTGTTCAAACGGTTGAAATCCGTGTACGTCACAGAAGATTGATACCTGGTGTTGGTCTTCGATATACTCCACAGAATGATGTGGTGGTTAAAACACTCCAAGCTTCTGATTTCCAGCCAAATGCAGACTCCAGATTCTTGAGGGCTTCATTTGAGGTAACAGCTGCCCAGGCTATTGCTGCGGTAGGTCTTACTGCTGCTCAAATTGAAGGTGGCGATGTGTTTGAATTTAGACTGGTATTGAATGATAAGTTTGGAAGAACTTTCTCATCAAACAACGTAACAACAAACGTTGCTGGAGCTCCGTTCTATAATTCTCCATTCCAATATCCAGTTTCTGTGATTTGTCCTTCTGATTTGGCTGGTACTTATCAGTTTGATGCACTCGAGACCTTCTGTGGAAAAACCTTCTCAGGTTCTACAGTTTGGACAGCAGTGGCTGCATCTCCAGGATCTTACACAGTATCTGATGGAACATTCGGTGCTTGGAATGCTTGTTATCCTGATCCTTGGGGTAACGGTAACGTAAGGATCAATGATGCTTGCGGTAGATTAACCATGACAGGTACTGATAAATACGGTGATAGCTACTCTATGACAGTAAAAAGTGTTACTCCTCAAGTTTTGACATTTGAATGGAAGAATACTTATGGTGAATTTGGTACTGTTGCTGTTAAGTCAAATGCAGGTAAACCTTGGCCTTCTTTGAGATAATTTAGGCCATAATTAAGTTTTAAAAAGCAACGTCGAAAGACGTTGCTTTTTTTTTAAGTACTTGGTAAATAATTAATATTTGGAAAAGCAAATAAGCAGTTTTTTTAAACGGGTCTTATCCCTTAGTTTTGTTTGTTCTCAAAAAATAACCATGGATAAATTCTCTTTCATAGCAAATGCTCATGTGTCTTACATTGATGAGCTTTATGCTTCGTACAAAAATGATCCAGCTTCAATAGACCCAAGTTGGAAGGAGTTTTTTGATGGCTTTGACTTTGCTCTAGCTAATTATGGTCAAGAAGAAAGTTCTTCTTTGCCTAAAAAGACTTCTGAAAGTGTTGTCCCTAATTCTATCAAAGCTCCTGGTTCCATCATGGATATGGAGTTTTTGCCGAAAGAAATTAAAGTCAGAGCCCTGATTCATGCTCACCGTTCCCGCGCTCACCTTAGATCCAAAACGAATCCAGTAAGGGAAAGAAGGGATCGTAGGGCAATGATTGATCCTGAAAATTTCGGATTGGGTCAAGAAGATATGAATACTGTTTTTCAGGCAGGGAATGAATTGGGTATCGGAAATGCAAAACTTTCTGAAATCATTTCGGCTCTGAAGACGATTTATGAGGGCTCGATAGGATTTGAATACCTCTACATTCGAGATCCAGAGATGTTGGATTGGTTTAAAGCTAAAGTTGAAAAGGAAGCATTAGCATTTAATCCTTCCAATGAGGAGAAGAAGCGAATTCTGTTCAAATTGAATCAAGCAGTTGTTTTTGAAAACTTCTTGCATACTAAATACCTTGGTCAAAAGCGTTTTTCACTAGAAGGAGGTGAAAGTACTATTCCTTTTTTGGATGCAGTCATTAATACATCCGCCCTTCATGGGGTAGAGGAAGTTATGATTGGTATGGCCCATAGAGGTAGGTTGAATGTTCTTGCAAACGTCATGGGGAAAACTTACGAACAAATTTTCTCTGAGTTTGAAGGAACTGCCAAGCCGGATTTGACGATGGGTGATGGTGATGTGAAATATCACATGGGGTATTCTTCTGATATCGTGACTCCAGATGACAAAAAGGTTCATTTAAAATTGGCCCCTAATCCTTCCCACCTTGAAGCAGTCAATCCTGTCGTAGAAGGATTTGTTAGAGCCAAAATTGATCACGAACATAAAGGAGATGCTAAAAAAGCACTCCCTATCTTAATACATGGTGATGCAGCAGTTGCAGGTCAGGGAATAGTCTATGAAGTAACCCAAATGGCAGGCTTAAAAGGTTACAACACAGGTGGTACTATCCACTTTGTAATCAATAACCAAGTTGGTTTCACTACCGATTTCGACGATGCCCGTACTTCCATTTATTGTACTGACGTAGCAAAAATCATAGATGCCCCAGTTATCCACGTGAATGGAGATAATGCAGAGGCAGTTGTTTTTGCTGCTAAACTAGCAGCAGAATTCCGTCAGAAATTCAGTAAGGATATTTTTGTGGACATGGTCTGCTACAGGAGACATGGTCACAATGAATCTGACGAGCCGAAATTTACCCAACCTGAGCTTTATAACATCATCTCTAAACATCCTAATCCTAGAGAAATCTATGTGAAGCGCTTGACCGAACGGGGAGATTTTGATGCGAAAATCGCTGCCCAAATGGATGAGGAGTTTAGACAATTGCTTCAAGACCGTCTTAACATGGTCAAAGAAAAACCGCTTCCTTATCAGGCGACCAAGTTTGAAAGGGAATGGGGAAGTTTGAGAAGGTCTAAGCCTGAAGATTTTGAACAATCTCCGGAGACATTTATCTCTCAGGATCAAATCGAAAAAGTAGCGGAGGCTATCACTTTTATTCCAAAAGGATTTAAGCCTATCAAGCAGATTGAAGCACAGATGAAGCAGCGAAAAGAAATGTTCTTTGAGACCAAAGAGCTAAACTGGGCTTCTGCTGAGTTGCTTGCTTACGGATCTTTGCTTTTGGAGGGAAAGACAGTCAGAATCACCGGTCAGGATGTGCAGCGTGGTACTTTCTCGCACCGACATGCCGTAATCCATGATGCCAATACCAATCAGCCTTTCAATTCCCTTAAGGAAATGCAAGACAGAAAGGGACAGTTTCACATCTACAACTCCCTGCTTTCTGAATATGCTGTGTTAGGCTTTGAGTATGGTTATGCCATGGCAAATCCTAATTCTCTGACTATCTGGGAAGGTCAGTTTGGTGACTTCGCCAACGGTGCCCAAACCATGATTGACCAGTTTATCTCTTCTGGAGAATCCAAATGGCAGAAAATGAACGGTATCGTGATGTTGTTGCCTCATGGCTATGAAGGTCAAGGACCAGAGCACTCCAATGCCCGTCCAGAGCGCTTCCTTCAACTTTCTGCGGAATACAACATGGTAGTGGCCAATATTACTGAGCCATCTAACTTCTTCCACTTATTGAGAAGACAATTGACTTGGGAATTCAGAAAGCCATGTGTAGTCATGTCGCCCAAATCACTATTGAGACATCCTAAAGTAGTGTCTCCAATCTCCGAGTTTACCTCAGGAAGATTCAGGGAAGTTTTACCAGATACCACAGTGGATCCAAAAGAGGTGAAACGGGTAATTCTTTGTACCGGTAAGATATACTATGACCTCGAGGAAGCAAGAGAAAGAGATAAGGTTAAAAATGTAGCCATTGTCCGTGTAGAGCAACTTCACCCGCTCCCTAAAAATCAGATTCTCGATGCTCTTAAACATTACAAAGGAGCAGAAGTAGTTTGGGTACAAGAAGAACCTGAAAATATGGGTTATTGGAATTACCTCCTTAGACTTTTGTATAAAGATCTTCCAATGAGCGTTATCGCTCGTAAGCCAAGTGCGTCTCCCGCTACCGGATACAATAAAGTACACGTCGAAGAACAAAAAACTATTGTTTCTCAAGCGTTGAAGCTTTAATCTTATAATGCCCCAGGTAAATGCTTGGGGCTCTTTCAAAAAAACAGTGTAAAACCTCCTTCTCACAAAATCCCGAAGGCAAAAATATATAACCATGAGCAAAGAAATGAGAGTACCTACAGTAGGGGAGTCAATTTCCGAAGTGACTGTAGGACAATGGTTTAAAAAAGATGGAGACCTTGTTCAATTAGACGAGGTACTCTGCGAGTTGGAATCAGATAAGGCAACATTCGAATTCCCTGCTGAGGCCAGTGGGATTCTCAGAATTAAGGCACAACCTGGCGATACGGTAGAAATTGGTGGATTGATCTGTGTAATCGAGGAGTCTGCTGGAGCTACTACATCCACACCAATAGCACAGCCAAGTGCTCCTGCCGCTCAGCCTGTAGCTACCGGAGGTGTTAAAGAAATGATTGTTCCAACAGTAGGTGAATCGATCACGGAAGTCACTTTGGCCAATTGGATCAAAAAAGATGGAGATTTTGTGACGCTTGATGAAATCATTGCTGAGGTTGATTCTGACAAAGCAACTTTTGAGCTTCCGGCAGAAGCAACCGGAATTCTAAGACATGTGGCTAAAGAAGGAGATGTGTTGGAAATAGGTGGACTTATCTGCAGAATTGAAGTGACTGAAAGTGGTGCTGCCCAAGCATCACCACCGGCTTCTACACCAGTTGCGGCAGTTGCTTCTGCTCCATCAAGTTCTTCTACGTATGCTTCAGGCCATGCTTCCCCTGCTGCATCTAAGATTTTAGCAGAAAAAGGAATTCAAGCTGCCCAAGTTTCCGGAACAGGAAAAGACGGCAGAATCACCAAAGAAGACGCCATGAGTGCCCAAAAACCAGCAACTGTTTCTGCTCCGACTCCTGCGGCAGCTAAACCCGCAGAATCGGTAGCAGCTCCAATCATTCCGGGTTCTAGAAATGTGAGAAGAGAAAAAATGTCTTCTTTGAGAAAGACTGTCTCTCGCCGACTAGTTGCTGTGAAAAACGAAACAGCCATGCTTACCACCTTCAATGAGGTAAACATGAAGCCGATCATGGATCTAAGGTCTAAATTCAAAGATCAATTCAAAGAAAAGCATGGAGTGGGACTTGGGTTTATGTCTTTTTTCACCAAGGCTGTTTGCGTGGCTTTGAAGGAATGGCCTGCTGTAAATGCGATGATCGATGGAAATGAAATTGTCTTCAATGATTTCTGTGATATTTCGGTTGCAGTTTCAGCCCCAAAAGGTCTGGTAGTCCCTGTGATCCGAAATGCAGAGTCCATGTCTTTTGATCAAATCGAGAAGGAAATCGTGAGGCTTGCGGGTAAGGCAAGAGACAACAAGCTTTCCATCGAAGAGATGACAGGGGGTACATTCACCATTACCAACGGAGGGGTTTTTGGATCCATGATGTCCACTCCAATCATCAATGCACCTCAGTCTGCGATTCTAGGAATGCATAATATCGTGGAGCGCCCAATTGCTGAAAATGGACAAGTGGTAATCCGTCCGATGATGTACATTGCCCTTTCTTATGACCATAGAATCATCGATGGAAGAGAATCCGTTAGCTTCTTGGTACGTGTGAAACAGTTGCTTGAGGATCCTACCAGACTGTTGTTTGGGGTGTAATTAAGTTCGATTTAGGAATTACGATTTACGAGGGGCTGGGTAAAACCGGTCCCTTTTTTAACAAATTTAGACCAAGACCATTGTCTTGCGTTTAGCTTCTAAAATCTAAAAATCATGTACGACGTCATAGTAATAGGTTCTGGTCCAGGTGGGTATGTGGCAGCTATTCGTGCTGCTCAACTCGGGATGAAAACCGCAATCGTAGAAAAATATTCCACCCTAGGGGGAACATGCCTCAATGTGGGCTGTATTCCTTCTAAGGCACTGCTGGATTCTTCCGAGCATTACCACAATGCCGCGCATACTTTTAAAACTCATGGTATCAACTTGAGTGATTTGAAGGTGGATTTACCACAAATGATTTCCCGCAAGGATGATGTGGTAAAGCAAAATGTAGATGGTATTCAGTTTTTAATGAAAAAGAACAAAATCGATGTGCATCATGGATTGGGCTCTTTTGTGGATGCCCACACTGTGAAAGTGACCAAAGAAGACGGTACATCGACAGACATTCAGGGGAAAAACATCATCATCGCTACTGGTTCTAAACCTGCTTCTTTACCTTTCATCAAGTTGGATAAGCAAAGGGTAATTACCTCTACCGAAGCACTCAAGATGAAAGAAATCCCCAAACACCTCATCGTCATTGGTGGAGGTGTGATCGGGATGGAGTTGGGATCGGTTTATGGTCGATTAGGAGCCAAAGTGTCGGTGGTTGAATTTATGGATTCTATCATCCCGACTATGGATAAAACCATGGGTAAAGAACTCCAAAAGTCTTTGAAGAAGCTTGGATTTGAGTTTTATCTGAAGCATAAGGTCACTGCAGTAGAAAATCTTGGTGACGAAGTAGTCGTGAAGGCTGATAATGGAAAAGGCGAGGTAGTGGAAATCAAAGGGGACTATGTCTTGGTTTCTATTGGCAGAAAGCCTTACACTGATGGACTTAATGCTCAAGCAGCTGGTGTGAAGGTTACGGAGAGAGGTCAGATCGAAGTAAATGATCACCTTCAAACTTCCGTATCACACATTTACGCGATAGGTGATGTGGTGAAAGGAGCCATGCTTGCTCACAAAGCAGAGGAAGAGGGGGTATATGTAGCTGAAACAATTGCTGGACAAAAGCCTCATATCAATTACTTACTTATTCCAGGTGTAGTATATACTTGGCCAGAAGTGGCAGCGGTAGGATATACCGAAGAGCAGCTGAAGGAGCAAGGAAGAAAATATAAGGCGGGCAAATTCCCATTCTTGGCTTCAGGACGTGCACGTGCCTCGATGGATACAGACGGATTGGTTAAGGTTTTGGCTGATGCTGAGACTGACGAGATCTTGGGTGTTCACATGATAGGTCCTCGTACAGCCGATATGATTGCCGAGGCAGTTGTTGCTATGGAGTTCCGTGCCTCTGCTGAAGATATTTCCAGAATGTCACACGCTCACCCTACTTATACAGAAGCATTCAAGGAAGCTTGCTTAGCTGCTACCGATAATCGTGCTCTTCACGTATAAATTTTAAATGATAATTGAAAAGGCCATTCTCTTTGCGGAGGATGGCTTTTTCGTTTTCTCAAAAAAATGGCTTAATTCCCGAATGAAGTTCAAAATAGCAATCTTGGGAGCTGGAAATGTAGCTTGGCACTTGGCTCCAGCATTGGAAGATGCTGGGCATGAGATTACGGAAGTTTATGCTCGGGATATTCAAAATGCGATTGGAATCACCGAGAGAGTCTATTCTGCGGAGCCAAAAGATGATTTGGACTTCTCGGAAAGCCGGGCAAAAATCTTTATTCTGACGGTAAAGGATTCGGCGATCTCTGAATTAGCTGACCAGGTGATTTTGCCAGAAGATAGTATTTTGGTCCATACTTCAGGCACCATGTCTTTGGAGATTTTGGGTTATAGCTCGGCCAGTTATACAGGGATTCTTTATCCTTTACAATCCTTCACAAAAGGGAAAAAGGTAGAGATGGATGAGGTTCCTTTTCTAATAGAGTCAGAGGATGAGGGTACATTGCAAAAGCTAAAGAAGCTTGCGAAAACCATATCTCCTTTGGTTTACCAAGTGCGATCCAGGGATCGGAAAGCTGTACACGTAGCGGCTGTATTTGGAAGTAATTTTACCAATCACATGATTCGCATCGCAGAGGAAATCATGCAAAGACAAGGTTTGGACTTCGAAATGCTAAAACCTTTGATTATAGAAACCTTATCTAAAAGTCTGCAGATTGGGGCAAAAAAAGCACAGACAGGACCTGCCATTCGAGAAGATTACGAAACCCTCGATGAGCATCATCGGTTTTTAGCTTATAATGAACAGCTGGCAGAAATCTATCGCCTGATCTCTCAGGATATCATTGATTCTTGACTGTAATTTTCAAATATTACCTAAAAAAACAAGCTTGTCTTTTTTGAAGAAAAATTTTGTAAAATTCTAATAATCTGAAATTTACCTTTGTAAAAATTTGACTTTCAGGATTTTTATAACTTAAATTCATCAATGTATCGGTGGACAGTGTTGGCAGACACTGCTTGATTTTTGAATTTCTTTTTTCTCACACTATAAACAATTTTGATTATGAGTTATGCAAATCGCACTCTCCGGTCCCTTCCTTTTGGCAGAATCATAAGCGGACCCATGGTAGCAGCCATTCAGGCGCAGGCACTGGCAGCCCAGTCTACAGTAAACTTCATCAAAGAAGTAGGATTCAAACGAACAGACGCAACCGCGGCTGCTGGCGAAACAGCAGATGCTGCAGGTGATATCGGGGAGATTCGAAATGTCACCTTTAAATTTAAAAGAAAAACTTCTGATGGAAGCAGTGCTAGTGGTACTACATCAGGTGCAGGAGAAGAGGTGGTAGAACTGACGGTCCCTTTGTTGACCATAGTTCCGATTCCTTATATCCGGATTGACGAGATGACCATCCAGTTTACAGCGAATATCACCGAACAGCAGGAGTTCAAAACGTCTGCATCAACGTCAAATAGTGTTTCTACAGACACGACTGTCAATTTTAAGGCTGGTTCATTCCTATCACCCGTATCAGTTAGTATGAATGCCAAAGTGTCTACAAGACACAATAGCAACGTGAATACTAGCTCCAGGGTGAATAACTCTACGCAATTTACCATTGATATCAATGTGAAGGCAGTTCAGGATGAAATGCCGGCTGGTTTGGCCAAAATTCTACACATCATGGAGCAAGCAATCCTAGAGCGTCCTGCTTCTTCCACTCCTCCTACTTCCTGATTTTTTAAACGTACTATTTCTATGAGTCAAATGAATCAGATCATTGCTTCATTGCTTAGTGATATTAATGAGGCTAAATCAAAAGCAGATGAGTCGTCAAGAAATCTCGCGCAGCTATATGCAGCAGATGAAATTTTGAGGTATTTCCCAGTGCCAAAAATCGGGATTCAAAATCTTGAAGTGGAAATCAAGTATGCTATAGAATCAGTCGAAGAAAAACCTGTACAAAGCAGTCAGTCTCAACAAAGGCTGACTGCCTTTATTCAAACTTTTTCGAATGATACAGCAAAAGAAATCCGAGCTGGCATAAGAAAAGCTATTCAAGAAAATGAATTGTACAAGAGCCTTGGTACTGCTTATCCTCCAGAAGCATGGGAAAAAAGCCTTTCCCAGTCAATAGAGGATGGATTTATGGGGATTTCAAGGGCTTCGGGTGATTTACAAAAAGCGATCAAAACTTCTTTTGAATCATTCGGTAAGGTTTTGCCTCAGTTTCTTCCGGTTGCTTATAAATCAGAATCTCTTGCGGCCATACCAAAGGTTTCTGGTGAATATCAGCTAGTGGGATTGGCGAAGGATGGTACTCCGGAATTTACAGTATCCAAATTATATACTTCAGAAAAAGAAGCATTGATCGATGCAAAAATCCTGAATACTTCGATTTCAACAAAGAAGCTTGAAATCGTTGAAACTAGGAAAGATACAGTAGCAAAAGTGGATCTGGCCAGGATCAAAACCGGAAATCAGGAGTTCATGATAGAAATGGATAGCCAAAAGGTAGGGGCAGTTCAGCCCAAAGCCTTTTTTGAAAGATCATTCTCTGAAAAAAGTACAGCTCTTAATACACCCATACGTATCGCACCTTCTTGGTTGAGTGGTAGGATTCCAACAGTAGGAACTCCCACTCCCCCCAGTAGTTCACAGCCTAGTGTCGAATTAAAAGAGGACGATGCATTAAAGGTCATTTCTGAAACAATTATGAAGAAACGCTTAGCTGATTTGGAGTTTGGGATATCTAAAATTTTGAATGAAAATAAAGCTACCACTATACAAGTAATGGTAGAAAGTGAAAAGTTGAAGCAACTGAAGCCGGAAAATTTAGCCACTATCAAGTTTTCTCTCAGTGCCCAAGACTTTACCATGATGGCTGATGAAAGTAAAAAATCAATTCTTTAACCTTACTTCCTATGATTACTCCACGTTTTATTTCTGATCTTTTGGGTGCCCCAATGGCGGCAGTTGTTCAGGCGGAAGCTATTGCGGCAAGAGCCACTGCAGACTTTATCAAGGAGGTTGGGTTTTCTAATGGAGGAGATGCTACTTCTTCAGATTACGGCACCGTAAGAAATATTTCTTTTACTTACAACCGAGTGAATCCGGATGGAACTTCCCAAAATGCAAGTATCACTGTCCCACTTTTAACCATCATTCCTATTCCTTCCTTAAGAGTTGCTGAGGCTGAAATAGAATTTGACTTAGCACTTACTCAGCCTGATATCCATACGAATGGCGGAGGAAGCTCCTCCTCAGGCAACCAGATTTTTGACCTTAGAAATCAGCTTAAGTTAAAAGGTATTTTGGCTAAAAAGCCTGTTCCAAATGCTCCTGCAACTTCCACGACAGCAAATATGACTGTCAAGATTAAGCTCGCTCAGGCAGAACCTACCCTAGGAATGGTACAGCTGCTCAATATTTTGGATAGTGCAAAAAAAGAATGATCATGTGGAATTGGTTGATAAAAATCAAAAACTGGATATCCGGTTTCTTTCAAAAGAAAGAAATTGGAGCTGTCAAATCAGCTGCAATTTCAGAGCGAACGCCAGAAGTAGAGATTTCAAGAGCTCCAGGCATCAATTGTCCAGAGTGCACTACCAGACTTGTAGTGAGTATCCAGCATCTTATCAGTCTTGAGCCAGTTGTTTGTCCTTCTTGCGGGCTTGAATTGCAGATCGATGCCCAAAAATCTCAAGGAGCTCTCGAATCCTTACGAAAGCTCCAGTCTGGGCTCAACCAAGCTGCAAAGGTCCGTCAAGAATCTCAATTGTAATCAGTGCTCCCAAGTACCAAACTTACCAGCTTGGTAATCTTGGTAAGCTTCATAAATCTGCTGTTGCGTATTCATTACAAATGGGCCTTGGGCAACCATGGGTTCGTTGAATGGCTTAGCATGGCCCAAGATCAAAATAGAATCTTCTAAGGCTTCTATTTCGATTGTATCTCCTGAATTGTCAAACTCTACCAAGTGGCGGAACATGATTTCCTCGCCGTTGACTTTCAATTCGCCTCTGACGATATAGAAAAATACGTTCTCATTACTAGTTATTTTTTTGTTGAACATACCGCCTTTTTCCAGATATATGGTACTCATCGTCAGCGGAAAAGTCCCTTCAAATGCACCATTGACCCCATTCCATTCCCCAAATAGTTGCTGGACCTTTATTTTGCCGCCAGCCATTTCAAATGCGGGAATTTCATCCTTTTGTAAGCCGATGTAGTTTGGGCTTACCATCTTTTTGGCTGCGGGCAGATTGAGCCATAGCTGAAGAATCTCGAGGTCTCCACCTTTTCGCTTGAATTCACTGCTGGAAACCTCTGCATGGATCAATCCTCGTCCTGCAGTCATGTACTGTACGCCTCCCGGGCCAACCACGGATTCATGCCCGGAAGAGTCTTTGTGCATGATATCGCCTTCCAAAATAAATGTGACCGTCTCCATTCCTCTATGTGGATGAGGTCCAAACGGAAGGCCTTGGTTTCGTTCAGGATACGTTTGAAAACCATGGTGATTTAAAAAAATAAAAGGATCAATCTGCTGAAGTGAACGTGTCGGAAGCGGGCTGTAGGTCACCAAATCGGCAATGGGGCGGTATTCAGCTTTATGGATTCGTTTGATTGGTCTCATGGTTATGGCAAATGATTGTATAGACATTTAATGTAAAATGAGCCAAAAAGGTTTGGATTCGATGAGATTTTACTTCAGTCTTTTATCTAACTCTAAAATGGTTTGCAATAAAACATTTGCTCCATTTGCGATGTCTTCTTTGCTCGAAAATTCTTCTGGGGCATGACTTATGCCGTCTTTACTCGGGATAAAAATCATCCCCATTGGAGCAATTCTTGCCATTTCTTGTGCGTCATGACCAGCACCACTGGGAAGGCTTTTGGTCGAAAGTCCCATTTTTTCAGCTTGATTTTTGATTATTTCCCTGATCATAGGATCTGCTAAGGCAGGTTTGCTTGCTACTTCAATTTGCTTGATTGCCAATTCGATTCCTCCTTCTGATGCAACTTCTTTGGCTCTCTGCTCTAGATCTTCATAGATTTTCCAGATTTTTTCAGAAGAAAGGTCCCTTATTTCCACATTCACCTTGACTTCCCCGGGGATTACATTTCCAGCACCGGGAAATGCTTGAATTTTTCCTACGGTGCCCACTTGACGGCCTTCGTAGCTCGTTACGATTTCATTTACCGCCAAAACCAATTTGGCAGCGGGAAGCATGGGGTCTTTTCTCATATTCATTGGCGTGGTACCCGCGTGGTTTGCTTTTCCTTTGAAAGTAAACTCCCACCACTCAATGGCTACAATACCTTCTACGACCCCAATGTCCAGTTTTTCATTGTAAAGATTTCCCCCCTGTTCGATGTGCAATTCCAGAAAGGCTGCTACATCACCAGGGTTTCTTTTCATTTCGCTGATTCTACTTGGGTCTCCTCCCAGCAGCTTGATTCCTTCAGCCTGCGTTACTCCGGCATTACTTTTTACCTGAAGGGCTTCTTCGCTCAATGCGCCTACGATTGCCCGACTACCGACGACTCCGCCTTCCTCATTGGTAAAGATGATCACTTCCAAGGGGTGGTCTGTTACTATTCTGTTTTCTGATAGCGTATGAATTACTTCTATGGCCCCCAAAGAACCAACAGGGCCATCATAATCTCCTCCATTAGGCACTTCGTCGATATGCGATCCAAATGAAATGGGTTTCATTGATGGGTTTTTTCCAGATTTTTTACCAATAATGTTTCCTGCAAAGTCTACCGAGATTTCAAGACCAGCTTTTTGCATCAAATCTTTGATAAATTTTCTAGCCTCCACATCATGAGTGGAATAAGCCACTCGATCCGATCCACCCTGAGCGTTTTTGCCAAAAGAGGCGAGCGTCATCAAGTTACTATGAAGACGATCAGGGTTAGTCCTTGGAGTTTGGGCCAGCAGATTTTCCGTTAAGAAAAGGGATACTGCAGTAGCAAGGAGGAAATATTTCATTGGGGATGAATGATTGTTTTTTAAAGAATGCATTAAAAAAGTCCTTCTGTAAAGAAGGACTTTGGTATTTATTTAAGCCAAGCAAGCCGGACTTCGTCAGGGGCTTTCATTCGATCGGCGAGCCTCATGTAGCGGTCTGCAAGATTTGCCAAGTAATCTTGAGCTTTTGTCGCCACAGCGTCTAGACCGGTAAGTGTTTCTATTTTCCAAAACTCTACCAAGTGCTCAATGATTCTGGCATAATCCCAACCCGTATAGATTCCTACTTTTTGAGTGATTTCCGAAAAATCCTTGTAAATGCCTGGCTTAGGACCGCCTTCACCCATCAAGACCGCGGGCATTACGATTTGCTTTCTCATCATTTTTTCAAATGCTTTGATCGCACCGCTAGGGTCAATGTCGAAGATATTGGACATAAAAGTCTTGTAGGCCTTTTCGTGTCGAGCCTCATCACCTGCTATCGTCTTACAAATTCTTGAAAGGACATGATCTCCGGCTTTATCAGCTAGTTTCCCAGTATTGACATGGGAGATTTTGGTTGCTCTTTCTTGAAAAGAAGTGTAGATCATAGCTTGGTAAGGATCTGCATCGGTGTTAGCATCAAATCCATTTGCGATTAGTCTATGAATGGTTCGCTCTACTGCACCCATGTCAACTCTTCCTGTGAGGTAAAGATACTTGTTGAGTAAGTCTCCGTGTCTGTTTTCTTCCGCTGTCCAAGTTCTTGACCATCTTACCCAACCCGAAGGAGAAATGAGAGAACGCTCTTCATTTATCCCTTCAAGTAAGTTGAAATAAGTTTGATAGGAGGGGAGTGCTTCCTCTGTGATCATATTGCCGATCAATGAAGTCAGAACTGTATCGGGAATGCCCTCTGCTCTTTGTTGCAGAAGTTTAATATCTTCAAATGCTTCAGGATTGGAAAGGTCTGGTAAAAAATCAGAAGGTTGCCAACACTTTTCCGGATCGACCAAAATGTTATCCACCGCATCTCCAACCAGTTGATCGAGTTGGGAGATGACTTCCATGTTTTTTTCTAATTCGTAATTGATTTCGCCTGATTTCATGCGGGTACTGGTTAATCCAAGTGGAAATACTTGGACAGTTTGATTTTTAATATCCAGAAAGGTAAGGACAAATCCTCGCATTAAGTTTATAAATATTTGGACTTATGGATTCGATTCCATGAATGGCATTTTTTCTAATCCATAAAAAAACCTCCCGAAGGAGGCTTGGTGCTGAAGTCGCTTAGTAATCAAGTTTGTACGCGGCGACTTTATTTTTATAAAATGTGGGCACATAGACAATTTTTTCAGCAGCGTTGTACCCAATGTCGGCCGTGTTAGATTCAGCAGCTTTGGTATCTAGTATCATGGTTTGGGTAGAGTCGCTTGCAAACCAAATTTCCCCGATCCATCTGGAAGCCACAAAATTTCCATCTCCCAAGATCACCAAACCATCTCCACCAGTTACTTGACTATTTACCACAATGGTTGTTCCATCTGCATTCCACTTTTTCAGTCCGCTGGCATCCAAGCCGTAAATCGTTCCGTCAGCAGCAACAGCTATTCCATTGATTGATTTATTTCCTTCGGAAATAGTAGAAATAGTTCCATTTGCAAAGGAGTGAACTTTGCCGGTATTCATATCTGTGAAATACACGGTACCGTTGTGAGCAGCGACATCATTCAGGAATTGAGCTCCATCTACTTTCCACTTGTTTGAAATCTTAGCCGTAGCGATGTCGATTTCCACCAATTCATCGATATCCGTCACATACAGTTTGCCATTGGAAATAGCCATTCCCTTGGGGGCATTCAGTCCCGTGACCCAAGCTGGATTGAGGATTTTGCCCTCTTTCGAAAGAATAGCAATCGACCCTTTGCCATCTTTTTGCAGGGGATCTTGTCCTTCAATATTGGATACATAGAGATTTCCGGATTCGGCATCAAACAACACGGATTCATTGGTCATGAGCGAATCCGCCGACTCCCAAAGTAAAGTGAGTGTAGGAGTTTTTACCTCTTCCACGATTTCTACAACTTCTGGCTTTTGAGGGCCACATCCCACGGTTAGGATTGCAGCAGATAAGAATGCGACGAGAGAAAATTGAATGTTTGTTTTCATGAGCATTGCGATTGGTAATGTTGTTGGTCTGATATTTAAGATGAATTTCAGAATAAAATCCTGAAGGATTCCATTATGTTTTTTGAATGTTTCAAAAATTAGTCTGAAGGGCAAGTCTTGCCGATTAAAATTAGGTTTTGGGAGTTGTGAAAATTTGCCATCAGTGGATTTTTAGGGGAGTGTTCACTAAACTGTGTCAGTTTGGTTAAATCGATCTTCAAAGTAAGCGATTAGGTCTTTTCTAATTGATGGCCATGCGAAGATGGTTCCGTTCCATTTTGTCTGAGCGTTCATGG
>NZ_JBHSKS010000023.1:0-23856 GCF_042657405.1 Algoriphagus aquatilis
GGCTTACCTGACCGAAGCGCATCTCCGGCCTGCTTGGCGAAAGCCTTGAAATCAAACTCTTCTTTGTCTTCTTTCATAGTCAAAATTTAATGGTTTAAATTTTGACACAGTTATTTGAACAGTCTCATATGGCCACAGATTCACAGAGTTTTTCCCTCTGTAGAACGTAGAAAATTCGCTGAGTTTGCCTAAGTAAAATGCATCTTTTTAGTAGTCTGACTTTTCAATTACTTCCATACCTCCTAACTTCCCTACTCCCATGCTTCCTTGCCAACTGCGACTAAAACTGAACACCTCTAGCGCCTTCCTGTCTTTGTGGCTAATCTTTTTTTATGCCTTGAAGTGAAAAAATTTATCTTGCACCATGCGAATCTTAGTAGTCGAAGATGAACCCGGAATTTCCAATTTTCTCAAGCAGGGACTGGAGGAGGAAGCTTTTGCGGTGGATGTGGCGGAAAATGGAAAATCAGGTCTTGACCTAGCTCTTTCCGGCAATTACGACTTGTTATTGTTAGATTGGATGGTGCCGGGTATCAGTGGAATTGAGCTGACACGGCAGTTTCGGAAGGACTTCCCTCAAACCCCGATTATTTTTCTTACTGCCAAAGACACGCTGGATGAGACCATCTTCGGTCTTCAAAGTGGTGCCAATGATTACATCAAAAAGCCTTTTCACTTTGAGGAGCTGCTGATGCGAATCCGCGTGCAGCTTCGTGGAAGAGAAATCGTCCAAGAAAAACTCACCTTGGGCCCTATTGAGATTTTTCCGGATAAGCACTTGGTCATTCGAGCGGGTGAAGAGATCCAGCTGACGCAAAAGGAATTTGCATTGCTGGAATATCTCGTGCGAAACAAAAACAAGGTCTGTCGCCGCACCCGCATCATCGAAAGCGTCTGGGACATTCACTTTGACTACAACACCGGCGTGATTGACGTATTTATCAATTCGCTACGCAAAAAACTTCACCTGCACCGGGAGGAAGACTACATCCAGACCATCCGAGGGGTGGGATACATGGCTAAAGAGGTATGAGGACTGCCTACAAAGAACGGATAGCCCGAAGGCTGACTTGGGTCACCGCATTGATCATCCTGATCGTGTTTGTGTTGATCTACCTCGTGGCAAACTTTACCGTAGTGCGCAATATCGACTACGAACTCCAACTGGAGACCGACAAGCACAAGGATCAGATTTTTTTGGTCAATGGAGAAATCCGATTCTTGCACATGGACGAGTGGGAAGAAATGGAACACAGTCAAATCCAACTGAATCCGATCTTTATTGAAATCGTGGATTTGGAAGGAAAATCGAAGGATAGATCTCCAAACCTTCGGGAAAATCACCTGAGCTTTTCCCCTGAAAAATCGCTGAAAAACGAAGCCTGGACCCAAAAAATAGGTGCAAGCGAAGTCCGTACCCGTCAGATTCCTCTTTACAATGCCGGAAAGCATGAGGGCTATTTGCTTTTGGCCAAATCTTTTGACGATACCCGGGAACTGCTCGATAATCTTCGGAATGTTCTGCTGGTTTTTTATCCGATGATCCTCATTTCGCTTTACCTGACTATGCGCTACCTGGCGGGAAAAAGTATTGAACCCATTCAGGAAATCATCGAAAAAACTAATCAGATCACGCAAAAAAATCTCAACGAGCGAGTACCCGAACCCGAACTGGAGGATGAAATCGGCCAACTCACCCGATCAATCAATAACCTGCTTGGACGATTGGAGCAAGCGTTGAAGCGGGAAAAGCAATTTACCTCTGATGCTTCACATGAGTTGAGAACTCCGCTTTCCGTACTTCGCGGCACCCTAGAAGTCTTGATTCGCAAGCCTCGAACCGCCGAAGAATACGAACATAAAATCCAAACTGCACTGGCAACCATCGATCGAATGAGTGCTATGATTGACCAGCTTCTGGCTTTGGCAAGAGTAGAAAACTCCAAAAATCTAGTCAAAGAGGAATTGGAATTGATCACCTTTTTGGAAGAAAAAGCAGATCAGATTTCCTCCGAACAAAAACGAAAAATCACCTTTCAATCTCAGGTGGGGCTGCCGATCTATATTACTACCAATGAGAAATCTCTGGAAATGATCTTGGACAATTTGCTTCACAATGCCATCAAGTATTCACCGGACGGTTCGGATGTTTTTCTCAGGGTAGGCAAGTCCGGGAATCAGCCCTACATCGAAGTGGCAGATTCCGGTTTGGGCATCGCAGAAGAGAATTTGGAACATATTTTTGATCCATTTTTCAGGGAAAAAGAAGCCTTGGACCAAGGGATTCCCGGAACAGGATTAGGCTTGGCCATTGTGAAAAAATTAGCCCAAGAATCCCAAATCAAGCTTTCTGTAGTAAGCAAAAAGGAGGTTGGGAGTACGTTTCGACTGGACTTCCCAACTCAATCTTAAGCAAATCTTAAGAATTGCCTAAGACAGTCCTAAGCTGGGTGTTGCACTTTTGCTATTCACCTAGACTAGGATTCATGCTGGATCGAATCATTCACTGGAGCATTTCCCACAAACTCATCATTTTCATTTTTATGGCGGCTTGGACAGGCTTTGGAATCTACGCCTTGTCCAATCTTCCCATCGGAGCAGTACCCGATGTCACCAACAATCAAGTACAAGTCATCACTACCTCCCGCAACTTGGCGACAGAGGATGTGGAAAAATTCCTGACCTACCCGGTGGAGTTGGAAATGGCCAATCTCCCGGGAGTGAAGGAAATCCGCTCCATTTCCAAGTTCGGTCTTTCGGTGGTGACGATTGTTTTTGAGGAGGAGATGGGCACTTATTTGCCCCGTCAGCTGATTGCCGAGCGATTGAAGATTGCAGAAGGTAAGATTCCCTCGGGTTTTGGTCAACCCTTTATGGGGCCGATTTCCACGGGTTTGGGGGAGATTTACCAATACATCATCGACGTCAAACCCGGCTACGAAGATCGCTACAGCATCACCGATCTGCGCACGATTCAGGATTGGGTGGTACGACGGAATCTCTCCGGGATCGAAGGGGTAATTGAGGTGAATACCTGGGGAGGTTTTCTCAAAGAATACGAAGTTGCCATCAATCCCGAGCGCCTCAAAGCCATGAATGTCAATTTGGCTCAGATCTATGAGGTCTTAGCCAAAAACAACTCCATCTCCGGAGGAAGCTATATCGAAAAGACGAATGAGAGTTTCTTTATCCGCGGAGAAGGACAAGTAAAGAGCTTGGAGGATATTGAAAATATCGTCCTTGAGGTGCGAAATGGCAGTCCGATTTACATCCGTGACATTGCCAAGGTGCAGTTTGGTCATGCTAATCGCTTTGGAGCAATCACAGCCAATGCCGAAGGTGAAAAAGTTTTGGGCCAAGTCATGATGCTCAAAGGTGCTGATGGCAAAGGCACCATTGACCGAGTCAAAGAGCGAATCGCTGAAATGGAAAATACGCTTCCAGAAGGTGTGTTTATCAATGGATTTTTGGATCGATCCGAATTGATCGGTCGAACTACGTTTACGATTACCGAAAACCTGCTCCTAGGTTGCCTAATCGTGGTTTTTGTGGTGGTCTTGCTTTTGGGCAATTTCCGTTCGGGCCTGGTTGTCGCTTCGGTGATTCCTTTGAGTTTGCTCTTTGCACTTTCGATGATGTACATCTTTGGAGTCGATGCCAACCTGATGAGTTTGGGAGCGATTGACTTCGGAATTATCATCGATGGGGCAGTGATTATTGTCGAGTACATTGCCTACCAGTTTTCCAAATCTTCTGCATCATTCACAGGTCTTTCCCGCAGCGAAAGACAAGCTGAAAAGGACAAGATTTCATTTAATGGAGCCTCCAAAATGATGCATTCGGCGATTTTTGGACAGATCATTATCATCATCGTATTTATTCCGATTCTTTCGCTTTCAGGCGTGGAGGGTAAAATGTTCCGTCCCATGGCGGAAGTATTCAGTTTCGCCTTGATCGGAGCGATGATTTTGGGCTTGACCTATGTGCCGGTCGTTTCTTCGCTTTTCCTCAAATCAGAACCGCCTGGACCTAAGAACGTGTCCGTGCGACTGATCAATTTTCTGAATAAACTGTACGAGCCAACCATTAATTGGGCTTTGACCCATACCAAAGCGGTCCTTTCCACTGCAGGTTTGATTCTTGTAGCTGCAGTTTGGCTATTCTCTACGATGGGTTCTGAGTTTGTGCCAACGCTGGATGAAGGGGATTTTGTGATACAGCCGGTATTAAAGACAGGAACGACGTTGACCAATACCGTGGAGACGATCACAGAAATGGAGCGGATTCTGATGAAGTTTCCCGAAGTGAAGCAAGTGGTGACACGAATCGGTGCGGCCGAAATCCCAACCGATCCCATGTCCATGGAAGAAAGTGACGTGATTGTGACCCTACATCCACCGAGCGAATGGACGACAGTGGAAACCAAGGATGAACTAGCCGAAGAGTTCAAAAAAGCATTGGAAGCTATTCCAGGATTGGATTACGAGTTTACCCAGCCGATCGAAATGCGATTCAATGAGTTGATTACGGGGGTTCGGGCTGACTTGGCAATCAAGGTGTTTGGGGAAGATTTGGATATGCTCTTGAAAACTGCCGAAGAAATAGAAGCGGCTATTCAGGGTGTGGAAGGTGCGGCAGACGTCATCTTGGAAAAAGTGGACGGCCTTCCTCAAATGAAAATCGAATACGACCGAGCTAAAATCGCCAAATACGGTCTGAACGTCGAAGATCTGAATCAGGTAGTAACCATGGGATTTGCAGGACTAAGTGCGGGGACTGTTTTTGAAGGGGAAAAGCAATTTGAATTGGTGGTTCGTTTTGATGCGCCTTATCGGAAGGATATCGAAAATCTCGAAAATGCAGCCATCCAACTTCCGACCGGAGGCAGTGTTCCTCTTTCCGAGCTCGCCAAGATCACCTATACCAAAGGTCCCGCAAAGATCTCCCGAGACAATACCCAGCGTAGGGTAGTGGTCGGAGTGAATGTCAGAAACCGCGATCTACAATCCGTGGTGGATGATATTCAGGCAATAGTCAAAAACCAGATCACTATTCCCGAAGGCTATCGAGTGGATTATGGGGGGCAGTTTGAAAACCTTCAGCAAGCCCGAAATCGACTCTTGATCGCCGTTCCGGTAGCCTTAGTGCTGATCTTTTTGCTCTTATTCTTCGCCTTTTCTTCCACACGAGATGCCTTTATGATCTATACGGCCATTCCTTTCTCAGCCATTGGTGGCATTCTGCTTCTTTGGTTAAGAGACATGCCGTTTAGTATCTCTGCAGGAGTTGGATTTATCGCGCTTTTTGGAATTGCAGTTCTTAATGGGATCGTGATGATCGAACATTTCAAATCCATGAAACATAAGTATACTTCCATTCGAGAGCTGGTGATCACAGGGGCCAAAGAACGTCTGCGCCCTGTATTGCTGACGGCTTCTGCGGCAGCCTTGGGCTTTTTGCCCATGGCGGTGTCGGGTTCGGCGGGTGCTGAGGTGCAGCGTCCCTTGGCTACGGTCGTCGTAGGCGGGTTGATTTCAGCTACCCTGCTCACCTTGGTCGTTTTGCCGGTTTTGTACGTGTTGTTTAATTCAGGAGAAAGTAAAAAAGGATTCAAACTACCCAAGGTAGCTTCCTTACTGATCTTCTTTTTGCTCAGTCCATTTGCGGTTTCTTTGGCGCAGCAAAGCACAAAATTGACTTTAGAAGAGGCCCTGCAACTTGCCGAAAAGCAAAATCCCGGTATCCTCGCTTCTCAAAAACGATTGGAATCGGCTGTTGCTTTGACTAGGTCAGCATGGGAGATCCCGAAAACCAACCTGATTCACCGTCAGGATCAAAATGACATTGCTGAAAATGGGGTGTTCAATCGGGTTTGGGGTATCAATCAGAGTTTTGATTTTCCCACAGTTTATAGTGCCCAAAAGAACTTTCTCCGGTCAGGTCAACAGCAGGAGGAGGCGAGATTGGAGTTAGATCTCCGATCCCTGAAAAAGGAAGTAAGCACCGCCTTTGTGACAGCCGCTTATTGGACCGATTTGGAGAAAAATTACCTCTTCCTGGATAGCCTGTATGGTTCATTTGCCAAAGCTGCCAACAGACGACTCGAAACAGGCGAGTCCAATCTCCTCGAAAAACTCACCGCAGACAGTAAGTTGCGTGAAATATCCATCCGTAAATCCGAGGCTCAGCGGGGTAAGTCCATCGCGTTGGAGCAGCTTGCGAAATTGATTCAGGTGGAAGGTGAAATAGAGATTTCAACATCCGAAATCAAACTTGATCCAAATGCAGACCTAGCTTCACATCCTGGATTTTCCTTTTACGAGGCTGCCAAAATGCAGGCCTTCTACCAGACCAAAGTCAATCAGAATTCCCTCCTTCCATCGATCAATCTAGACCTGTTTAGGGGTACCAACCTGGCTCCCGGTTCTAAAGTATATCCCGGATTTGAGGTAGGTATAGGGATTCCGCTCTTTTTCGGTGCTCAATCAGCCAAGATCAAAGCCAATAAAATCGCACAGGAACAAATCAATTTTGAATCAGAAAACTTCCGATCCAGACTGGAAACGAATTTTTCTACCATCCAAAAAAGACTGGATCAAAGCCAGCAAATCATCACCTACTACGAAACGGAGGGAAAATCCCTCGCAGATCAATTGCGGGCCCAAGCCAGTCGATCCTTTCAGGAAGGGGAAATTGACTTTCTCCAATATGTCCAACTCGTAGAAAACTCTCGGACCATCACCTTGCAATACCTACAGGCCCGTCTCGATTACCAACTCAATCAACTCGAACTCCTTTACCTAGCTAACTGATGAAGACTATTCAGGCATATAAAATCTTACTTTCGGGCGCTCTAGCACTAGTACTCGCGACCTCCTGTTCCAAAAATGAATCCTCCGAAAATGGGATTGAAGTAGCAGAAGCCCCTGAGGATTCCAAGGAAATTGTCCTCACGGAAGACCAATTTCGGACCATGAAAATGGAATGGGGTCCACTACACACCGGAGAGTTCTCAGAGGAAATTACGGTGCAGGGCACGGTCCAGATTCCTGTCGAAGGCATGCGAGAAATTTCTGCCTACTATGGAGGCTATGTACAGGATATTAAATTGCTTGAAGGGCAACCGGTCAAAAAAGGGGAGGTGCTCTTTAATCTCGAAAACCCAGATTTTATTCGTTTGCAGCAGGATTACTTGGAAACCAAAAGCCAATTGACCTACCTCAAATCTGAATTTGAACGTCAACGCACCTTGGCTGCTGAGCAGATTTCTGCTCAAAAAAACTACCTCAAAGCAGAGGCCGATTACCAGACTGCGTTAGCTAAGTCCGAGAGTTTGAAGAAGCAACTTTCCCTGATTCAAATCAATGCGGATCAGCTTACCCCTCAGTCTATCAAGACCAAAGTAGCGGTGACTTCCCCAATCAGTGGGTTTGTGGAGGATGTGTTTGTCGTGCCGGGACAGTTTTTGCCCGCGGCAGGAAAGGCGGTCACCTTGCTCAGTCGGGAGCATATCCATGTGGAGTTGGTGCTGTTTGAAAAAGATGCCAACCGGGTACATCCAGGTCAAAAGGTGGAATTTACCAGTCCTGACAAACCAGGAGAAGTGATGCAAGCCAAGATCTATGTGGTCGGTCAGTCAATCAATGCCCAGCGCCAAATCAATATTCACGCACATTTGGTGGATGAAAAGCAGGAATCCAAAATGACTCCGGGGATGTTTTTGCAAGCGAGAATTCAGTTGGATCCGCAAGTTTCTTTGGCAGTACCTGAAGAGTCGGTCCTAGAGGTGGATCAGGATCGGTATATTTTGATTCAAAAGTCAAAAACCGAGAATGGATATGTTTTGGAAAAAGTGAAAGTCATTCCAGGGGCTAAAGGCAAGCATTACCTGGCGATTGAACCGGAGAAGGCACTTGATTCTACCACGGTAGTGTTGGTAAAAGGCGGGTTTAATTTGTTATAAGGAATTTTCTCGCGGATGACTCAAGATGAGTACAGATCTTCTTTTCAAAAGATGGAAAGCATGAAAATTTGAACCACAATAGACACATAAGAAACACATAGGAAAAGGTTTTTCGCTAAAAAGCTATGTGCTGCTATGTGTCTAGTGTGGTTTAAAAAGCTGCTTCTCTGTACTTTTTGCCACTGTCCTGCTTCTCCAGAAGCGGGACTTGATCGATGATTTGCCACAGATGCACAATTTTTTTTGGTTTCCTCCTTTTTAGGATGAAGTATTATTCTAAGGCGTGAGTGCGGACACTCAGGTAGGCAAGGACATTTAAACTTTAAACCACATAAGGCACATAGAAAACACATAGAAAAGTTTTCCGCTAAAAAGCTATGTGCTGCTATGTGTCTATTGTGGTTAGAAAAGCTAATTGAATCGATAAAGAGTTTGGTCCAGATGAGCCAGTGATTTTCTGATTCTCTAATGAATTTTTCCAACCGTTGAATCGTGATTCTCGGAATCAAAAAGTAAATCAGGATTACTTGGAAGGCATTGGTTGAGTCGGAGGCTTTTCTCTATTTTTAGCCTTCTATGACCCAACAACCCTCTCATCTCAATCGTCAACTCGGTCTTTTAGGACTTGCCGCCACGGGGATTTGCTCGATGATCGGGGCTTCCATCTATGTGGTGCCCTTTATGATCCAGCGCAATGTGCCCGGTATCGGTCCCTATGTCCTTCCGGCTTTCCTTTTTGCAGCCATTCCGGCGATTTTTGCGGCTTTAGCCTACTCGATTTTAGCTTCTGCCATGCCGAGAGCAGGAGGATCTTACCTGTATGCTAGTAGGGCAATTCATCCCTATTGGGGTTTTGTGGCCAGTTTTTCGCAATGGTTTGGGCTATCTATTGTGATAGGAGTGATTTCCTACGTGGTGGTTCCCTTCTTTCGGGATGTGGCCGTTGCTTTGGAATGGACTGCTTTGGCGGATTGGTTAAGCCATTCTTTGGTGCGAGTGGTCTTGTCTGTTGGTCTCCTTTGGCTCTTTGCAGGGATCAATATGCTTGGGGTGAAATCCTACGAGCGTACCTTGATTCCGCTGATGGTCTTGATGTTTGCCCTTGGGGCGGTGGTGATTTTCGCAGGACTGAGTTTTACTACTGAGGACTTTTCGAATGCCTTGATGGAAAAAGAAGGCCGTCAGCTTGAGCTTTTCACTGCAGAATTTAACTGGACTACTTTTTTCTCTGCCGCAGCAATCCTGTTTTCCAGCTTCATAGGCTTTGACTCGATCGCACAGGCGGGAGGAGAAGCCAAAAATCCTACGAAAAACCTTCCCAAAGCGATCGGCTTGGCGATTTTGACGGTGGGCTTGTTTTATTTCACGTTCACATTTGCCGTTTACCATGCGGTACCTTGGCAGTTTGTGGCTCTTGAGTCTCAGATCAAAGACATCACCGCCGCAGGACTTCTTTCCTATTTACTGCCTACTGGACTTGGGGTGGTGATTTTGCTGGGAGCAGCAATTGCCTTGCTCAATGATCTTCCGGCGATGATTCTTTCGGTGTCCCGATTGGTTTTTTCCTGGGCTGAAGATGGGATTTTTCCAAAAGCATTAGCTACAATCCACCCCAAACGTCATGCTCCATACCGGGCTATCCTATTGAGTACATTGGTTTCTACGGTTGGGATTTTGGGAAGCCATTTTGCCGGTGATTTCTTTTTGGGAATTGACATCATGGTCACTTCCATGTTGGTCAATTTTCTGCTCATGTGTCTCTCAGTCGCTTTCCTGCCCAAGCGAAATCCGGCTTTGGCAAGCGAAATCAAGATCTTCAAACACCCTTTCAGTCAGCTAATAATTGCGCTGGTGGGTACCCTTTTTCTTTCTGCCTTTCTACTTATCCACGTGAGCAAAGACCTTTCTGCTGAAGTTTCAGCCTGGTATTTTCACTCCACTTGGGTGTGGCTAATTGTGATGGGCTTGGCTAGCCTTCTTTTCTATTTCCGTTGGAAAAAACTCCAAAAATCCGATCCTAACCTGAAAAACAGATTCTCGAAATTACCACAAGACTGATATGACCCTTTCCAAATACACTGAATTAGCCCCCGGATTGACCATTTGCAGGGCGCTGACTGGACTCTGGCAAATTGCCGATCTGGAGCGAGACGGCAACAAGGTTAACCCGCACGAAGCTGCCCAATCCATGAAAGCCTACGTGGATGCCGGTTTTACCACTTTTGACATGGCCGATCATTACGGTTCGGCAGAGGAAATCACCGGTGTGTTCCGGCAAACCTACGGAGGCGATTCGGCTCAGTTTTTCACCAAATGGGTGCCTTCTCCCGACAGCATCACCAAAGATCAAGTGAGAAAAGCCGTAGAAACTGCCCTCACCCGCATGCAAACCGATCGGATTGACCTGATGCAGTTTCATGCTTGGCAATATACCCATCCGAGTTGGGTGGATTGCCTGTTTTGGCTTCAGGAACTCAAGGAAGAAGGCCTGATCAAGCATCTTGGATTGACCAATTTTGATACAGCGCACCTCAGTATTGTGGTCAATTCAGGGATTGAAGTGGTGTCCAATCAGGTTTGTTATTCGCTCCTCGATCAGCGGGCAGCAGGAGAAATGACGGCATTATGCCTGAAACATGGCGTTAAATTGCTGGCCTTTGGTACGGTGGCAGGTGGATTTCTTTCCGAAAAATGGCTTGGGAAACCCGAACCTGTCCTGAATGAATCCCTGACTTGGTCACAGATGAAATACAAGCGATTTATCGACGCAGCAGGGGGATGGGATCAGTTTCAAGATTTACTTCAGACCCTTGACAGCATCGCTAAAAAGCATCAAGTAGGCATTGCCAATATTGCCAGTCACTACATCATGACCCGCCCTGCGGTGGCCGGGGTAATCATCGGAGCTCGATTAGGGAAAAGCGAACATATCGTTGATAACGAGCGGCTTTTCTCCTTCCAGTTGGATGAATCGGACGAGACTCAGCTCAGACAGGTTCTTCATACGCTCTCCCGGATCCCCGGCGACTGCGGAGACGAATACCGCAAACCTCCTTTCCTGACTGCCTCGGGAGATTTGAGCCATCACGTTGCTTCTTTTCCTGCTCCCTATCCGACGGTGGAGGGAACTGATGGACGCACCAAAGCTCTCAGTGGTACGATTTGGGAGGATATTGCAGGATTTAGCCGAGCGGTGAAAAAAGGAAACCGCATCTTGGTTTCAGGTACGACCGCCACTCATGGCTCAAAAGCAATGGGAGGAAATGACCCCGGTGCTCAGGCGCATTTTATCTTAGACAAAATCGAGGGAGCAATCCAATCCCTTGGAGGAACCTTGGAAGATGTCGTCCGAACACGAATTTTCATCCGAAATGCGGATCAATGGGAACCGATTTCCAGAGCTCATGGGCAGCGGTTTGCAGGAATCCAGCCTGCCAATACCATGGTCCGGGCAGATCTGATCGGGGAGGAGTATTTGGTCGAAATGGAGGCAGAGGCTGTCCTCTCGCTAAAAAATGACTGAAAAGTGCAAATTGGAGGAGAATAAATCATAACTTTTGGTAACCCTAATTTCATCTCGCTATGAAAACCTTGTTGCTTTTCTTTCTCCTCATTTTCGCTTTTGGTTTTTTCGCTCAAGCACAAACGAAAATTGACCTTACCGGAACTTGGACAGTCGATGTGCAAACGGATATGGGAAGTGGAAATCCCACTTTTGTCCTCAAGCAGGAAGGTGAGAAAATAACAGGAACCTACTCCGGTTCGCTCGGTGATTCGCAAGTCACAGGTACCTTGAAAGGGAATGTCCTTCACTTGGAGTTTTCCATCCAGGGAAATCGGATCACCTACGATGGTACTGCCACGGAATCTTCCATCAGCGGAAAGGTAAATCTTGCTGATATGGCAAGCGGTACGTTCTCAGGAAAACGAAAAAGCTGAAGCCGTGATCAAAAGCTACATCAGCCAAAAATCGATCCCTGAAGGTGAAGCGATGATTGGTGCGGAAATCCGGGCCGGTATTTTGAACCTGATTTGTAAGGAAAATCCCGGATTTGGTCCTGAAGATTACATCAGCTTATCCGAACTCAACTTTTACCGACGTCTCTACCTCACTCGGATGATCGAAGAAGAAAAAGGAGAGTTGGCGAGAATAGATCAGCAAGTGATGGTAGCTATCCGGGATAACTCCATTCTCTCCGAGAAGATTCAGGATGATACTGATCCCGAGCTTACTTTTGGAGAGCGGATGGCTGATCACATCGCCACATTTGGAGGAAGCTGGACTTTTATCATTCTCTTTTTCACTTTTCTAGTGATCTGGATGATTACCAATGCCTACATCCTAGCCACAAAGCCTTTCGACCCATTTCCATTTATTTTGCTGAATCTGATTCTTTCCTGCCTGGCCGCCATCCAGGCTCCGATCATCATGATGAGCCAAAATCGTCAAGAAGCTAAAGATCGAATCCGATCAGAGCATGACTACAAAATAGACCTGAAGGCTGAGCTGGAAATCAAACTTTTGAGCGAAAAAATAGACCACCTCCTCGTCCACCAAAACAGAAAACTGCTGGAAATCCAAGAAGTGCAGGTGGACTACATGGAAGACCTCCTCAGACAAATCAAAAACTCAAACGCTAAATCTCACTGATATGCATCCGATTCTTAAAAACACGATTGCTGTAATCCTGGGGGTACTTATCGGGGGCACCGTCAATTCCCTGCTTGTAATGAACAGTGCGGCGCTGATCCCGCCACCTGATGGTGCTGATTTGACCACCATGGAAGGTCTAGAAGCAGCTATGGACATCATGCAACCTAAGCACTTTTTGATTCCTTTTCTTGCCCATGCGTTGGGGACCTTGATTGGTGCATTTATTACGGCCAAGATCGCGGCATCTTTTGCCAAAGAATTGGCAATTTTGATTGGGTTGCTGTTTTTCGTAAGCGGCACTTTTATGGTGATGGCTTTGCCAGCACCCCTTTGGTTTAATGTCACCGACCTGCTCTTGGCTTATTTTCCGATGGCTTTACTTGGTGCCAAATTAGCCGGAGCACGCTCCCAAACCAGCAAAGTATCTCGCTAGTCTTGACTGCTTTTAAAAGGAAACGTGCCCAATTCCTCAATCTGATATCCCTCGGGATAAGTGGGCCTTTTCCTTCGAGTACCTAAGACAGGTTCGGTTGGTTCGCTGCTGATTTGGTGAAAAATGGCATGGACTCTCAGGCCTGCTTTCATCAGAACCTTTCTCCAAGAGGCCACTTTTCTAATCCCCAAAGCCACTCTCAAGGGCTCGTCCAGCAGCGCAAAAACAAAGGGTCGTCCTACTCCAAAAAGCCATTTGGGCAGGTAAAACCCCAAGAGCAAGTCGATGGTTTTGTCGGCAATCAGGCGATTGGAGGCTGCATATTGAAAGTGTTTGGCTTCATAGTCCAGATTGAATCGCTCAAATTCCTCCAAAGTCTGAGGGACGTCTTTTAAGTTCATCCGGCGGCCGAGCTCGAGGTAGTTTTTGAAAACCCCTTGCTTTTCCAGTTCGGTCATCGGTCGGTAGGCGTATTTTTCCAGCCAACGAATCGGTTCGAAAATAAAAGTGGACAACACGTAGAGAAAATCATCATTGGAGATCTCAAAACGCCCATGCATGGAGTTCATCCGGCGTATAGCACGCTTTCCTCGGAGGCTGTTCATGCCATGTTCCAAAATCTCAAAAAGGATTAATTCTGTGTCATCGTATCGCTTGCGGGGGCGATGCTGAAATTCCCCCGTTTGAGCCAAAAGTCCTGAAATAGAGGGGATCGCGAAGGTACGAAACAAAGCAAACTCTAAGGCTCGCTCCAAATCCCAAGGTAAGACATGGCAGGAGAGGAGGAAAGAAATCTGCTCGTGATCCTTGGCAGGATCAAGTTGAGTGATTTGGTAGGAAAAAGGTTTTCTGGGCATAGAAAAAGTGATTGGTTTAAAATGGCGATGATTTTTCTTTAAATTGAACAAAATCAACCCAAAAATCCATGAAAGCAATCCTGATTTATTTCCTTTTGCTGCTCAGTATTCCGGCGTTTTCCCAGAGTGATACCGAAATCAAAGAAGCTGTTTTTCAGCTCAGATTGGCCATGCTTGACGAAAATGTGGAAGCACTTCGCCAACTCACCTCGGTGAATTTGGATTATGGACACTCTAGCGGAGTCATCGAAAATCAGGAGGAATTTTTAGCAGTTTTTGCTTCCAAAAAAACAGATTACCAATCTTGGGACATTTCGGATTTGGAGGTTAGCATGCCCAATAAAGACTTAGCTATCGTGAGGCACAATGTCAAAGCAAGCATCGTTTCCAATGGCAATACCAATACCTTAAACATCGGCCTGATGATGATCTGGACTCGGGAAAAGGGAATGTGGAAGCTCCTAGCCAGACAGGCTTTCCGGCTCCCTCAACCTGCATAAAGCAAAAAAGACCGAAGCAATTCGGTCTTTTTTGTTGGTATCAATTCCATCCTCCCCCCAGTGCTCGATAAAGCTGCACATGAGATTGAAGACGGGAAGCTTTGAGGTCCGCCAGTTCGATCGCAGATTCCAAAGCTCGTGCCTGTGCGGTGATGACTTCCAGGTAATTAGCGTAACCTACCGAAAAGAGCGTGTTGGAATTTTCGATAGAGCGCTGAAGTACATTCACTTCATTTTCCTTAAGCTTCAATTGATTGTCAAGCGTACTGATTTGGTTGACCAGATCAAGTACTTCGAGGTAGGCATTTAACGTTCGTTTTTCATAATCCAACAAAGCTACCTGCTGGTCTGCTCTTGCCAGTTCAAACTCAGTTTGTACCTGCCTTCTATTGAAAATCGGAGCTGTTAATCCAGCTCCAAGTTGATACATGGTGGAGGCTGGATTGAAGAAGAGCTTAGAAAATTCAAAGGCATTGAATCCTGCCATTCCAAAGAGGTTGATGGAAGGGTAGAAGGCTGCTTTGGCTGCGGAAACATTGAAATTGGTCGCTTGCAGATTCAATTCGGCTTCTCTTATATCAGGTCTTGACTGGATCAGTTGGGCAGGAATCCCAATCTCCATCACTCGTGGGGTTTCCACTGCTGAATCCAGGTTGGTGCGATTTAGGGCGACTTCCACTTGGCCTACCAATCTGGTAAGTGCATATTCAAGGGTTTTCTGCTCTCTAAGCTTTGCTTCCAATTGAGACTTGGAGTTGAGCACCAAAGCTTCAAATTGATCGATGGCCAGCTGATTGGCTCGTCCTCCTTCTTTCAGTTCGATGATGAGCTGAAGCGCTAGATCTTGAAGGCGAATGTTTTCATTCAACACTTGAATCTCTGCATCGATGGCTAACAATTCGTAATAGGTAGTAGCGACATCCGAAACCAACCAAGTGCGTACACTTTTGGCAAACTCCTCTGAGGCTAAATACCTCGAAGCCGCAGCGCGTTTTTGATTTCTGAGTTTTCCCCAGACGTCCACTTCCCAGTTGAAGTTTGCTCCGATGATAAAATCACGGTAAGGATCCGGTATCCTTTTGTCCTCAGTGATATTATCAGAAAGGTTGGTGTCAAAATTTCCCACCCCATCCATGGTATATTCTCCAAACTTCCGACGGCTTGCACCCGCCATTCCGGATACTGCTGGGAAAAGACCCGCTTTGGCAGCCATCATGGAGGCTCTTGCGGCTTTGATTCGCTCCAGGGTCATGAGGTTGTCCTGATTGTTGCTCAAAGCAGAAGAAATCAGGGTTTTGAGATTTTCATCCTTGAAAAAACTCTCCCAGGAAACCTGCGCAACGGAGTCAGCTACCTGACCTGCAACAGCAGCAAATTCTCCTGGTAAGTTTATTCTGGGTTGAGGTTTTGTGACCTCACTTACTTTGCAGCCTGAAGCCAATACCAGCCCCAGCACGCATGCAATTGCTATTTTTTTCATACGTGAGCTTCCTGGATTTGAGTAGAGACTTGGAGTCGTTTGGCTTTCTTTTCTTTCATTTTGGTGTCGATGGTTTCAAAAACCACATACAAGCCAGGGATCAAAAACACACCGATCACGGTGCCGATGAGCATTCCTCCCGCAGCGGCAGTTCCGATGGTTCTGTTACCTATAGCGCCTGCACCGGAAGCAATGGTCAGAGGAATCAAACCACAGATGAAGGCAAATGAGGTCATCAAAATAGGTCGGAGACGTTCTACGCCACCATTGATGGCACTTTGTAAAATTGAGATGCCTTTAGCACGGTTTTGAATCGCGATCTCGATGATCAAAATGGCGTTTTTGCCCAGCAAGCCGATCAACATAACCAAGGATACTTGGGCATAAATGTCGTTTTGTAATCCCACCAGATTAAGGAAGAAATAAGAACCAAAGATCCCCGCGGGAAGTGAAAGGATTACCGGAAGTGGGAGCATGTAGCTTTCGTACTGTGCGGCCAAAAGCAAGTACACAAAGACCAAACAGATCAAGAAAATGTATATCGCCTGATTACCGGAAGCAATTTGCTCTCGCGTAATTCCAGACCAGTCGATGTCATATCCCCGAGGAAGGGTAGCCGCTGCTACTTCTTCTACTGCTTTAATTGCGTCACCCGAAGAATATCCATGAGCTGCATCACCTGAGATCAAGGCAGAAGTAAACATGTTGTATCTCGTCAGCTGCTCCGGACCGTAGACTCGCTCGAGGCTCACAAAGTTGGAGTAAGGAACCATCTCTCCATCCTTGTTTTTAGCATACATTTCCAAGAGTGATTCAGGCGAAGTTCTGTACTCAGGAGAGGCCTGAATCATCACCTTGTACATCATTCCGTATCGGATAAAGTTGGAAGCATAATAAGATCCGATGTAACTCTGCAAGGTTTCCATCGACTCACTCACAGAGATTCCAAGCTTAGCAGCTTTGTCATGATCGACGCTTAGAAGAAACTGAGGAAAGCTCGGGTCAAAGTTGGTAAAGGCTCCTTCTATTTCAGATCGCTCATTCAGGGCCTGAATGAATTCTTCATTGACTCGCGCCATGTTGTCCAAGTTGCCACCAGAGCGATCTTGCAATCGAAGCTCAAACCCAGAAGCATTTCCAAATCCAGGTACCGGTGGAGGTGCCAAAAATTGGATATCCGCACCTTTGATATGAGAAGTGCGCTCAGAGTAATCAGCGATCAGCTCGTTTACATCCTTTTCTCGGTCATCCCAAGGGGCTAAGTTGATCATTCCCATGCCAAAAGAAGCACCGGCTGTTTCAGTCAAAAGGGAATATCCTGCAAGGGTGGATACGGTCTCGACTTCCTCCAAAGGCAAAAGCGCGGCTTGCACTTCGTCCATGATTTCGGAAGTTCGGTCCACCGTTGCTCCCGGAGGTGTGGTCACGTTGACATAAATCATCCCTTGGTCTTCATTCGGGATGAAGCCTGTTGGAATAAATGAAATCATCCCATAAGTCAACACAAAAAACAATACAAGACCTCCATAGGTGATGGTTTTTCGGTTGGCGATACTTTTCAATACAGTCAGGTATTTACCTGCCAGGGCATCGTATTTGGCGTTAAAGCCATTGAAAAACTTCTGTAACGCATTTTCTTTTCCTTCCCCGGCATGGTGCATCGGCTTGAGCATCATCGCGCAAAGAGCAGGGGAAAGTGTCAAGGCATTGATCCCTGAGATCACAATCGCAATCGCCAAGGTCAGTGAAAATTGTCGGTAGAAAATCCCCACCGGTCCGGAAAGAAAACTCACCGGAATAAACACCGCCGACATCACCAAAGTAATTGCCACGATCGCACCGCCGATTTCTTTCATTGCCGCGATGGTAGCATCCAAGGCATTCATTTTGAGCTCATGCATCTTCACGTGCACAGCTTCTACGACTACGATGGCATTATCCACCACAATACCGATCGCAAGTACGAGTGCGAAAAGGGTAAGTAGGTTGATCGAAAAGCCAAAAAGCTGCATGAAGAAGAGTGTTCCGACCAAGGAAACCGGTACCGCAATCGCAGGAATCAAGGTGGATCTGAAATCCTGAAGGAACAAAAACACTACGATGAATACCAGTAAGAAGGCTTCTATCAAGGTCTTTACTACTTCATAGATTGACGCATCCAAGAATCGGCTCACATCATAAGACACGTTGAAAGTCATGCCTGGAGGGAAGGAAGAGCCTTGGATTTCCTCCATTTTGGCTTTGATGTTGGATATTACTTCCCGTGCATTCGAACCCGGACGTTGTTTGATCATGATGGATGCCGATGGTTTTCCATCTGTCATGGATACCATCGAGTATTCCAAGGCGTCAAACTGAATGTCTGCCACGTCTTTCAGTTTTAGCAACGAACCGTCAGGAAGCGCCTTTAATGTGATGTTTTCGTAGTTTTCCTCCTGATTAAACTTCCCTGTGTATTTCAATACATACTGTAATGCCTGTGGATCGCGGTCTGAGGAAATACCGGATTTACCTGGTGCTGCTTCGACGTTTTGGGCACGGATGGCTTCCGTGACGTCTTGGGGCGAAAGGTCGTAGGCGGCAAGACGGTCCGGCTTCAGCCACACCCGCATCGCGTAGTCTTTCATCCCCATAATTTCTGCACGACCTACTCCATCAATACGCTTCAATTCAGGAAGGATATTGATATCGGCAAAATTGTACACAAACTTTTCATCCTGAGTGGTATCCGAAGTGGTGAGGTTTAGGTAAAGAAGCATGGAGTTAACTTCCTTTTCTGTCTGTACGCCCGCCCGGATTACCTCCTCGGGAAGTTCATCCAGTACGGTTGCCACCCGGTTCTGCACGTTTACTGCAGCCTGGTCAGGGTCAGTTCCTACCTTGAAGACAATGTTGATCAGGGAAATACCGTCATTGGTATTTACAGAAGTCATGTACTCCATTCCCGGTACACCATTGATGGCGCGCTCCAGAGGAGTTGCTACAGCTTTTGCTAATACTTCGGCATTGGCACCGGTATATCGGGCGGTTACCGTCACGGCAGGAGGTACGATATCGGGAAACTGGGTGATCGGCAGCGAGGTCAGCGCCAAGATACCCAGCAACGTAATGAACACAGAAATGACCGTCGAGAGAATCGGTCTCCTGATAAATAATTCCAGCATGTAAGGGGTGAGTTAGCGTTTGGGATTAACGGGAACTGATCAGATCATGGTAGACATCAGCGGCAGCAACCGCCTGAGGGACTACTATGGATCCATCTTTTACTTGCTGAATTCCTTCAAACACAATCTTATCACCAGGCTGGAAACCGTCTGCGATGTAGTAGATATCGTATCGCTGAAGCGGCTTGAAGCTTCTCACTTTTACCGTATTGTCTTTGTCCACGACATATACATAGGTGAAGTCCTGAATCTCAAAAGTAGATTTCTGAGGAATCAAATAGACCTCATCCAACTTGGACATCATTTCGATTTTGCCAGAAGCACCGTGTTTGATCAAGTTGTCAGGATTTGGAAAACGCACACGGAAACCTATAGATCCGGTGCCTGACTCAATGTCCCCTTCGGTAGTTTCCAGTTTGCCTTTTTGGCCATACTTTTCTCCATCTGATAGAATCAGGGTAAGTTGTTCGGAAAATGTATCTGCACCGCTTTCGATTTTGTCTCTCATGAAGTTCAGGTATTCATTTTCATTGACTTTGTAATAGGCGAAAATGGAAGATATGTCAGTGATGGAAGTCAGCAAATCGTTTTCTGTTACTAGACTGCCAATCTTGTGGGGGATTCTATCCACCAAGCCGTCGAATGGTGCCCTTACCGTGGTGTAAGAAAGGCCTGTTTGTGCTGATTTTAGCAAAGACTCAGCTTCTGCAATGTGAGAATCAGCTACTGCTTTTTTGGATTTAGCCAATTCCAATTCAGAGTTGGAGATGATCTTTTTGTTTACCAAAATCTGAAGGCGTTCCATTTCGACTTTAGCGGCAGTTTGCTCAGCTTTTGCTTTGGCAAGATTTGCACGTGCTGAGTTGACCATCTCGTTGTACTCGGCCGAGGAAAGCTGGAATAGGGTTTGGCCCTTTTTCACGTACTGGCCTTCATCCACGAAAATACGGTCCACAAAACCTTCCACTTTGGAACGGACTTCCACAAATTGTACCGCTTGGATGTCGGCGATATAGGTCTGAGGTACTTCCACAGACTGAGGCTGAAGCTCCAAAACAGGCACGCTTAGCGCTTCATTTTCTTTGTTGTTTTTTGAATTTCCTTCGGTGCAGGACGCGAGGATACCTGACATCATCACCAAAGTCAAAGCGGTAGATACAAATGTCTTCACTCCGGAAAACAAGTTAAGTTTTTCAGTTTTCATAAGAATAGAAATAAATGAGGTAGAACGACAACAGGGCTATTGTCTGAGGGTACTAAAAGCGAATTGAAAAAATCAGGTCAAGGAGCGTTAACCTGTATGGTGTACTGAATTAATTGCTTAAGGTATTTGTCAACATGAATTTCTGAATAGGATTTCTCCACTTTGCAGTGCAGAAAGACTAATCCCTGAAGCTCAAAAACGTAGGAGCTACGTTCGTTTTTTAGCCGTTGAGAAGAGGAAGAGGAGGTTCTGACTCTAGCCTCTGCTGGAATCAGATCTGAAAAGTCAAACTGAAATACATCGAGGTATTGCGTTTGCAGATCCGGAGTTTCCGAAATGCTAGCCGTAGATGGAGGTAGATCTTGCCCAACAGGAAAAGTTCCAAGACCTACAAAGAAGAGAGTAATCACTAAGATCCATCTCATGGTTTGAATCGTCAGAAAGAAGTTTATTCGGTTGTTGGGTTTAGTGTCGGACATGGATTCTTTGAATCAGTCCATTAACTGGTTACAAAGTAAAATAGTTTCAAGCTGATAATTATGATTTTTTTAGAAAATCAGGAGTTTTCTTGATGAATGGCACCTGAAAGGAGTGTTTAAATAACTAATCAGCATTCATATCATAAAAAAATATAATTCCGATTTGAGGTGAATTGAAAACTGAATTCAAGCGTTCTGGCCAGATCCTTCAAAATAAGCTGTTAGAGAACCTTAGCATTCTCTCTTTTCTTTTTAAATATTTAACCTTTAGTACAACCTTCAAAGCCCAAATTCATACGGCTCAAAATTAATTTCTTCTCTGGGTATGGGCCTCAAATCTTTTTTCAAAACCCGAGTCCTCGGTCTTCATCCACACATCCCAAAAGGTGAAATAAAGGCCATAGTTGCAACGATACTTGAGGTGATGCATGTCGTGATGGGTCGCACCTACCATCCATCGAAAAAACTTTGAATTGAGCGCCTGATTTGGATATACCTCTACTCCAGCGTGGTTGATTACCGCTGTAATGGACATAGTGATCAAAAGTGCAATAAGTACAAGGAAGTGCATGGGTAGAAAAAGGACCAATACAGGCAAGAAGATGGCTTGTAATCCAGCTTCAATGGGATGAAAGGAAAATGAAGTGAAGGAGCTTGTGTACAGACTATTGTGGTGGATGTGGTGAAAATGTCGGATCACTTTGGGTTGATGCATCCAGCGATGCAGCCAGTAGTAATAGGTCTCATGGATAAAGAGTGCTGCGAAATAGCTGAACGGAATCCAAAGGATATCCCACCATGTAAGTGTAGAATATAGCTGTGAATAGCCTTTTTGCCAGAAAATCAACATGAGCGCACCTGCCACGGCAAAGATGATCGCACCTAAAAATGAGTACCAGATTTCGGTCTTCACTTGTGGTAACCGGATTTGCTCATGAAGTCTTCGGAAGGGCATCTTGTCTCCAAGCCGTTTGTACACCGCCTCATGGTAGATCCATGCAAGGGCCAAATACCTTAAGAAAATCCCGGCAAGCAGGATACTGAAAATGACAAGAAAATTTTTGGGTTGGGTATAATCAGTGGAAAGAAGCCAGTCGAGATTGAAATCCATGTGGGTTAGCTAATTACTCCAACGTAACAAATTTGGAAAAACATGGTTCGGCAAATCTTGGAAATGCTTGATAAAGGAATGATCTTCAGGAGCAATTAGAGTTCAAAGGATAGTGAAAGGAATCCGAATAGATTTCAGGTTCTTAGAATCTTTTCCATCTTTTTCCCTTTGGCCAGCTCATCGATCAACTTATCCAACTGTCGGATTTTCTGCATAAGCGGGTCAGCAATCTCCTCTACTCGGTATCCGCAAATCACTCCAGTAATCTGAGAAGCATTGGGATGATAGGAAGGTGACTCTGCAAAGAAGGATTCAAAATCCTTTTTCAGATCGATTTGATTTCGGAGACCGGTCAAATCATAGCCAGTCAGCCAACAAATGATCTCATCTACTTCGTCTTTGGTTCTTCCTTTTCGCTCAGCTTTGGCCACATAGTGCGGATACACGCTGGCAAAAGCCATTTTAAAGATTTTATGATTTTCCATGAGTTAATGCAGGATGATGGAAGCCAAATATTCTTCAAATACTTCCTAAACTCCTGTTTGACAGAGTTCAAAACTATTTCTCAGCCCCGCTCAGCGTAATTTTTGAAATTATCCAAAATCGACTGCCAACCGTTTTGTTGAAGCTCTAAAGAGTTTTCAGTTTCGGGGTCAAAGCTCACCTTTACTTCTGTCTTTCCGTCGATTTCCTGAAATTCTACCTGACATAATCTGCCGCCAAACTCGTAGCTGTAAGATTCCAAGGGCTTTACATCCAAGTAAATTGCCTCAAAGTCAAACCCAAAGCTACCGTCCCGTGCTTCCATTCTCGCAAAGTGTTTTCCACCCACCTGCATGTCATTGGATGCGGCAGGACAGTGCCAACTCTCATGGGCAAAATTCCATTGGGTGATGTGCTCGGGTTTGGTATATCGCTCCCAAACGGTAGCAAGAGGAGCGGAGACAAGGGCTTGGACGGTGATTTTGGGAAGAGACATGGGGATTGCAAATTTAATTGGTGTTGTTAGTCGCTGAATTTTAAAGCTAGGTAAGCATCAAAACTTGATAGCCTTCCAATGTAATGCATCCCATCAAATTGGTAAAGAAAACAAGCCAAAGTCCTTAAAAAAAGTGCTAAAAGTGTCTGTGATTAATCGATTTTACCCGACTTCAAAAAAATACACCACTAACATTCTGGCTGTAGATTCGCCTAAATTCACTGGATTATGCTCCATTCTCCCATCAAACAGCATGGAGTCACCCTCGTTTAATACGATCTCCTGATCCCGAAAAACATACCTAACTGAACCGGAAATTATGTATTTGTACTCGAATGCTTCCGTCTTTACAAAATCCCGTTGCGCACCGGGCTGAATCTCCAACAAGACAATGTCGATGGTGCAGGCATTCACTTTTTTGGTAAAAATCCGAAAATACTCATAGCCTGAAGCGGGTTCTTTTTCAAATCGCTGGTAATGTTCTTTTCGCTGAATAAGGATTTTCCCCTCTTTTCCATAGAAATTCAGGTCATTAAAAAACTCATCCAAGCCCACATTCAAAGCTTTTACAATCTGAATTAAGACCAACAGGGAAGGGATGGTTCGGCTATTTTCAATCTGCGAAATCAGCCCCTTAGTTACGCCTGCCCGATCTGCTACTTCCTGTAGCGTAAGATTTCGGTCCTTTCGGATACTTTTGAGTTTGTTGCTGATCTGAACGATTACTTCCTGTTCCATGAAATAATGAATGGGTGTTTGGAAAAGTAAACTAATGAAAAATTGGTGAATTGAATTTCTAAAAGATTCTTCCAGAAAAAGGCCCTGCGAAATACGCTTCGCGAAATAAACCTCCCTGCAGTCGGTGAAATAGATAATCGAGATTCCCCGTGAAATAGCTTGAAAAGCGAGACTGTTCAAATAACTGTGTCAAAATTTAAACCATTAAATTTTGACTATGAAAGAAGACAAAGAAGAGTTTGATTTCAAGGCTTTCGCCAAGCAGGCCGGAGATGCGCTTCGGTCAGGTAAGCC
>NZ_JBHSKS010000024.1:0-19283 GCF_042657405.1 Algoriphagus aquatilis
ATGCAGAACTACCTGGATGAGTTTTGCTACAAGCTCAACAGAAGATACTTTGGTCAAAAACTGTTTGACCGACTCATCATTGCTTCGGTTTACCCATACTGGTATGATTGCGGATAATCATATTATTTTTTTCATCTGATTAGATTAACTTGAAAGAATTGGATGGGTAAAAGAAAACTTAAACTATTTATGAGTTTCCAAGATTTGATTTGATTCAATTTTGCAAAAATTTTTACTTTTTATTAACAAAAAAGCTAGTGATGGACACAATTTTAAAGAAGATGAATTTCAAAGAAGGGATGAAGAGCTGGATTTGGAATTGCCCTCAGGACTTGGAAAACTTCTGGGTATTATGTGGAGAATGGAGAGAAGCTTACGTTTATGCTTGCGTTTGTGTATAGCAAGGAGGACATCGATGAGTATTTTGAAGAAATGCATCAACTTTCCCCGGAGGATGAGGCAATATGGGTAGCCTACCCTAAAGGCACTTCCAAAAAATACAAGGTGAGCATCAATAGAGATAGCGGTTGGAGAAAGGTAGGAGAGCTGGATTATGAAGAAGTGTGCCAAATTGCCGTTGATGAAGACTGGTCAGCACTACGGTTTCGCAAAGTTAGGTTTATCAAGACACTTAGCCGGAAGTTTAGTGTCAAAAATCAATAAGGGAGTGCTTAGTGGAAAAATCCAAAAAATAAGTCCCTGACTTAGAAATAGAAAAAAGTGAAACAGGCTGTAAACAGAGATTTTTTCAAAAATGGGTTTGGAAAAAAACGAATAGCCATCTACATTTGCAAAACGTTTTCCGAAAGGGATAACGAAACAAACTCCTCCTTAGCTCAGCTGGTTAGAGCACATGACTGTTAATCATGGGGTCCTTGGTTCGAGCCCAAGAGGGGGAGCAGCTAAAAAAAGCCTTCAGAAGCAATTCTGGAGGCTTTTTTGTTTTTAAGCATCGATGTTCCAGATAGTCCAATGAGCATTGTAACGCAATTAGCACGCACATTTTGCTGGTTTGCGTTTCAATTGCGTGAACATTTTTAGCACAGTGCAAGGGCCATAATCGATGAAAATTATGGCAAACATCCAACTCAATCTCAAATCGAGAAAGAAGATTGATGGCACCTATCCAATTGTCATCAGGATTCGTCACAATAGGGGATTCTTTGACATTTCTACAGGAGAGAGCGTTCTAGCCTCCAAGTTTGACAAGAAAAAGTGTGCTGTGATAGGCAATAAACCTTTACAGCTTCACCTGGACGAGCTCAAAGAGAAGTACGCCAAGCGTTTGAGAGCTTTTGTCAGTGACAACATCAACAGGCCTTTCTCTCTTGAAGAGCTAAAAGCCTTTGTCCTTCAAAAGTCAGCTGATGAAATCACTGTAGAGGAGTTTTGGCAGGAAAACATTGATCAATTGATCAAATCTGGTCGTGGAGGATCTGCCAGAACCTACAAATCAAGCCATTCCATCTTTTCCAAGATTGTCAACCTGAATTGCTCATTTAAAGCTATTGGGGTGAAGGATCTTCAAAAGGTAGAGAAGGAACTTAGGATGCGTGGGAATAAGTACAATTCCATTGCTGTCTACATGAGAACATTCAGGGCTGTCTGCAATAGGGCTATCCAATACAATCTGGTCGATTACGAGTGGTATCCTTTCAGGAAATACAAGATCAAAAAGGAGAAGACCATTCCAAGGGTATTGTCTTTAGAGGAAATCCAACGGTTCTTTCAGGCTGACATTGGAGTCAATGATCCATTGTTCAAAGCTTGGACGGTTGGGAAGTTGCTCTTTATGCTACGCGGAATTAACCTGAGAGACTTGCTCTATCTAACAAAAGATAATCTCAGGGCAGGTCGTATCATCTACAAGCGTGGAAAGACTGGTAAAATGTACTCCATCTTGGTCAGTCCAATGATAGAAGACTGTTTGAGGTACTTTCAAAACGATCGTAAGACTCTTTTGGGAATCATGCTGGACGAGTACCTGGAGCATCCTGCCAAGTCTCTGCATTCCAGAGCACAAATCACTAAGCGTTTGAATACAAAGCTTAAGCTAATTGGTAAAAAGCTTGACCTACAGGAGGATTTGACTACGTACGTTTTCCGTTACACCTATGCCAACGTCGCAAGAAAGCTGGGTTACAGCAAAGACCTTATTGCTGAAGCTTTGGGTCATGAGTACGGAAATTCAGTCACAGGAATCTATCTCGAACTCTTCGATCAGGAAACCTTGGACAAAATGGCTGAGCACATTCTTCAAATAGTATCTAATCAAAAAAGTTAACATCAATTTATTTCTAACCAAAAAAGTGAAGGCATCCAGAAATGGGTGCCTTTTTCATTTCTAAACAATCAATACTATGCAATTACGTAAATCGAATCGCTCTCAGGCAAAGATCAGAATTGCTTTGCAGGGGGCTAGCGGAAGCGGAAAGACCTATTCTTCCCTCTTATTGGCCTATGGCCTTTGTCAAAATTGGAACAAGATTGCTGTCATCGACACAGAGAATCAGAGCGCTGATCTGTATTCCCACCTTGGGCAATACAATGTTTTGACGTTGTTACCACCTTTTAGCCCTGAGCGCTACATGGAAGCAATTGCCACCTGCGAGGTCTCAGGGATGGAAGTAATCATTCTTGACAGTCTCTCACACGAGTGGGAGGGCGAGGGTGGAATCCTGGACATCCATGGAAGCATGGCTGGAAATAGCTTCACCAATTGGGCCAAAATCACTCCAAGACACAATGCTTTGGTGCAGAAGATTCTTCATTCTGGAGCTCATGTTATCGCTACGGTGAGAAGTAAGCAAGACTATGTCATCACAGAGAAGAATGGGAAACAGGTGCCTGAGAAGGTGGGGCTGAAAGCGGTGCAGCGTGACGGACTGGAATATGATTTCTCCATTGTCTTCGAGCTAGACATCAACCATCAGGCCATTTGTTCCAAGGACAGAACGCAGTTGTTCGCTCAGAAAATCCCATTCAAAATTGAGCCACAGACAGGAAAAAAGATCAGGGAGTGGTGCGAAAGTGGGTCAGTGTTGTATGAAAGCAAGGAAGATCCCATTGAGGCTAAAATCAAGGCGATTGTCAACCTCGATGAACTCTATCAGCTTTACAGAGAGGCACCAGACAAGAACAAATATCTGGAAGCCTTCACGTTGAGAGCTGATGAAATCAGAAAGCTTACACCACCTTTCAATCCGTTAGCCATCCACAGCAATGGAAGACCGTAAATGGGAAATGTCAAACATAGGAGAAGTGAAAGTCTCCTATGTTTTCCATGGATCTGTGAAGGACAGACCTATCATCACCAGCAGCTATGATGTCTACAAGATAGCAATGATGGTATTGGATCAAGAAACTGTAGGAATGCAGGAGCAATTTCTTGCCATCTACATGAACAGAGCTCACAGGGTGATTGGAGCCAAGGTACACTTCGTTGGTGGCGTCTCCAGTGTGATTGTAGACGTGAAGGTAATTGCTGCCACAGCTGTATCGTTAATGGCGAGTTCTGTAATTGTCTGCCACAATCATCCATCTGGAAGCCTGCAACCATCACCTCAAGACATTGCCATTACAGACAAATTGAAAAATGCACTCAGATATCTGGACATACAACTGTTGGATCACATGATAGTAACACCAGAAATGGATTGGTTGAGTTTTGTAGAGCGGGGGCTTTTATAGTCCCCGTTTTCACAATAGGTGACATCAATATAATAGGGTGTGAAACCTAAATTACCTAGTTCTCATTGAGAATTAAGATAAAATCAGGGACATAGCAAGAGAATTAATTCTTCAATTCTATTATCCATGAAAAAACTATTATTCCTGTTTTTACTTATTACTTGTTCAACACAAAGCTGTACGGTTGTAGACACTGAACTCCTAGAACTTGTTTTGGAAATCAAAAACCAAAACCAGGAGCTTTTGGAGGAAGTGAAGGCTCTTCAGGCTAAATCAGATTCGTTGATCAATGAGTTAAAAAACAGCGCTGCCAAGCAAGAGGAAGTGCTGAAAAAGGTGACAGACCTTCAAGCTGAATTGGTAAAGGTATTGGCTCAAATTGGAACCTTGAATGAACAGCTGGGTGCTCAAAACGCAGACCTAGATGAAATCAAATCCCAATTGGCTGATCTTCAGGAGAAGTATCAAGGTATCTTGGAGCAATTGGAACAATTGCAGAAACTGAGTCAAATTCTAGCAGAAATCGAAAAACTGAAAGGGCAATTGGCAGAATTGGATGGTAAATATCAAGTAATTCAAGGAAGCTTAACTCAAACCAAAGAACAACTCGATGCGCTCAAAGGTCAAGTTGCTTCTCTTCAAGCCCAACTAGCTGAAAACCTCACCAAAATCAGTCAACTGACCAGTCAACTTGGAGAACAAGGTGCTAACATTGAAAAGATATTGGCGGCTATTGAAGAGTTGAAAAAGAGCTGTGCTGAGATCAAAGCTCTTCTCGAAAATCAGCTTTCAGGAAAAAGCCCTATCCCTACCAACGGATTAGTGGGATGGTGGCCGTTTAATGGAAATGCAAATGATGAGAGTGGGAATGGAAATAATGGCAAACTAGTAGGTCCATTACCTGCTTCTGGAAAGCTGGGACTACCGAATTCTGCTTATTCATTCAATGGAATTAAAGATATAATTGAATTTCCTTCACCTATGTTGAATGGTCAAGTTGCAACTACTTTTTCGATATTTTCGAGAGTATTTCCAAAAAAAATCGCGTATATGGGAATTTGGAATAAAACTGGATTTTGGAAAGAGGTCAACTTTACTTTTAAATCTGATGGCTCGGTAGAGTTATTTTGGGCATTTACAAATTTTAGCTATAATGGAGGAACTTCACTACCAAATTTACTTAAGAAGGACTCTTGGTATGATATTATTATTGTAATGGAATCAAATAAACTAAATTTTTATATAAATGGTGTTTTTATATCAAGTTCAATTGTAAATGGAAAAATAGATTTTTCTCAAGCTGCAAATGACATTAATCGTTTAGGCCAAATAAGAATAAGTAATATAGATACGAATTTTTTTGATGGAATTTTTGATGATTTAGGATTTTGGAATCGTGCCCTAACCGCAGAAGAAATATCCAAAATCTACAAAGGAGAAGGCTTTTGACATGCTGAGAACAGTTTTCTCTTTTATAGTTGTTTGGTTGAGCTGCTCTGGGTCCTTATGGGCTCAGAGTTTTTATAAGGAGAAGAATCCAAAAACCGTTTTCTATCAAGTGGGCATTGGGGCAGGGACATTTTTCTCTGCTCCTAGACCTTCTTATGACAGCATTGTCAATGAAAAGCTGCCTGTGCTTTCACTTGCTGTAGGAAAGCGAATTGGAAGCCATTTAAGCATCAAATCCAACTTCAGTTTCCAACCGTTTTCCAGCAAAGAGTACATGCCTGGGGAAAATGGAAATGGAACGCTTGAACCCATCTTCAATGGATACAACTATGCCTTTGATGTAATGCCCATCTTTAATCTGCTGCCTAGCTTTCATCACATGAGTAGGCCTATTGTGGATTTCAATCTGGGGGTTGGTCTAGGCTATCTCCTCACCTACCGCACAGAAAAGTTTTTCTTCAATGAGAAATACTACCAGTTCAATTTATTTGAATCCAGTGCCTACATTCCTGTTAGGGCTTCTCTATCGTTTCGATTGGGAATTGTCACTGACTTGATCTTTGAAGGTGCCTTTTTCAACACCTTTCTGGACGATAATCGAAGCGTGACAGAGTTTGAAAAAGAATCTGATCACTTTGGGCAAGTGAATGTGGTCTATCGAAGGTTTATAAGGTAAAGCCATCTGCAAGCCAAGAGATAAAGGATTGAATTCCAGCCCAAGGATTAGTAAATTGATTCTGACCTGTCTTTATGAATTATGCCAAGTGATCTGAATTGGAGAATCCCGTCTTCTTTTGACATTGAAAAATTGATCGAAAAAGATCCTCCAAGCTTCCTTGGCAAGAAAAAGTCGAACCTGGACAACTTTTACTATCTGATAGATCTCCTATTGGAGAAATCACTTTTTGATGATCTGTCTAAGTCTATGGGATACGTGGAGCTCTATTCGAATGACCTACAGAAAAACCTGGCTCATAATTACAAAGACTATCTGGATTACTTAAAGAAGCACGGTATCATCCAACAGGCACCCCAGAAATACATGAAGAGTTCTCAGAATGCATTCATAAAAGGAGTGTGCTATGCCTACAGGTTAAACTTTCCGTATGAGAACGATTTGTCGATAAGGTTGATACCCATTATTGGAGAGGTTCATAAAAAAAGAAGAAAGCCTCTGATCAAAGCACAGATAGCTGCGCAGGAATCAGTTTTTAAAAAGTACCCTATCCTGACCAAGTGGTTCGAGCATTTGGAAATCGATCTAATGGGTAGTCGAAAGTGGATTGATTCCCATCCCAAGTATCGATTGCCTATGGGATGGATCAAGGGATATAAAAAAGGTGAATCCAACCCCCAGCTAAGAAGACTCAAGGCTCTTCATGCCATCGAAAAAATTTACAATAAGGAATACAGGTTCTCCATTGACGACAATGTTGGACGGTTTCACTCCAATCTGACCAATTTGAAGAGTGAACTGAGAAACTTCCTGACATGGAAGGGACAAAAGTTGGTGAGTGTCGATATTAAGAACTCTCAACCGTTGCTTAGCTTAATGCTTTTGGACAAAAGTTGGTACTTGGAGTCAAGTGGTTCCTTCACCCTGAGTCAGTTTCCAACAATCCACAATCCCCTCGTTACCCCTACCAATCCCCTTGGTTCCCTCTCATTGATATCCCCTTCTTCACCTTTTTATTTTGTTACTTGTATTATGTCAGTAGAATTTTTGCAACATAATGAATATCAGGATATTGTAAAATATAAGAATATTGTAAATAGTGGTGAGTTTTATAAAAAAATGCATCTGGAAATCTTCAAGGATACTAGGCCTTTTGATAAAGCTAAAATGAAAGAAATGACCTTCCAAGTATTTTACTCAGACAACAAGTTTTTCCATCAGGACGGTTCATGGAAAGATCCAAAGACAAAGAAACGGCCAGATGCAAAACCCAAGAGACTTTTTGAAGCAGCATTCCCCACTCTAGCGAAGGTCTTCAGGGCTTATAAAGAAAAAGATAACAACAACTTGCCAAGACTCCTCCAACAAATCGAATCAACACTTGTCCTAAAGCACATCGTGCCTAGAATAGCCTCAGAAAGGCCTGATTTGCCCATCTTCACCATCCATGACAGCCTGGTGACAACAGTAGGGAATGAGGCCTACGTCGAACGTATAATGCGGGAAGAAATCGAACGGCTGACAGGATTACAGCCCAGGTTTGGTATCGAATATTGGACACCAGAAAGCGTGAATCCTGAATGAGTATAAATACAGGAGTGTCATCACTCATGAGAATTTATTGAATTTGTAGGTTATTTAATTTCTTAAAATCAATACTAATAAAATAGCATTAAAATCTAATTAGTTTACAAAAACTACCCAGTAGTGGGTATTTCTTCAAACCAAATCCTTCTGTATTTTGCAAAGGATGAAAAATCAGAATACCACATTGAATTGCCTTTCCAATGCTTCAAGTCTTTATTGAGAACCTTCAATTCTCTCTTCAATCTTACAGCCTAGGCTTTAACACAGAATGTATTTTGTAAAAAAATCTAGGAGGCTGTTTGATTAAAGTTTGAATGTTAAAAACTCCTAACTATTTAATTGATAAATATCAAGAAAATTATTCTTAATTGTTTAATAGAAATTATGACAAGAGAAAGTCAAGCTGCTTTTGAGAACACTGAGATAGTTCAATTTTTGAGACAAAAGGATTTCATAAAAATCAAAGAAATAGGTTCTGGCGGAACTGGAACCACAGTGCTATTGCGTGATCCCATTATTTCAGAAGATTTTGTCTGCAAAAAATTCACTCCTATGGGGGGGAATAATACTGAGGATGCTTTTGAAAGATTTATCAATGAGATAAAATTTTTGCATTTGGCATATCACCCTAATGTTGTGAGGGTGTTTAATTATTACTTGTATCCAAAGAATAATACAGGATACATTTTCATGGAATATGTTGATGGAGAGCCAATTAGTGAATATTTAAAATTAAACCCTGACAGGGTAAACGATTTATTCTTTCAGGCAATTGAAGGCTTTTCACATTTGGAAAAATTAAACTTACTACACAGGGATATAAAGCCTACAAATATTTTAGTTTCAAAGAATGGGGAACTGAAAATTATTGATTTTGGATTTAGTAAGATACCTTCAATCAAAGACTTAAGTAACAGGGAGAACAGTATTATCTTAAACTGGCCTTATCCTTTACCAAGTGAATGTTATGAAGGAAGGTATAGTTTAAAATCAGATATTTATTTTTTAGGTAAGCTATTTGAACAGATTATCCACGATCTTAAAATTGAGGATTTTTTCTATTCTAAGATATTGGAATCTATGATAGAATTTGCAGAAAACTCGAGGCTTGAATCTTTTTCATTAATTCAGAGAATGTTAATTGAAGAAAAATCTCCTGAAATAGAATTTGCACCTCAAGAGATATTGAAGTATCAAAAATTTTCAGAAGAGATTTCTCTCTTGTTATCAAAAATTTATGATGAGGCTAGATTTGATTTAGACTTCGCTTCTGTTCAAAAAAAACTGAAAAATGTTTACCAAAATTCAATTTTAGAAACCAAGGTTTTCAATTCAGCAGATTTGATTTCTTGTTTCATTAACGGGGGGTTTTGGTTTAAATCAAAAAGTTTTTTACCCACCAAGGTCTTGATTGACTTTTATGAAGTTTTTGAAAATTCTAGTGTAACTAAAAAAAAGGTTATTTTGAATAATCTTTACTACAGACTTCAAATGACGCCCAAACATCAGGCTCAAATCAAAGAAGATGAATTACCTTTTTAACTCTAAAATTAAATGACCCAAGACCTTGAAAAGACCCTCTGGGCAGCTGCGGACAAGCTCCGTAACAACATGGATGCTGCGGAATACAAGCACGTGGTGCTAGGGTTGATATTTCTCAAATACATCTCTGATCGATTCGATGAGCTTTATGCCAAGCTGAAGGCTGATCCCTATGCTGATGCTGAGGACAAAGACGAATACCTCGCTGAGAATGTCTTTTACGTTCCACCTTCTGCCAGATGGAGCTATCTACAACACCAAAGAGCCAAGCTTCCATCGATAGGCAAGGATATCGATGATGCCATGGATGCCATTGAGCTAGATAACCCTTCCCTCAAAGGCGTGCTTCCAAAGGATTACGCCAGACCTGCTTTGGACAAGAAACGTCTAGGTGAGCTGGTGGACATGATTGGCAACGTGGGATTCAATGCACCAGGACAAAACAGCAAGGATCTCCTAGGCAGAGTTTATGAATACTTCTTGGGCATGTTTGCTGATGCAGAAGGAAAGCGTGGAGGCCAGTTCTACACTCCTGAAAGCATCGTTAAACTACTGGTAGAAATGCTGGAACCCTACGAGGGCAGAATTTACGATGGTTGCTGCGGTAGTGGCGGGATGTTTGTCCAAAGTGAGAAGTTCTTGGAAGCTCATGGAGGAAAGATAGGCGACATTGCAGTCTATGGACAGGAGAGTAATCCTACCACCTACAAGCTGGCCAAAATGAACCTGGCTATCCGTGGAATTGATGCCAAGATTGAACTGGGAGACACCTTCCACAATGATCGACACAAAGACCTGAAGGCAGATTACATCATTGCCAACCCTCCCTTCAACATCTCTGACTGGGGAGGTGAACAGCTTCAGGATAGTCATCTCTGGAAATATGGAACACCACCAGCAGGAAATGCCAACTATGCCTGGCTACAGCTCTTTATCAATAAGCTTGGACCACATGGCACAGCGGGAATAGTCTTAGCTAATGGCAGTATGACTACCAATTCAGGCAATGAAGGTGAAATCCGTAAGAAGCTAATCCAAGAAGGAGTGGTGGACTGCATGGTAGCCTTGCCAACACAGCTATTCTACAACACACAGATTCCAGCTTGCTTATGGTTCTTAGCTAGAAACCGTACCAACCATAAGTTCCGTAACCGTAGCAATGAGATTCTATTCATCGATGCCCGTAATCTGGGGCAAATGATATCCAGGAAGAATCGAATGCTCACAGATGAGGATCTTGCCAAAATCTCAGGAACCTATCACGCTTGGAGAAATATCAACGGAAACTATCAGGACATCCCTGGATTCTGCAAAGCTGCTTCTCTGGAAGAGGTGGGGGCGAACAATTTTGTCCTCACGCCAGGACGATACGTAGGAGCAGAAGACTTGGAAGATGATGGAATTCCGTTTGAAGAGAAGGTGGCAACCATTACCTCCAGCTTAGCTGAGCAGTTCTCTAAGTCTAATGAGCTTCAGGACCGTATCAAATTGAATCTGGCTAAAATTGGGATTGATTTATGAGTGGATTTTTTGAAAATCTTAGTTTGAAGCTTTGGTGGAATTGGCTCACTTTTCTAGGGGTAGGATTATTTGCTTTTGTTTTCATTTACAGGAATGAAATTGACATAGTTGAAAGAAAGCACCTTTTAGGGCTTTCAATAGGGATGTTTATTGTAGGGTTTTCTCACATAATTGCCTTTAAAAGCATTACAATTTTTGATAATGGTGGATATTGGTCTACCAAAGAAATTGTTCACAATACTTTTACAAAGGTCCTATTTCTTATAGGTTTAGTAATATCGATTGTTTTTTTGTCCTTGATTTTATGGAATTTAGTATGAATCAGTTTAAACTTTCTGAAATCTTAGAAATCATTGGTGGAGGAACACCTAAAACAAACGTATCAGAATACTGGGGAGGTGATATTCCTTGGTTATCTGTTGTTGATTTTGGGAATGGTCAAAAAAGAGTTTACCAAACAGAAAAGTCAATTAGTGAACTTGGATTAAAAAACTCAAGTACGAAAATTTTAAAAGCAGGCGAGATAATAATTTCTGCGAGGGGGACTGTAGGTGAGTTGGCTGTTTTGGGTAAAAATATGGCTTTTAATCAATCCTGTTATGGGTTGACTGCAATCCCAACAATATGTACTAACGAGTTTCTTTACTATTTACTAAAACAAAAAGTTTCAGAACTAAAGAAAAATGCTCACGGAGCTGTTTTCGACACCATTACAAGATCAACTTTCGAAACAATTAATGTTGATATCCCCCCTCTCCCCACCCAAAAAGCCATTGCAGAAATCCTCTCCTCTTTGGATGACAAGATCGAGCTGAACAATCAGATCAATCAGAATCTGGAAGCCTTAGCCCAAGCCTTGTTTAAGCAGTGGTTTGTGGATTTTGAATTTCCCAATGAAAACGGACACCCCTACAAATCCTCAGGTGGTGAAATGGTGGATTCTGAATTGGGTGAAATTCCGAAGGGTTGGAGAGTAGATTTCTTAACCAAGGTTTTTAATGTGGTTTATGGAAAGAATTTACCTACTACTAATTTGATTACTAATGGATTTCCTGTTTTTGGGGGGAATGGAATTATAGGATACTATTCAAAGTTTCATTATAAAGAACCACAAGTACTAATTTCTTGCAGAGGTGCAGCATCAGGTAAAGTGAATTTTTCAAAACCTTTTTCTTTTGTTACGAATAATTCTCTCATAATTGAGATTCCTGATAGAGAAAAAATGCCGTTTGAATTTTTAAGGCAATGGTCATTGGATCAGGACTTCACTTCCTTTGTATCAGGATCTGCACAACCTCAAATTACAATAGAGAATTTGAAGCCTCTTCAACTATTAATTCCAAACCAAGAAACTCTTGAAAAATTTAAGGAAGTGATTTCCCATTTGATTATTCAAATTCAAGAATTGGAAGTAGAAAACATTGGGCTTCAAAATTTAAGGGACACCCTCCTTCCCAAACTTATCTCTGGAGAACTGGAAGTAAACGAATCACTTTTGGAACAAACTTTTTAACCCATGTCAGCAGTCATCTCAGAAGACCATATTGAACAAGTATTAATCCAGGAGCTGATAGAGCTGGGGTACACCTACGTTCATGGAGGGTTGATTTCTCCTGATGGAGCTCAGGCTGAGCGCACGTTTCAGGAGGTGGTCTTGAGAGAGAGGTTAAGTGCCGCCATTGCAAAGTTTAATCCATCCATTCCTTTCGATGCACAGGAAGAAGCCCTCAAGAGAGTGATGAGAGCTGATTCTCCAGACTTAGTGATGAATAATTACACCTTCTACAAGTACCTGACAGAAGGCGTGGAGGTAGAATACCGCAAGGGAGATCGAATCGTAGGGGATAAAGTCTGGTTGGTAGATTATCAAAATCCAGAGCGAAATGAATTTCTAGCAGTAAACCAATTGACCATCATCGAGGGCAATCAGAACAAACGGCCTGATGTGATTCTCTTTGTGAATGGTTTGCCTCTGGTGGTGATTGAACTCAAAAATGCCACAGACGAGAATGCAGACTTACCTGCTGCGTTCAATCAGTTACAGACCTACAAGAAGTCTATTCCTAGTCTGTTTCAATACAACGGATTACTCATTGTTTCTGATGGTTGGGATGCGCTTTATGGTTCACTGACAGCACCAAAGCAGTTTTTCCTTCCTTGGAAATCCATTGATGGAAAGTTGGTGGCAGACCCAGACATCCCACAGATGGAAGTGATGGCTAAAGGCCTTCTGAAGAAAGATGTGTTACTGGACCTCATTCGACATTTCACCATTTTCCACAGCAACAAGGAAAAGCTTTCCAAGATCATTCCAAGATACCATCAGTATTTCGCAGTCAATAAAGCGATCCACACTACCAAGAGAGCCACCTCAGAATTAGGAGATCAGCGGGCAGGAGTGATTTGGCACACACAAGGTTCAGGAAAAAGCCTAAGCATGGTATTCTATGCTGGAAAATTGGTTTTGGAACTTAACAATCCCACGCTAATTATCCTCACGGATCGAAATGATCTGGATGATCAGCTTTTTGATACTTTCTCCCTCAGTCAGGATCTATTACGACAGACACCCGTTCAAGCTGAGAATCGAGAACAGCTGAAAAAACTCCTTTCTGTAGCCTCAGGTGGAATAGTTTTTACAACCATTCAGAAGTTTCTACCAGAAGTAAAAGATCGAATAGAACTGGAGGAAGGAAAGACCAAAAATATCAGAGGAACCTACGAACTGCTTTCTGACCGTAGAAACATTGTGGTGATTGCAGATGAAGCCCACAGAAGCCAATATGATTTCATGGATGGCTTTGCCAAGCACATGCGGGATGCCTTGCCTAATGCTTCATTTATTGGCTTCACAGGAACACCAATAGAAACCACGGACAAGAATACCCAGGCAGTTTTTGGGGATTACATCGATATCTACGACATCCAACAAGCCGTGGAGGATGGTGCCACCGTACGCATCTATTACGAAAACCGTTTGGCCAAAATCAACCTCAAGGAGGAAGAAAAACCAAGGATTGATGAGGAATTTGAAGAACTCACAGAATCTGAAGAAACCACTTCCCAACAGAAGCTCAAATCCAAATGGGCCAGACTGGAAGCTATTGTAGGGAATGAACAACGCCTTAAGCTAATCGCTGAAGATATCGTTAAGCACTTCGAATCCAGAAATTCCATCCTGGACGGAAAAGGTATGATTGTCTGCATGAGTAGGAGAATTTGCGTGGACTTGTACAAAGCCATCATTGACATAAGACCAGATTGGCATCATGAAGACGATGATCAGGGAGCTATAAAGGTGGTGATGACAGGTTCTAGTTCTGATCCCCTTCCCTTCCAACCTCACGTCAGAAGCAAGCAACGGAGAAAAGACCTGGGAGAGCGATTGAAAGATCCCAAGGACCCACTGAAGCTAGCAATAGTGAGAGACATGTGGCTGACAGGATTTGATGCTCCAGCGATGCACACCCTTTACATCGATAAGCCCATGAGGGGTCATAACCTGATGCAGGCTATTGCACGGGTGAATCGAGTTTACGGAGGAAAAGAAGGTGGTTTGATTGTGGATTACATTGGGATAGCCACAGACCTGAAAAAGGCACTTTCAACCTACACGGAAAGTGGAGGAAAAGGGAAGCCTGCATTTGATCAGGAAGAAGCAGCTGCCATCATGATGGGAAAGTATGAGGTGGTTGCTCAGCTTTTCAATGAAAAACCTAGAGACCCTGATTTGAAGCAGGGATTTGACTACAAGGTGTTTTTTGGGCTAAATTCTAAGGATAAACTCTACTTCCCTATCAAGGCTGCCAATTACATCCTGGGATTGGAGAATGGGAAAGAACGTTTCATCAATGGAGTGACAGCTCTCACCAAGGCTTTTGCCATATCAGTACCCCATCCTGATACCATCGAAATAAGGGATGAAGTGGGGCTATTTCAGGCGATCAAAGCACGAATAGTCAAAGTGAGTCAGGCTGGTAAACCAAAGTCAGACGAAGAACTGGAAACAGCCATCAAGCAGATTCTATCTGATGCTATCGTGACAGACAAGGTGGTGGATGTTTTTGATGCGGCAGGATTGAAAAAGCCAGACATCTCTATTCTGTCAGATGATTTCTTGGCAGAAGTGAGAGGAATGGAGCATAAGAATGTTGCTTTGGAACTTCTTAAAAAGCTTCTGAATGACGAGATCAGATTCCGTAAGCAAACCAACCTAGTTCAGTCGAAGAAGTTCTCTGACATGCTGGATGGTGCAGTGAAAAACTACCAAAACAACCTGATCACATCAGCACAAGTCATTGAAGAGTTGATTCGACTGGCTAAAGAAATCAAGGAAGCAGACCGTAAAGGAGAAGACTTGGGACTCGACTTCAGAGAGTATGCTTTCTACACAGCCCTGGAAGTTAATGACAGTGCTGTCCAAGTCCTTGGAGATGATATCCTGCGACACATTGCCAGAGAGTTGGTCGATACCATCAGAAGCAACACAAGCATCGATTGGACCGTGAGAGAAAACGTACAGGCCAAAATGCGGATTGCTGTCAAGCGAATCCTCAGAAAGCATGGCTATCCACCAGACATGCAGGAAAGAGCCACAGAAACAGTCCTAGAACAAGCCAGGATGATGGCAGATTACATCAATAAAGAGGTGAAAACCTATCAGATCCCGCCTAGGGGAGAGTTGGGGGTTGCTGCGGAGGAGTAATTAGTGAATTGTGGCTTTTTGAGTATTGTTTTGATTTCAACTTTTTGTTATTCTTACCTTATGACTAGGCAACTAATTGTCAATAAAATACTACTTCTATCAACACTAACTTCTAACCAATCTATTGATGAATCCAGCTGAAGAAGCCGTTAATTACCTTAACAGCGTGGGGTATGATCAGGCGTTTAAAGAATTAAAAAATGAATGGAAAGTTAAGAAAACAGCTAAACCTTCCAGTTTGGATTACATAGTTGATGATTGGATTAAAGAGTTGCATGGATACTTGAAGCAGATAAATGGGGGTAATGATCTAATGAAACTTGTTGGACAGGTAAAGTTTCCCTCCAAGTATATGACAATTAAATTGCATGCTATTTTAGATGACTTAACTTTTGATGCAGTACTTGATGAAGATCCTGACCCTATAAAGCGGCTCTTAACTCATGACCATAAATTAATTGGTTGTGACTATTGGAAATGGATTGGGGAATTGTACATGACGACCTCAAACAATAACGCTGTTTTGCAAATACTAAAATTGATATTCTCTGCGGAAGAAAAGGATAAGAAATGCTTGATGATCGAGGAAGAAATTCAGTTTTTAGATTCACTTCCAGAAGAAATCGAGATACATAGAGGAATGACCGTCAAGGAATCCAAGAATAAGAATTATGGAATGAGTTGGTCACTCAATAAGAAGATTGCTGAATTTTTTGCTTATGAGTACATGGAGACAATTGCAGCAGGAAAGCCTATGACAGTGGTAACCATGAAGATACCAAAAAGTGAGGTAATAGCTTACTTCAACAGGCGAAATGAGGAAGAAATCTTATGGGTTTCAAAAAAGAAATAACAAGACCACAGATCATTTCAAGTATTTATAAATCGTATTCGAAAAATGCTTCAAAACCTTGTCTACAAACTACAAACCTCTCTTAAAACTTACAGCGTTGGCTTAAGCAAACAGAGATATCTTATCGAAAAGCCTTGGACTATTGTTGATGGAAATCTTAACGTGCATAGACTTGTTTTCAAAAAGAAAGGTGTTTTAAGAGCCTTTCGAAATGGGAACATGGAAGATAACTGCTCCTGGGATTACGAGCAAAGCCTGAATTCATTGGTAATAAAAATTGGAAACGAAGAAGGAGTTCTCTTGAATGAGGTTTTTTTAGATGGGAAGGTTTTAATTTTAAAAAAGGACAATACAAATGAATTTTGGATTTTCATCAATAGCGACTTACTAGAAGGCCATCAGCTTGAAGAATATTTAAAAGGGATTAATTCTGGAAAGCCAGTCAATCAAGAGCCAGATAATGATAATGATTTATGGCTTGTTTTAGGAGTTATAGTGGCTGTATTCTTTTTCATCCTTTTGTTAGCAGGTGCTTTAGATTAATTCAGAATAATAGAATTTATGAGCTTTCTAGACGAAAGTATATTCTAACGATTCAAATTTTAAAAATTGACTTGGATCAATCTCAAGGAGAAATATGAATGAAAAAAAGTAAAAAGGCTGGCTTGAGAGAATGCCAGCCTTCTATTTAATTATTCTTGTACAATCAATTCTACAGTATTTTTCTGAGTATCAATATTTATTCTTGAAGGCTCTAGAATCGAAGCTGTTTTGTTTGGAGAAAGAGTGATATCGTAAGTTTTTCGATCATACTTCATTACAGCACCAGAAAGAGCGTCAATACCCCATCCTAACAAGTTGCCAAGGTTTATGATGCTAATGACATTAAACTCTTTGTCAAGGGTTATTACTCTTGTCTGGTAGCCATCTAGTTTGAATTCAATGTCTGTATCATTTATACTTCGTTTTACTTTGTAGGTGCATGGGGTAGTGCAAAGCTCTACGCCATCTTTATAAATAATTGCACCAGAAGGGTTTGAATTAAATGTGATTCGATCTTTTGTGCCCGTGAATATTGTAGCACAACCTGACATCAGGATGATTGAAACAAGTAGCAAAGGTATTTTTTTCATGAGTGGTTGATTTTGTTTGATTCAAAAATACCTCTATCATTAGTTTGATAATGACACTTAAAGTGGTAAATGATCCTTTAAAAGGCTTTTTTTGTAAATCAAAATCGATCTCTTTGCTACTATTTGGGTCCCATAAAATATAGAAATGTCCCTTATTGTGAATTTTATTCTAATATTTTACCTTTAATAAAGAATTTTGCTACTATAGTGGTTTAATTAACACTTTAAAGGTATGAAAGAAGTATTTGAGAGTATTAAGAAATTCAGAGAGCTAAAGTCTATAACAAGGGAGACTATGGCAGCTGAGCTAGGAATGAGTCTTAGTGGGTATAGCAAACTTGAAAGGGGAGAAGTTGATATTACCCTCTCTAAAGTTCAATCAATTGCCAGAATTCTGAATGTAAGTCTAGAGCAGCTTCTTAATTTCGATGCATCTCAAATTTTTAATGTTTCGAATAATCAGCAAGTCCAAGGATTGGGCAGTACAGCAGACGTTATTAACTTCTATGGAGACGATTACAAAGAGAAGTACATAAAAATGCTTGAAAGAGAAATTGAACGGTTGAGAAAAATCGTTGGTGAATAAAAAACCATAGCTCATAAAGCTATGGTTTTCAGACGTTATGTGCACAATTTTGCTTATTAAAATGATCAACCTTTGTGCCAAATTTAGCTTAAGCATCAGAGAACTGCCTACATCCAGTAGACAACCCCACCAGTGATTGAGACCGTCTGGGTATCCCCCCAGGCAATGTTTAACCAAAACAAATTTCAATCATGGAACAACTGTTTCCCATCATCCAAAATGGGGTAGCGAAAAAGAAAGACACGCTGCCCAGAAAGCCTTTCATTGAGGCCAACAGCATGGAGGTTTCTCTCCATCATCTCGAACAAGCCTGCATCATTCCTGTCTTTGCCAAGGACAATGAGCGAACAATTTCCCACCAAGAATTCATCGACATAGCGATGCTAGCGACATCTGATGCACTTGGAGGAATCTACGTGGAGCATCCTGAAATCAGGGTGAGCCACGAGATCAAAGGAAGAACACCTGATGCCATCCACAAGTCTGCAAAGGAGCTCTATGACCACGAAAAGACCATCTATTATGAACGCATGGCTTTCATTGCTCGAATACCTTCCATTGAAGAGGAAATAGGTGGTAATCCAATAACCTTGACCATTGGAGGTGTAAGAAGCTACAACCTGGAGAATCTCTATCACAAGAAGTCCTTGGAGCGATTCAAGTTCTTCATTGGATTCCAAAATCTGGTTTGCTGCAATCTCTGCATCAGTACAGATGGCTTGAAGGAAGAAATGAGAGCTTCGACAGTGAAAGAGCTCTATGGAAAAATCTTCGAACTGGTGAAGAACTTCCAGGTGGATCGCCTGCTTGGTCAAATGTACGATCTCACGCAGTACAACCTGACAGAGCATCAGTTCGCCCAGCTAATAGGAAGGTGCAGACTTTACCAACATCTCCCTAAAGAACAGAAGAGAGCAATACCAGCCTTGGAGTTCAACGATGGCCAGTTTAACACCATTGTGAAGGATTATTACCAAGACCAAAGCTTCTGTCGAAATGAATCAGGAGACATCAATCTCTGGAATCTCTACAACCTGTTCACACAGGCCAACAAGAGCTCTTACATTGACACATTTCTGGACAGAAACCTGAATGCTTTACAGCTGTCGACAGGAGTGGGTCAGGCCTTGAAAAATGAGGAGTCAGGCTATCGATGGTTTCTTTCCTAATGTGAAATTTGGCCTTTGCGTGCAAAAAGCGTGAACATTGTTTCCATGAATCCTCCTAACTGCTTGACGCCTAGTTAGCTCAGCTGGTTAGAGCACATGACTGTTAATCATGGGGTCCTTGGTTCGAGCCCAAGAGGGGGAGCAGCTAAAACCAAACTCCTACAAGTAAAAACTTGTAGGAGTTTTTTTTTTGAACGTGATCCGTAACCAAAGAGCAGAATTTCTTAAAAAAAGGTTGGGCAGTACGAGACTGTTCAAATAACTGTGTCAAAATTTAAACCATTAAATTTTGACTATGAAAGAAGACAAAGAAGAGTTTGATTTCAAGGCTTTCGCCAAGCAGGCCGGAGATGCGCTTCGGTCAGGTAAGCC
>NZ_JBHSKS010000025.1:0-15079 GCF_042657405.1 Algoriphagus aquatilis
AGCAACCATGAACGCTCAGACAAAATGGAACGGAACCATCTTCGCATGGCCATCAATTAGAAAAGACCTAATCGCTTACTTTGAAGATCGATTTAACCAAACTGACACAGTTTAGTGAACACTCCCGGCCATATCTTAAAAACCCTTCGCGCCTTCGTGGCAAAAGGAAAAAAAATCTTTGCGCCCTCTTATTTCTTCTTTGAGAACTTTGCGGCAAAAAAAAGGCTCCCTGCAACCAGAAAGCCATTTTCACTAAATTGAACCTTATTATTTAAGCCACTTCAGCTACAGCCTGAGCTGTTTTCTTATCTGATGGGGCTTTTTTCTTTTTCTTCTTGTTCAACCAAATTAGGGTGCCGGTGATCGGCAAAGATGTCGCAATCAAGCAACCAACAAACCACAAGAACTTGGTAAACTGACCGAAAATTTCACCGGTATGCAGGGCTTTTACGGATCTTCCAATCTGCTGACGCACCGGCAAGTCTCCAAAAAGATTAGCTTCCTTTACCTCCAGATTTTCCGGATTCAGCTTTAACTGATCCGCCCCTGCACGCGCAAAAAAGCCTGTTCTTGACTTGCTGATGGCGATATCTGAACCTGGTTTTTCCGGTAAAGTAATTCGCACATTTCCCTCGTAATTCAAGGTTTTGTTTGCGGCGAGAAGTATTTCATCCAAAGACAGCTCGTAGGTAGGAAGAGTAGCTTCCTCAACTGGCGCTTCTTCTTTTTTGGCTTGTTCTTGCGTAGGACCTTTCTTTTCTTCCTTTGGTGCTTGGTAAATATCCCAGGTTTTTTGCCAGCCTGTTTTGTACCACTGATACGACCAGAATGGACCAGTCACCGCCATGATAAACAAGGCTCCCAGGGAATAAAATGCCAAGGTATTGTGAAGGTCATGATTGACACGCTTCCAGTTGGCATCCCATTTTACCCGGAGTCCTTGCTTCCAGTTTTTGGCTTTTTGAGGCACCCAAATCACCATTCCGGTAATTACTCCCAACAGAAAAAGAAGTGTAGCCACCCCGTTGATAAAGCGACCCAGTTCCTGATTGGTCATGCTTTCCATAATTGGCTCTTCGATTTTGTCCAAAAGCAACCAGCGATGAAGCGAAAACATATAGCCCATAAACTCCTCTGTACTGGTCTTCTCTACATTGTCGGCGATAACTGCACCCGTGATTGGATTTACATACAGGGTTGCAGGTCTTTCTTGCCCTTCTTTTTTAACAGAAAACTGAACCGTCCTTCCCTCCTGCTGGAATACATTGACGCCAACAATTTGACCTTCAACTTGAGCCTCTAGGTTGGATTTGAGTGCGTCGAGCGATTGTGGTACCCCTTGTTTTTCAACAAAATATCGCTCAGAATCAAAAAATTCGCGAATCTCAGTGTTATAGACATAGATCGTGCCGCTGAGACAAACAGCAATAACGATCAAGCCACTTATCAAACCTGCATAGAGGTGAATGTCATTGAGAAACTTTCGGATGGGCTTCCACATAGGACCTTAAATTTATCTGGAACAAATCTAAACAAGAGTTTTTTATTATTTAGAAATGATCTAAAAAAAATCTTCAACCATCCCTCCAACCGAGCAAATCCCTAGAGGTAATGATTTCAAGATTCAAGTATCAGGACCTGTAATTACCGCCTAGGTGGAAAGACTCACATCAAGTCTTCGGATTTATGGCTGATTTCCCGGATTACTTTATCAATCTCATGGGATGCCTTTTTCATTTTGTCCAACAAGTTGGATTGATCAATTTGAGACCAATCGGAATGATCTATCAGTAGATTTACCAAGCCCATCAATCTGGCCAAGGGAGCTCGGATAACATGGCTTTGGAGCCAAGAAATCTCTCTAAACCGTTCATTCTGCCTCCTGATGGTATGCATAGATTGCTCCAATTCGGTTACATTCATCGCAAACACGGAAGCTCCAATAATTTTACCTGAGGAATAGACTGGGTTTATATTTACCCTGTAATGTTCAATCCCTTTTTTGGTCTGGTAGCAGTCATTGATTTCAAGGAACTCACCTTCAAAAACTTTCTGATAATTTTCTCGCCAAAAATCCCTCTTGTCTTCTTGTACAAAGTCTAAAATAGGATCCCCAATGCTTATGGTTTTACCGGTTGAATTCTGACAAAACTTCACAAACTTGGTATTAGCATACCTCAGTTTGAGCTGGATATTGACGGCCCAAATAGACTCCGTAGAGCTTTCAATGATGGATCTAAGCACGGCGGCCTTTTCTTCGATTTTCCTTTCAATAGCCTTAATTTGAGTGATGTCGCTAAAAGTCACCAGCACCTGCGAGACTTCAGCTGAATTCTCTGAAATCTCCGGTATCGCATTGATGAGGATCCAGGTTATTTTTTTAGCCTTTCCAGGCTGAATCCCCATCACCACATTGTTCACCGGCTTTCCTGTCCGTAACACTTGCATGGCAGGATGGTCTTGCCCATGAAATTCTCGCCCGTTTTCATAAACTGCTTTCCAATCAGGATCCATGGAAGTTTTACCAAAAATCTGTTCATGAGTCAACCCTAAAATACGCTCTGCAGCAGGATTGGCGTAGGTAATCTTTCCAGATCGGTCATGGTAAACCACTGCATTAAGCATGTTTTGGAGGAGTGTCTGGTACTTCGCTTCAGATTCAGTTTGGCTTCCCTTGTTACGTTCTTCGAAATGAATTGAAGGTGTATCGGCGAAAAGTGCGGATTCCAGATTTCCAAAGAGCCGCTGGATTCGCTTCATATTTTTCCGGTCTAAAGACTGACTTAATCCGGTAAATTGAAGCCCCACAGTTTTGCCAAGTACCAAAAAATTTAGGGGAATCTCCTGAAAAAGGTCTCCCTTTGGAGGATCTATCCCTTTGCCTTTTCGGCTAGACTCATCGAAAGAAACTTTTGAAATGAGGGTCCTCTGCTTGCCATCGACTAAGACAAAGGCCGCCTGTTGACAATATTCATAAGTCAAAACAGACCATAATGCCACCTTAAGTTTACCTAAAAAATCGGGTGGAAGAATAAAACCTTCCTCAGTACTCTCCAAGTATTGAATGTTTGTAAGATTGCTATTTGGTATTTCACTCATTTAGATTCAAAAATTTCACGGATTCAATTAAACTTTTCTCAACAAAAGTTCAAATCAATTTATTGTAAAAATTATCCAATTATTTTCAATTTACATTTCAAAATTACAAAATGTAGTTTTTTGAAATCTAAATACAAATTCAAGATTGAAAAACATGGTTGACTCGATTTTCCCCTTGAATTAAAAATCCTCTTGGAACAAAAAAATTACACGAATAATCAGGCTAAACTTGAAAAACCTGACTTGTCTAATTTTAAGTTGAATTGGTATCTTTCCAAAAAAAAGCCTGCATATGCCCTTTCGAAAGTTAAGTTTCCTGATCATATCCCTGTTTTTATTAGCGTCTTGCGAGGAAAAAAACACCACTCCCGACCTAAGACTCAATCAGCCGGAAGAGTTTAAAAAGTTACTGGACGCACATGGGGATTGGACCAAATGGGTAGCTGCTGAATCATTTTCATTCGCCATGGTACACGAGACCACCCTGGAATGGGAAAACCATTACATCAGCCTTACCGATGGAAAAACCAGAATAGATGCGGATCTTTTTCAAGCTGGTAATGATGGCGAAAAAGTATGGGTAAGCCCAAACAGGCAAGCTTTTCCTGGCCAATCGGTAAGGTTTTATCACAGACTTTATTCCACTTTTCTGAGTCTGCCATATATCCTGACTGACACGTCCACCCAAGTCAAAAAAATAGAAAATCAAACGTTCAACGGAACGTCTTTCGAAGCTTTCGAAGCCACCCTCAAGCCAGGCACTCACCCTGGCCCATCTGATCGATATGTACTCTTAAAAGATCCTGAGACAGGTCGATTGGCATGGGTGCTTTATGCCGTCACCTTCTTTGACAAAGGCAATCAGGTACAAGAAGCGTTGTCTTACCAAGACTACCGAGATGCTGGCGGCTTGGTATTTCCAAGGGTGATTACAGGATATCAGATCGAAAATGATTCAAGCAAGCGAATACGCTATCAGGCAAGCTTTTCTGATGTTTTTTTGATCAATGAAAAACTGGAAAACTCTCTTTTTGAAATGCCAAAAAAGGCAGTTGCCGCCAACTAAACTTAGGCTTACTTGTGTAAAAGCTTCACATCTACCCGAGTGACCAATTGGGAAGTCGCACTACCAATGTAAGATCCCTGCACGGGAAGTGTCCGCTTGGGATCTGGATGAGAAGCAAGAGGAATGTAGCTTTGATCTGTAAACAATCCCAAACTCGGATCTACTCCTACCCAACCTGCACCAGGCAAAAAAACTTCCAGCCAAGCGTGAAGTTCGTGTCCATCTTCCAGATCGGGATTGAATGCATAGCCTGAGACAAATCTCGTTGCCAATCCAATCTCGCGCAGCATATCCATCTCCATCAAGGCAAGATCACGGCAGGAACCTTTCTTTTGCTCAAAAGTGTAGGTAGAATCCCAAATATTTTCTTCATGACGGATTTCGTGCTTCCATTCTTGATAAATCATCCGGGTAAGCCTGACAATAAAGTCAACCAAACCTGAGGATTCCTTCCTAACCTGAGTTAAAAAATCCATGAAGTAGGTTTCTTCTTTTTCCTGCAAAAAAGGAATCAAAAATGCAGTCCTCTCTTCGTAGCTAAACTGAAACATAGGATTTGACCAGCCGCTTTCTTCGAAAGATTTGTCCAAAATGAAGCCAAATGGATTGAAGCTTTGCAGCTTGAAAATCCACTCACCTGTGATTTCAAGATGGTCAGTCTTTTGGGTAAACCAGCATTGCTTGTACCAGTTTCCAGCTAGATCTTGCCTGAAATTTTCCCCTTCTGTCTTTGGATTTATCTGAAATTTCTGATGCTCTATCCTGAAATAAGGACGGTACTGGGGAATCAAATATAGCTTGTGGATACCAAGCAGAACTACCTGATCATAGGAATATAGAGTATGATGCCAAACCTGAATCAGCATTTTTAGAATCCTTTATCCGATAATTCCAATTTCTCAAAGGCATTGTTGAGGACTTCGGAGGGTAGTTCTTCAATAGCATTTTTGAGCCTATTGTTCCAAAACGCAGAAACATGCTCCAGCTCCTTTTGCTCAAATCTCCGCTCTTGGGTGAAATATTCCCCATTCTTGAGCACCACAGTGTCTATGGGGAAGTCCACATCGTTGGCTGAGATGCGGGTCGCATCAAAAGCCAAAAAGGCACATTTCAAGGCATACTCAAGAGAATCGTCATAATGCAAGGAGCGTTTCAGCACAGGATGACCAAAACCGGTATTGCCAATAATGACAAAGGGTGTTCCTTTTCTGATTTCGATCCAATTGCCCTGAGGATAGAGCAGGTAGAGCTTTGGCTCCACATCGTCCTCCAGCTGTCCGCCAATGATGGAAAATAGGTTAAAATTAAATCCTGCCTCCTCCAAGTAGCTCTTATCTTCTTTTGCTACGACTTTGACTTGATTTCCAAACTCATTGACCGCCTGATAAAGCTTCGTAAATGAATCATCCTGTCGGGCAATTACCTCTGAAAAATAGGTAATCGCTTTATCTCTGACGGATCTCAAGCCCGAGGTCATGATAAAAAAGGAATGCTTATTCCGGTTGACGGTATACACTTTTTTGGAGGAAGTCGTCTCGTTACCGGAGGTAATCCGGGTGTCAGACAGCCCCACGATTCCTTGTTTGGTTTTTATTCCCAGGCAAAAGGTCATGCGATCGTAGTCAGGAGTTAGGAAATGAAGTTGTCTTTGAGACGGAAATAATTGGAATCAATCAGATCGGAAATATGGTTGATTTTTAGTTGAAGTGCATCCAAATATTCATGAAGGCCTACAGAAATTATATCATCGACGTCTGAATATTCTAAGCGGGAACGCATTTCTCCAATCGCTTTTTCTGCAGAATTTTTAAATCCATCTGTAGCATGGCCAGAAATATTATGGAGACAGCGCTCGGCCTCCTTGAGGCAATAATAGATGGACCGGGGAAAATATTTGTTTAGCACCAAAAACTCCACCACTCCCGAGGGATCAATGTTCCCATAAAGCCTGCGGTAGGTATTGAAGCCAGTGACGGACTTGAGCAAGGCCATCCAATGGAGAAAATCCAAGGGTGAACCAACCTCAATCGGAGATGGTAAGAGGATGTGATACTTGACATCCAAGATTCGGGAGGTCTTATCGGCTCGCTCGAGCAGTTGCCCTAGCTGTCGGAAATACCAGCCTTCGGTTCTCGCAACTGTAGCATCAGCAAGACCATAGATCAGCAGGATTTGATTTTTTACGTTTTCAAAAAACTGCCTTGGATCCTCCTTTTTCCAGACCTTTTTCTCCAGTCCGTTTTGCAGCATGTAGTAAAGTTCGTTGACTTTTTCCCAAGTTTCCTTACTCAGATTTTCCCGGATAATGCGTGCGTTTTCTCGCGCGCGATTCACCGCTGAAAGCATACAGTTGGGATTATCCAGATCGAATGCGAGAAAATACATCACCTGATGCCGCTCATAGCCTTCGTACTTCTTGAGGTAAAGATCCAAATCACCTGTAGCCGCCACTAGCGGCTGCCATTGCTCCTTCAGGTCTACAGGCAGATCCTGCATCAGGTTAAAATTCACATCAATGAATCGGGCGTAGTTTTCGGCTCTTTCCAGATATCTTCCGAGCCAGTAAATATGGTTTGCTACTCTACTAAGCATAATCGATCAAATTAATTGTACAACACCCATGTATCCTTGCTGCCACCACCTTGGGAACTATTGACTACCAGAGAGCCTTCCTTGAGCGCAACTCGTGTGAGCGCTCCGGGGATTACTTCGATTTCTTGTCCATATAAAATGTAAGGCCTCAGATCGACATGTCTTCCCGCAATACCGTCATCCGTCAGGCAAGGAACTGTAGATAGGGAAAGGGTTGGCTGGGCGATGTAATTATCTGGGTTAGCCTTGATCAGTTGCCTGAATCGATCATGTTCTTCCTTGGTTGATTTTGGCCCGATCAGCATTCCATAGCCACCCGCTGCATTGGTTTCTTTAACCACAAGCTGATCAATATGCTCCAACACGAAGGCCAGATCCTTTTCTTCCCGACAGAGGTAAGTAGGCACATTATTCAGGATGGGATCTTCTCCAAGGTAGTATTTGATAATCCGAGGCACATAGGCGTAGACAGCCTTATCATCAGCTACCCCAGTTCCTGGGGCATTGGCAAAAGCAATATTACCTGCCTTATAGGCTTCAAATATTCCCGGCACGCCCAGCATGGATTGAGGATTGAAGGTGAGCGGATCCAAAAACGAGTCATCGATTCTCCGATAGATCACATCGATCTGAGCCAAACCTTTGGTGGTCTGCATGTAGACTTTTTTGTCTTTTACCAGCAAATCCACACCATTGACCAGCTCGACTCCCATCTGTAGGGCGAGGTAAGAATGTTCAAAATAAGCTGAATTATAAATCCCTGGAGTCAAGACGCCCACTACCGGTTTGGCTTTATTGGAAAGAAATTGAAGCATTTTGAGCAGCTTGGCGGGATAATCCGAAACCGGCATCACGCCCTTGTCATTGAACAGCTGAGGATAGGCGCGCTTGATGATTTCGCGACTTTCGAGCATATAACTCACGCCTGATGGACACCGGAGATTATCCTCCAAAATGTAATATTCCCCATCCTTGTCCCTGACCAGATCAGTGCCTGTGATGTGGCACCAGATTCCCTTGGGAGGAGTAAGCCCAACGCAGGGCTGAAGGTAGTCTTTGGAACCTAAGATCAATTCGGCCGGAACGACCTTGTCTTTGAGAATCTTCTGATCGTTGTAAACGTCCTGCAGGAAAAGATTGAGTGCATGGACTCGCTGCTTTAGCCCGGCTTCCAGCTTTTTCCATTCGGAGTTGGGAATAATCCGTGGGATAATATCCAGATGCAGTATTTTCTCCAAGCCCTGATTATCGTGGTAGACATTAAACGTCATCCCCATTGCCTTTTGGGTCTTATTGGCTGAAAACTGGAGCTGATGCATTTTTTTGGAAGAAGTCTTTTCCAAGAATTGGTAAAACTCCCGGTAATGAGGCCTGATTTCACCTTCTTTGGTGAACATCTCATCGTAATGTTCCTGACTGGAATATCCCTCTGTCTTCATAGGCTAATGGCTAAATCGTAAGTAAGTTAAAAAAGAAACTCAAAAATCAAGTATTATCAAAAAAATGAATAATAATTAATCAAATTTTAACCAATAAAGCCTAATTATTACATAAAAATTAAAATAATCGATATTTTATTGAACCCGTATAATTGAAATCACTTTAAAATATCCTTGATTTTCTGTTCTTCAGTTTCAGAATTGGTCATCACCATGAGCTTATCCCCAGAAAGTAGCTCTGTGGCACCGGTCGGGGTGATGTATTTATTACCACGATTGACCAAGACAATTAGGGAAGTCTTTGGAAAATTAAGGTCAAGAATTTTTTTGCCATTTACCCCGGCATCCTGCGGCAGCTCGATCTCCAAAAGGGCATTTTTGAATCCATCAGACAGCTCAATATCCAGTAGGCTTTTCCGCTTCAACCCTTCAGGAACAGCCAAGTGGAGCCATTTAGCAACTTTAGCCAGCGTCGTTGCCTGAAGAGAAACCGAAGCAATGACGATAAAAAAGACGATGTTGAAAATGAGGTTGCTTTTTTCCAATCCTGCGATCAAAGGAAACGTGGCAAATACAATTGGTACCGCACCACGCAATCCCACCCAACTGATGAAAAGCTTTTCCCGTGTATTAAACCTGAAAAACAGCAGCGAAACCCAAACTCCCAAGGGTCGCGCCACAAAAATCAAAAACAGCGAAATCAAAAATCCAATCCCGATCACAGGCACAACCTGGGAAGGAAAGACTAAAAGCCCCAAGGTGAGGAACATCATGATCTGCATCAACCAGGCAATCCCATCAAAAAACCGGATATAGCTTTTATAATGGAGGATTCTGGATTGGTTCATCGTGATTCCAGCTAAATACACCGCTAAAAAGCCATTACCTCCAATACGGTCGGTAACAGTGTAAATCATGAGGACCAATCCAAGCATCAATACAGGGTAAAGTCCTTCGTATTCCAAATTGATTCGGTTGACCAAAAAAACGCAACCTTTGGCTAAACCATAACCTACAGCAGCTCCCAAAATCATTTGTTTTAAAAACATGGGAACCAGATCGATTGGTGAAAATCCTTCCAAACTCAGCCAGGAAGTGAGTCCGATGGTAAGGAAAAAAGCCATTGGATCGTTGCTTCCCGACTCCAACTCCAGAAGGGGCCTCAAGTTTCCTTTTAGGCCGATGCTCTTGTTTCGCAAAATGGAAAAGACCGCTGCAGCATCTGTTGAGGACACGATTGCCCCAAGGAGAAGTCCTTCCTTCCATGAAAAATCCCCAACCCATATGGCAAACAGTCCAACAGACACGGCCGTCAACAATACTCCCAGGGTCGAAAGCACCATTCCCGGTCCCATGACCGGTTTGATGGATTCCCATTTGGTATCCAAGCCACCGGAAAACAAGATGTAAGTCAGGGCAATCACACCCAAAAACTGAGCTGCGGCAGGATTATCAAAGGCAATCTTTCCAAAGCCATCCGAACCTGCCAGCATCCCAACCCCCAAAAATAGGAGCAAAACTGGGATCCCTGCTCTTCCTGCTGTCTTGCTAGCGATGATACTCAGAATCAGCAAAACAGAACTGACCAATAAAATATTTTCAGGGGTAAGCTGCATAGAAAAAGGAAATTGGGAAATGTAAAAAAGGCATAGAAAGCCAAAACTTGATCAGATAAGTTAATCCATCTTGATAAAAGTTCCTTTCGAATTGAATTAAGAAGGTTTTGTTTTTCAAAAACCCTTGCCTTTTCGGGATATAAAAGAGTCTGTTAAAATCGGCTCAGTCTTTCTGAGGAGATGAAATATTTCTCATGGCAACGACAGCCCCGAGGAAACTTCCATTTTCACCATATACCGGGCCTCCACTGCAGCATACTATCCGTGTGGTGCCGGAGGTATGCCTGATGCACAATTCCACGTCTTCAATCTCCTCACCCATCCAAGCTCGGTAGAGGGGAACTTCCTCCTTTTTAAGAAGAGTCACTCCATCCGTGTGATACAGCTGATAGTAGTCTGGCCACTCTTCCTGAGGAATATCACGTGAATCCAACCCGTGGAATTCCAGTGTGGCCTTGTTGAATAGATCTAAAGTTCCATTCGCATCACAAGCGACAATACCCACGTCGATGGTATCCAATACAGCTGAGGCAAAGGCGTTTTTGGACATCAGACTAAATTCCAATTCTTTGAATCTGGATATATCCGAATGGGTACCAAACATCACTTCTGGCTTTCCGTCAGGCATCCACCGCATGACTTTCCCCCGATCAAGAATCCATACCCAGTGCCCATCTCTATGCCGCATCCGATATTCACATTCGTAGAAATCGGACTTTTTGGAAAAGCACTCTTGGATCTTCTTATTGGAAAGGGCGATATCATCCGGATGAGCAAAATGCAGCCAAGTCTCCTGTGAAAGAGGCTCAAGATCCTCTAAATCATATCCCAGAATCTCCGCCCACTTTTCATTATAGAGGGTTTCTCCGGTCTGCACATTCCACTCCCAAGTCCCTACTTCGGTACCTTCTAGCACATTGGCCAGGCGATTTTTCTGCTCTTGGAGCTCATCGAGAAACTTCTTTCTCAGGGAGATTTCCTCCATTTGGGCAATAAAGTGCTTAAACTGTCCCTGATCGTCCCAGACCGCCGAGGCGATCAGATTAACCCAAATGATCTTTCCAGACTTGGTGAGGTACCTTTTTTCTAAATTGTAGGATTCTATTTCTCGGTTGAAAAGCTTTTTAGCCTTGTCCAGGTCTTCAAACAGATCATCGGGATGAGTGATTTTTTGAAAGGAAAGTGTGAGTAATTCCTCTTGAGTGTAACCTAGCATGGTACAAAGGCTTCGATTTACCTTGATCCAGTTGCCATACGTATCCAAAAGTCCCATTCCTATAGCTGAGGACTCAAAGGTGGAGCTAAAGTCAAGCATATCCTGACGCAGCGACTTCAACTTCTGAATTTGGATTTCTTTTTCCAGCTCAAATGAAAAAGCTTTCTGTGAAAGAAAGTATACCCCCAAAATCAATCCTACTGCTACCAAGATCAAGGCTAGAAACCCGAAATAATTTACCCGAATAAGGGATTCATTTTCAGCAACCAATCGATCCTTTTCACTCCTTAGTGATTGTTCTAGTCTAAAAAATGCACCTTCTACCTCATGTGACAAGGCCAAAACCTCCGACTCTTCATCCATGATTTTTTCCCGCGCCTGCTCCATCCCAAACTCCCTGAAATAGGTAACCTGCTCCATCATTTTTTCGGAGCGTTCGTTAATTTTCTCCTTTAGCAAATTGAAATTGATCTCAAACCCGTCTATTGCGAGGCCATCTTCATAAAAGGAATCCAGGAGCTCCTTGGAATTGGAATCAAACTCGATGAAGCGGTCTAGGTAGGATTTATTCGGATTAAACTGAAACCTCCTTTTTTCGAGAACAGAGGTGAGGTAATTTTTATACACTCGATCCAGCTCATTGATTTTCAGCTCTATCCGTAGTAGCCGCTTACTGAGTTCTGTCTGTCTGAGGTAATTGTAAAAATAAAGACCTGCACAGAGAATCATCAGGATTCCGGCTATCGCTAATACTATTCGCTGGGTACGCAGGTTTTTCATTTCTCAGGCATGGATCTGGCAGATCGTCAGGTTATAATGATGTCCTGATAGGGTGATTTCAAATCCGGCCGCATTTTCCGAAAATGTGAGGATAAAAAAAAACTGACCGTGGAAATCAGTCAGTTTTTGGAACAAGGAGATTACTTAAGAAATGGTAGATCCACTTGAGGTGGCTTCATGAGGCTGAAGCAGTTTCAACTTACCATCCTTGTCTTCAGCCATGAGGATCATTCCCTCGGAGTCGATCCCCATCATTTTTCTTGGAGCCAGGTTGATGAGCATGACGATTTGCTTCCCGATCAGAAATTCCGGTTCAAAGTGCTCAGCTACCCCACTCAATACCGTACGCTGTCCCAGACCGATATCCACTTTTAACTTAAGCAGTTTTTTGGATTTAGGCATTCGTTCCGCTTCAAGAACGGTCACGACGCGCATATCCAGCTTGGCAAAATCCTCATAGGTAATCAATTCCTTCATCGGAGTCACAGGCGCGTTGGCAGCTTCATTCATTTTTTTAGCATCAAGGAGTTTTTGAACTTGTTTTTCTACGGTTTCGTCTTCGATTTTTTCGAAAAGTAGGCCCATTTGCCCCAAGGCACGATTGGCGCGGATTAAACTGCCGTTGCCGGCCTCAGCCCATTTCCCAGCCTCCATTCCAAAGAGATCAAAAAGCTTCTTGGCTGTATGAGGAAGGAAAGGTTCGGAGACTATCGCCAGGTTTGCAGCGATATTGAGCGCAATGTTGAGGATCGTTTTGGTCCGAGGCTCATCAGTTTTGATTTCTTTCCAAGGCTCAGTATCTGCCAGGTATTTATTGCCCATACGGGCCAAATCCATCACGATCGATAGCGCCTCACGGAATCGGTAGCGCTCCAAGGATGCAGCTATTTTCTCAGGAAATGCCTCTAATTCTCTCAATACTTCCTGATCAATTCCTCGCAATTCACCTCTTTCAGGCACGATGCCATTGAAAAACTTTTGTGTCAGCACCACAGCTCGGTTCACAAAGTTGCCATAGATGGCCACCAACTCAGAGTTATTTCTGCCTTGGAAATCTTTCCAAGTAAAGTCGTTGTCTTTGGTCTCAGGCGCATTGGCCGTGAGGGTGTATCGGAGCACGTCCTGCTTGCCCGGAAACTCCTGCAAGTACTCGTGAAGCCAAACGGCCCAGTTGCGTGAAGTGGAGATTTTGTCTCCTTCGAGGTTTAAAAACTCGTTTGCGGGTACATTCTCAGGGAGTACGTAACCACCGTGTGTTTTCAGAATGGCTGGAAAAATGATGCAGTGGAATACAATATTGTCCTTGCCGATGAAGTGTACCAGCTTGGTGTCCTGATCTTTCCAATACGGCTGCCAGTCGATGCCTTTCTCGGCTGCCCACTCTTTGGTAGAAGAAATGTATCCGATCGGCGCATCAAACCACACATAGAGCACTTTGCCCTGTGCATCATTCAAAGGCACGGGGATTCCCCATTCCAAATCACGGGTCATGGAGCGAGCCTGAAGTCCGTCTCCAGCCTCCAACCAGGATCTGCACTGTCCGAGGACGTTGTTTTTCCAGTCATCGGCATGGTCTTCGAGGATCCACTTTTTCAGGAAATCCTGATACCTAGCAAGATCCAAAAACCAATGCTTCGTATCCTTCAGGACCGGGGTGCGTCCGCTGAGTTTAGACTTGGGATTGATGAGTTCTGTTGGACTGAGTGCCGTGCCACACTTTTCGCACTGATCTCCGTAGGCGTGTTCATTGCCACACTTAGGGCAGGTGCCTTCGATGTAGCGATCGGCTAGAAATTGCCCAGCCTCCTCGTCGTAATACTGTTCCGTAGTCTGCTCGAGGAATTCCCCTTTTTGGTACAAGTCGGTAAAAAATCCCTGTGCCGTCTCGTGATGGATCTGTGCCGAGGTACGGGAATAGTGGTCAAAGCTGATCCCAAATTCCTGAAAGCTGTGCTTCATCATCTGATGGTAGTGGTCTACCACCTGCTGTGGAGTTTTACCTTCTTTGGCGGCTTTGATGGTGATGGCTACCCCGTGCTCATCCGAACCGCAAATAAAGGCTACATCACGTCCCTGAGAACGAAGGTAGCGCACGTAGATATCTGCCGGCACATAGCAACCTGCCAAGTGTCCAATATGAAGGGGACCGTTGGCATAGGGAAGCGCAGAGGTAATGGTGTATCGTTTGAAATTTTTAGTACTCATGAGTGAATAGATGGAAGACGGGAGACAGAAGACCGAAGAAAGGTCTTTCTGTTCTTTAAAACCGAGGCCAAAGATAGAGAAATCGACTGAAGGGCGGACTAAGCGTTAATAAATTCGTTGCGGGCTTCTTCAGTCAATATACCGTTGTAGATAATACTGATCGCTTGGTCGTAAATGTCAGAAGCGGGGATTTTCAATCCCTTTTGGATGGATTCGGGAAACTGACTGTAGAACTTCGGATCCAATAAAGCCTGAATCGCAGCTGCATACAGCATCACAATCAGGCAGACATTGATCCGGGGATTGACCAATCCTTGAGCGATCCCCTGCTCGATCAGCTTGGCAAATCTCAGGTACGCCGATTCGTTGATGTATTCGGTCAAGGCCTCCCAAATCTCTGGGGCATATTCTCGGAGGTCTTCAAAAAGTTCGGGATTGATCGGGGCGAGGTGCGTAGCGACTACGGTCAGGGAAGATTTGAGTTTGAGGGGAAAAGAAAGGTGCCTATTGTCCAGAATCGCCTCTACTTTGGCAGTCAGCTTGGTTTTTAGCACTTGAAAAGAGGCGGAAAGCAATTCCAATTTTCCTGGGTAATACTTATAAAGCGTCTTTTTGCTCATTCCCAGATCAAGAGCAATGTCATCCATGGTCGTGTGACGGTAGCCTTTCTGCAAAAATTGCTTGTAGGCGACATCCAGTATTTTCCCTTCCAATCCCAGTTTTTTACTCATAGTGGGGCAAAGATAATCAAGGTATCGGGTTGTCATGTTTTCCGCCAAAGCTGTTGTCGGTGTTGTCTCGTTGTCAAAGTTTAAACTGATGTTGTTGGTTGAAAATCTTTCGTCCATGTTGTCCGTGTTGTCTGGTTGTCCGCTAAAGCTGTTGTCGGAGATGTCTCGTTGTCAACGAACCTTTGCCTCTTGTTCACTTAAGAACATGAGGGAGTGTTCACTAAACTGTGTCAGTTTGGTTAAATCGATCTTCAAAGTAAGCGATTAGGTCTTTTCTAATTGATGGCCATGCGAAGATGGTTCCGTTCCATTTTGTCTGAGCGTTCATGGTTGCT
>NZ_JBHSKS010000026.1:0-14502 GCF_042657405.1 Algoriphagus aquatilis
GAATGATGCAGAACTACCTGGATGAGTTTTGCTACAAGCTCAACAGAAGATACTTTGGTCAAAAACTGTTTGACCGACTCATCATTGCTTCGGTTTACCCATACTGGTATGATTGCGGATAATCATAAAATTTATTTTAAATAGTGACAAAAAAATGAATTTAGTAACAAAAGATTATTTTTATTCAAATCTTTATAAAGGTAATGATCCTGCCTCCAAGAAGTATTTAGATCAAAATTCTAAATTTATTCGTGAAGCTTTAAAAACCTTTAAGGAATATGATCTTGCTTGGTAAATACATTCTTTCGATACTATCTTTTGTGTTTTTGGTTAGGGTAAATGAAGTTTCAGATCTCATTATTTCGCCAAAAGTAAAAGTTGTCACTGCTAATGATCAGAATAAGGTGGGGGACATCATTGTAAATTTCAATCTCGAAAATTCGGGATCAGAAGTAATCCAAATTCTGTCAGTCAATCCTCATTGTTCCTGTACCGATTTTAAGCTGTCAGAATCAGTAATCGGAACTGGGAAAATTGTAACCCTCACCCTGACGGTGCCTTGGGCTCAATTAAGCAGTTTGGGTGAGGTTTACGCGGTTTTGAAAACAAATTCAAAACAAAAATTTGTTAAAGTATCCGTGAAAGCAGATGGTAAATAAGTCCATTACTAAGTAGGCCTTCGGCCTAGACATGCTTTCTCAGGGCTTGCTGACTGGCAAAAACCTGACTTCCTTTGTGAAGCGAAGCGTGGAGATGATTTGATTTGAGAGACCTTTGAGGTCTCAAAGACCTCGTAGGTCTTTTTAGCTTTCAAACCTTTTAGGTTTCCAAAACCTCAAAGGTTTTCCAAATCCCCGTCGATTCGCCGGGGATTTTTGCTTTAATGCTGTTCGTCTATAATTTTTCAATTTTAATACCTAAAAACAGCTTACTTATCAACCATCTGAATTTCAACAAGTTGAAAATTGAACTATTCCGTGAACTAAAATTATTTCTATTGATTTTCAACTAGTTATGATTTTCTGTAAAAATTTATTCGTTTCGTCTTGACAAAATAAATGGGAGGGCATTACATTTAGTTCAAGTTCAACGCGCGGCGAGCTTTTTAATCAATTTGTTAAACTTAAATTCTTAAAATTCATGAAAAAAATTCTTTTAACAGTAGTTCTTGTTCTAGTTTCACTTATTTGCTTCCCCTGCAGTGGAACATATTATGCGGCAAACCAAGAGGATGCCCGTTCGATACGAGATCAATTTGCAACAAATTGTTGTAGGGGAAGTGTAATTACCATTGAAAATTTGGAAACGGGTTTAAGCATTACACTTATGACATCTCAAGATGGAATAAATTCATCATGTGCTTTTTCTAATGCTGAATAATTTGATATAATGGAGGAAGATTAGAAAATTCTTCCTCCGTTTAATTTCAATAATTAAAAGTATGAACAAAATATTTTTATTATCATTTAAAGTAGTTTGTTGTTTTTCTGCTTGTAGCAATCACTCAGAAAAATATCAAGATAGAAAAGTCGAAGTTCAAACGGTTAAAGATATTAGCTTTCAAAGTAATGGTGACCTTTTTTTAGTGCCTGATTATTCTTTTCCAGCGCATTTGGTTTATCAGAATAGTGATTCGATTCTATTTTTTAACATCTTTGCTAGTGGGTTATCTAGTATTTTTTATAGAGATTCAATTTTCAATTCAGGAGTTACACTTCCACTTATTCAAATTAAAAATCAATTATTAGATAGGCCTAATTTTTTTTTCAAAAGAAAAGGAGGTTTTGTTTTCATTCAGAATAATTTGTTGTTAATGTTTAATGATAGTTTGGAATTCGAAAATGCATTAGATATTAGGAAATATTATCCGATAAGTAAGTTTGATTTGTCTTATTTTAAAACCAATAATAATTTTGATATTGGATTATATTTCTCCTCTTATGATGCTCTTAATGATGTGTTTTATTTTTTTTCTAAAGATATTTTAAACTCGGAGATAGGCCTTTTCAAATATGATTTCACCGCTGATACTCTAACGAATGTTAAAGATTTTTATGATAAGGAATGGGTAAAAAATCAAGAGATAGTGCATAAAAATGATCTTGTTTTTATCATCGATAATTTGCCTTTTTTATTGGTAAAAGATGATTTTTTAATTTCTACTTATTATTCAAATTCGAAAATAGATGTATTAAATACCAAAACTCAAGATTTTTTTTCCAAAAACATAAAAAGTTCCTTTTTACCGGAAAAGAAGTCTTTTCCTCCCAAAATTCCTAATGATGTCAATTCGTTGGATGCACTTGATTTTACCCTTGACTGGGAGAAGGAAGTTGCATATGGAGAAATCAAGTATTGGAAAAATTGTGATTGTTTTTTTAGAACTGTAAAAGGTCCAAGTGAAGAGCAAATTAAAAATTATGATGTTTTTATTCAATTCTTTGATAAGAACTTTGAATTGATTCAAGAATTAAATCTTTCGAAATTTAATTCAAATATTGGCATGTTTTCTTTGCCGCTTAGTAGTGTCTTATTATTTAAATCTAAGATCCAAAATTCAGAAGATAATTATTCTTTTATTGAAGTTACATTCAATTTTGACAAATAAGAATTTTCATTTTTCTTGAATAATTTTGACTCTATTACTGGTTTAGCTATAAAATCGCCATCAACGGCAACCATCCCGAAGAGGACAAAATCCTCAAAGGGGATGGCGAAGAAGCCCAACTGAAACTAGCCAAGCAAGCCTTCGACTTGGCCTTGCTTTCTCAAGGCTTGCTGACTGGCAAAGACCTTACCGCCTTTGTAAAGCGAAGTGTGGAGATGATTTGATGTGAGAGACCTTTGAGGTCTCAAAGACCTCGAAGGTCTTCTTTAATTATGTAAATATTCAAACCTTCCAGGTTTAAAAAACCTCAAAGGTTTTCCAAATCCCCGGCCTTGGTCGGGGATTTTTCGTGTTTATTTCTAGGAGAAATCTAATTTTTAAAACTAAAATTTCACTATTTATAAAAATTTGTATAACAGCAAGTTATAATTTGTATTCTACTAAGAAATTAAAAATAATTTCATTGAAAATCAGATAGGTATGATTTATTGAAAAATTAAATTCAGTTGAAGTCTTGACTTTTTGAAATGAGGGAGTATATTCAATTAAAGTTTTCGGAAATGGACGCTTTATAACAAATTGTTAACTTAAATGAATAGAAGATGCTTGAAATTAAAAAAAAGTGTATTTGGTATATGTGCAATCTTAGGGCTAACTACTGGAATTTGTGTAGCGCAATCTACTTGTGATACGACACCAGACCCAGGCCAAACCGTAGGAAGATGCCTTGTTGTTACTACCTCACAAGGGGATTTAGCGACCTGTAATGTCACAAATCCTGAAGGAGAAACCTGTTATTTTGGCAAGCTTGAAGTAGGGGGATGAATTTAATTCTTATGTATTCAAATCTAATTGGCGGCAAGAATAATCGCGCCGCTTTTTTTACTCTTATGAAAAGTCTTTTCAAGATTATTTTATTACTTTTATTCAGTTGCAAAGTTGATTCCGGGGATGATAAATCCGAGATATTTAGGGTTCTAGGTTATAAATTTGGTGATGATTTTGTTCTTGGGATAGATGATGAAACAAATATTTTTAATTATCTAAGTGTTCCTGTAAATTTAGGAAATGAAAGTAAACTCTTTTTTTTTAGTGAAATTTCTAATACCCTTAACATTTATGATGTCGCAAATGGGACACTTGATAAAAAATTAAAATATCCCATTCAAGGTCCTAATTCAATATTTGGTATTGGATTTAATTCAGGATTTGTAATCGCGAATTATGATTCAATAATTTATTATAGTCGATTGATGGAAAGGGTGTATATATCAAATTCAGAAGGTGATATATATAAATCATTAAATTTAAGCAATGATTCAAATAGTTTCGGATCTATTGACTTAACTTCCCCAATGGCATATCGAGATAAATCAATTTATTTACAAAGTTTGCCTAAAATATCTACCTATTCGTCTTCAGACTCTATCAAAGTATTAAATGAAATATCAAAAATAAATTTGGAAACTGGCTTAGTAACAAAACTCCAAATTCAAAGCCCTGCGATTTATTTTTCTGGAAACTTTTCTTACCAATTGAAAATGCTTGACTTTGTATATAATCCAAAAATAGACAAATTTATATTTAGCTATCCACTGTCTGATTCTTTATATGTTGTAGACTTTGAAGGTTACTCAAAGGCTTACCTTGCTAAAAGTAATTTGGTGTCTGATTTTATCGAAACAGATTTTCAAAATAAGATTGTATCCAAATCAAAATTAACAAATTATTATTTTTGGATAAATGATTCTTATGGTAAATTAATTTACGATCCTATTAATGATATTTATTTAAGGGAAGCGAGGAAAGGGATTACAGAAGAAAATTTTCTGGCAAGAAAGTTAAAGACAAAAAAGGAGGTTTTGATTTTGAATAACAAGTTTAAGAAAATTGGGACTATTCCTCATAATGGCGGTGACTTTATTTATTATTTTTTTAAAAAAAATAGAATCTATTGGAACAAGGATCTTGTTGAGTTTAATTTAGAGGCAAGTCAAGAAGATTCTATATTTTTTGACTCGATTGAGATAGAATTTAATTGAGTTCCCTACACTTGTAAGCCTGTATTCACCTTTTTTTTCCATTTGAGGTGGTGCTTTTATTCTCTCCTCCAAACTTGTTTAATTCCCAAAATTTAGCATTTATAGCCAAGCCTTTCTCAAAAGACCAACTACGGCTGCATGCCTGCACCTCCCTCTGTAAGAATCGGGAACATAAGACGGTTTTGATTCAGGAATTTGCCGAGGAGCAGGTGGTTAATAAATACTGAGAAAATATTTGACAGTTACAAAGTCGCCATCAACGGTAACCATCCTGTGGTGGACAAAATCCTCAAAGCGGAAGGGGAAGAGGCCCAGTTGAAACTGGCCAAGCAAGCATTTGATTTGGCAATGCTTTCTCAAGGCTTGCTAACCGGCAAAGACCTGACTGCCTTTGTGAAGCGAAGTGTGAAGTTGATTTGATGTGAGTGACCTTTGAGGTCTCAAATCCAGATAGCTATCGAGACTCGAAGGTCTTCTTTACTTAAGTAAATATTCAAACCTTCGAGGTTTCCGAAACCTCAAAGGTTTTACAAATCCCCGGCCTTGGTTGGGGATTTTTTTGTTTAGAAAGAATACAAGATTTCATAATAAAAAAGTGGACGAATCAATTGATTTATAGATAGATAAAAAATAGTTATGATTTCCAAAAAGAAGTTTTTCCTATTGAAAAGCAAGTAGTTATGTTTGTCAATGAATTCCTTTTAGTTGATTACTTGACAATTTGAATTGGGGGGGGGGATATTTAGTTCAAGTTCAACGCGCGGCGAGCTTTTTAATCAATTTGTAACCTAAAAAAGTCTTTAAAAAATGAAAATTAAACACCTTTTACTCTCTCTTGCATTTTTAATTACTATTTCTTGTAATTTCATTGAAGAGCGCAACGTAACTAATGAGTCAACATTGTCTAGAGTTCTTAAAGATCCACTTTCCAAAGGATTTAAAGATGCTTTAGTAAAAACTCAAGAATCAAAAGCTTTTTTTATTGGAAATATTTCTGAATTTAAGTCGTCGAGAGTTAACCAATTTGAAAGTATAGAAGATTTAAAAAGTTTTATTCAAGCAAATTATTCAAATCCAGATTTTGTTTTTAATTCCTTATTTGAGCTTGCAACAATTGGACAGGAAATAAGAAACAAATATCCTGAAGTTTCAAATTTCAGCACTCAAGACTTGGAGGTTTTAGTTAGTGAAATTTTAGAATCTAGAAATAATTTAAATGGGTCAGGAATTTCGCCAAATTTAAGGATGCAGGGTCAATGTGAGGATGAGAGAGCGTCTTCTTTGCAAACATGTCAAGATGCAGCTTTGGTAGGTGCAGCAGGTTGTGGACTTTTAACTCCAACACTTTGGGGAGCTTTGGCCTGTGGAGGATTTGTTTATCTGGGAGAACTTGCTTGTATAGATGACGCAAATAGATCCTATGATATTTGTAAAAAATATGAAAAGTAATGCGTATGGATTCAATTAAAAAGTGGGAACAATTCTCCATATTCTTGCTAATCGGTGTTGTTTACGCTGGATTTTTCCTTAAATCAATTTTGATCTCATTGTTAATTTTATCTTTTGGGTTCCTAATTCAAATCCTTATTTTCTTTCTGTATAAGAAGCAAAATTTGATGGTGGATTATTTGAAAATGAAGTTAGGAGCGATTTTGGTTGGCATAGTTTTATTAGGATTCTTTATGATCAAAAATTTTGGGTGATTCTAAAGTGTAATTCCAGCTGATTCTTATTTGGAACCTCTTTTAGTTTTAATCCCTGGCCTTGGTCGGGGATTTTTATTTCCCCACTCCCGTACTAGGCTATTTCGATTTTTCGCCTATTTTTGATCATGCTTTCCAAAAAGACCAAGTACGCCCTGCATGCCCTGACTTACCTCGGTAAGCATCGGGAAAACAAGACCGTCCTGATTCAGGACATCGCCGAAGAACATGGCATTTCGCATAAGTTTCTCGAAAATATCCTCCTCGAGCTTCGAAAGGCCGGCTACCTCGGTAGCAAAAAGGGAAAAGGCGGTGGCTACTACCTCATCAAAGAACCCAAAGACATCCCACTTTCCCGAGTGATTCGACTCCTAGACGGGCCTATTGCCCTGCTTCCCTGCGTCAGTCTCAACTACTACGAACCCTGCGCCGAGTGCAAGGATGAGTCCCACTGTGGCATCAATCGGGTCATGGCTCAAGTCCGGGATGAAACGCTTAAAATACTGGAAAACAAAACCTTGCAGGATATATTGGAGCGGGAATAAAAATTTTTATCCATAAACCCTATAAAAAACATAGGGAATATATACTTTTGCTTTTCCTTGCCGTAAAGACAGCTATGATTTTAGATTTATTTGTAAAAAGCGCTTCTCTTCCGTGGAGAAGGCAAGTCTAAAATCTTGCTTGATTACTTTCATGAGCGGGTTTGGGAAAATGTAACCAAAGAAAAAATAAATGAGTCAGCTACAGAACTTGTCCGATATTGAATCTCAGCTTGCAAGTTTGAGTGCTGAAGAAGGGCTCAAGCTGGTTGCTGATCTTTTTCCTGGAAAAGTCGTGTTTTCTACCTCTCTAGGTCAAGAAGATCAGGTGATCACTCAGTTGATCGCTTCGCAAAACTTACCTATTCAGATTTTTTCTCTGGATACGGGGAGATTATTTCCTGAGACCTTAGAGTTGCTGTCTAGAACTGAAAGCAAATACAAAACCCGAATAAAAGTTTACTATCCGGAGACTGCTTCGGTCGAAAAGTTGGTGGAAGACATCGGAATCAATGGGTTCTATGAATCAGTCGAAAACCGCAAATCCTGCTGCTTTGTCCGAAAAGTGGAGCCTTTGAAGCGTGCTTTGGCAAGGAATGCCGTTTGGGTTACCGGACTGCGAGCCGAGCAAAGTGCCAACCGGAGTGAGATGAAGCGGATCGAGTGGGATGAGGCCAATCAGATCATTAAATACAATCCGCTATTGGATTGGACCTTTGATCAGATGATCTCCTACATCGAAGAGCAGAAAATTCCCTACAATCCACTCCACAATCAGGGATTTATCAGCATCGGCTGTGCTCCATGTACCAGGGCTATTCTCCCTGGAGAAGATGCCCGGGCCGGTAGATGGTGGTGGGAGGATTCGAAGAAGGAGTGTGGGTTGCATGCCAAATAAGACACAAGATTTTAGACACAAGACATTAGACACAAAGACTTCGAGTTGACGTCACTGCGAGGAGGCACGACGAAGCAGTCTCCAAATCAGGAAAATAGTGGCTGAGATTGCTTCGGGGCCGCTAGAAAATTAAAAATGGATTAAGTATCAGCTTGGCCCCTCGCAATGACGGCCAAGCGCATAAATAAAAATCGTATTTCCTATGAACCTATTTATACCTAACCCCAAAGAGGCAGAATCCATCTACATCCTGAGGGAAGTAGCGGCGCAGTTTGAGCGTCCGGTTCTGCTTTTTTCCGGGGGAAAAGACTCGATTACCTTGGTGAGGCTGGCTCAAAAGGCCTTTTTCCCTGCCAAAATCCCTTTCCCTCTCCTCCATGTGGACACCGGGCACAATTTCCCAGAGACCATTGAATTCAGGGATTGGCTGGTCAAAGAATTGGGACTGGAACTGATCGTGAGAAACGTGCAGGATTCCATCGATCAGGGAAAAGTACGTGAAGAACGCGGTCGCTATGCCAGCAGAAATACATTGCAGACCACTACACTTTTGGATGCCATCGAAGAGTTCAAGTTTGATGCTTGCATCGGAGGCGCTCGACGGGACGAAGAAAAAGCCCGAGCCAAAGAGCGAGTGTTTTCCGTGCGCGATGATTTTGGACAGTGGGATGAAAAAAACCAGCGCCCTGAGCTTTTTGACATGCTCAATGGTAAGATCCACGTGGGTCAAAACGTCCGAGTCTTCCCGATTTCCAACTGGACTGAGCTCGATGTCTGGGAATATATCCGCACTGAAAATATCGCCATTCCGAGCATTTACTTTGCCCATAAGCGGGAGGTGTTTTTCCGAGATGGCATGATTTGGACTGCTAATGAACACGTCTTCCGTGAAGCCCACGAAGAAGTGGTGGAGCGAATGGTCAGATTTCGAACCGTCGGAGACATGACCTGTACCGCAGCGGTGCTTTCAGAAGCGACGTCATTAGATGATGTGGTCTCCGAAATCCGCGAATCCACGATCTCTGAACGTGGTGCCCGAATCGACGACAAGCGGTCAGAAGCCGCGATGGAGACGAGGAAGAAGGTCGGATACTTCTAGGCGTCATTGCGAGGGAGGAACGACCGAAGCAATCTTAATAATTAGGAAATACGCTAGAAATAGGTCCCGCAAGCGGGACGAAATACCTTACTTGAACCGAATGCTAATATTTCGCCGAACGTAGTGAGGCCTATTTCAACTTATTTCCACGGTATTTCAATTGTGTAAAAAAATTAAACATGGATATACAAGGCAGAAAACTCATCAAAATCGCTACCGCAGGTTCTGTGGATGATGGCAAAAGTACGCTCATCGGACGCTTGCTATACGATACGCATTCCCTGACCACAGACAAGATCGAAGCGATCGAGCGTAGCTCAAAGCAGCGGGGATACGATTACTTGGATTTTTCACTGGCTACCGATGGCTTGGTGGCCGAGCGTGAGCAGGGCATCACCATTGACGTGGCTCATATTTATTTTAATACCGACAAAACCAACTTCATCGTGGCAGATACTCCCGGTCATGTGGAGTACACGCGAAACATGGTGACTGGAGCTTCTACTTCGCAGGTAGCCATCATCCTGATTGACGCCCGCAAGGGAGTGATCGAGCAGACCTATCGCCACTTTTTCATCAGCAATCTTCTCCGCATCAGTCATGTTGTAGTGGCGATCAATAAGATGGATCTGGTGGAGTATAGCGAAGATGTGTTTTTGAAAATCAAAGCAGACTTTGATGTCTTGGTTGGCAAAAGTGACTTTACTGAGGAGCAGATTACTTTTATTCCTTTATCTGCTTTGAAGGGAGAAAATGTGACCCGTAAGTCAGAACACATGCCTTGGTATGTGGGGAATACTTTACTGGATCATTTGGAAGTGTTGGAGCCTGAGGATTTGCAGGAAAGTGCCGCGGCGAGATTTCCGGTACAGTTGGTGATTCGCCCCAAAACAGAGGCTTACCACGATTTCAGAGGCTTTTCCGGCAAGCTCTACGGCAATTCTCTTCAAGTTGGTGATCGAGTTACCGTGTTGCCTTCAGGCAATGAATCCACCATCAAGAGCATTCATTTCTTTGATCAGGAGTTGGAAAGTGCCGCTCCGGGTTCTTCGATCGTGCTCACGCTTTCCGACGAAGTGGATTGCAGTCGCGGCGATATGATCGTGAAAAGTGGAGAAGCTCCAAGTAGCGAGAAGACCATTTCAGCCGCCGTTTGCCAAGTAAACAGCAAGGCCTTGAAAGTCGGGGGGAAATATATCCTGCAGCATGGAATCAATCGGGTATTGGCCAAAGTGGAGCAGATTGAAGCAAAAATCCATACGGATTTCTCAGGAACCGAAGAGGCAGATCAGCTGAAACTGAATGATATCGGTAAGGTAAACCTTAGACTCAGCAAGCCGATTCACTTTGATTCCTACCATCATTCCAAGTCAAACGGAGCCTTTATCCTGATCGATGAGGGGACTTTTGATACGGTGTCGGTGGGGTTTATTGAGTAAGAGAATAGATGCTAGACACAAGACGCTAGACATAAGCCTTCTTTACCTGCCTGCCGCAGGCAGGTTCATTATTCAGTGTTCGCCATTCGATATTTAAAAATTCAGAACGTCGAATATTGAATTTCGAACCCTGAACGCCGAACCAAAAACAACTAGCCCTGACCTCGGTCTTGGCTTTTTCTCATAATCTATAACCTATTATCCCTATAGGGAAAAAATTAAACCTATGCAAAGCTTTCGAACCGAACTGGAAAACCCTATTGTAGAGCGGGATATTATCGAATTGGAGCGAAAAATCGCCCTTTTCCGCGAGGGTAAAATCGATGAAGAGAAATTCCGAAGCCTTCGACTTGCCCGTGGAGTCTATGGACAGCGTCAACAAGGTGTGCAAATGGTACGGATCAAGCTCCCCTATGGAAGGGCTACTTCGGCACAGTTGAGAAGGATTTGCAAGGTTTCGGAGGAGTACTCCATCGGTCGACTTCACATCACTACCCGTCAGGATATTCAAATTCACTTCGTAAGCTTGGACAGGACTCCTCAGCTTTGGGCAGAGTTGGAAAAGGACGATGTCACGCTTCGAGAGGCCTGCGGAAATACGGTAAGAAATGTCACCGCTTCGGAGACCGCAGGTATAGATCCAAAGGAACCCTTTGATGTGACACCTTATGCCGATGCGACCTTCCGTTATTTTTTGAGAAATCCAGTTTGTCAGGAGATGGGGCGCAAGTTTAAGATGGCCTTTTCTTCCACAGATGAGGACACAGGTTTGGCCTACATGCACGACTTGGGTATTATCCCCAAAGTCAAAATCATCGATGGAATCGAGGTCAGAGGCTTCAAGGTACTGCTTGGCGGTGGTTTAGGCTCTCAGCCAAGACATGCCGATTTGATCACTGAATTTTTGGAGACCGATCAGCTGATTCCGTTTATCGAAGCGGTGCTGCGAATCTTTGACCGCCATGGGGAGCGGGCAAGGAGAAATAAAGCGCGGATGAAATTTTTGATCAAAGAGATCGGTTTAGAGGCCTTTTTGGACTTGGTAGAAAAAGAAAAAAAAGCACTTCCATTTAAGAGCTTTCCCCTTGATTTTGAAAACTATGAGCAGGGAAAAACGCTACCCAATCCACCGGTTGTGGAGGTCAATCCAGCCGACTTGGGGCTGGACTTTGAGCTTTGGAAACTGACTAATGTGCTGCCGCAAAAGCAGGCTGGGTACGTTTCCATTGGGGTTCGCGTGCCTTTAGGGGATTTTTACCTGGATCAGGCTCGGCCTTTGGCAGATTTGGTGGAGCACTACGCTGCCGGAGAAATTCGATTTACCCTTCGCCAAAACATCTTGATCCGCGATGTGCGGGAGGACTTGGTGCCGTTCTTTTATCAGGAATTGAAAAAAATCAACCTCGCTCTACGAGGCTATAATTCCCTTGGGGACATCACCGCCTGCCCGGGTACAGACACCTGCAACTTGGGCATTGCCAGCTCGACGGGAATTGCCAAGGAGCTGGAAAAGGTCATCGAGCAGGAGTATCCTCAATACCTCAGCAACCGCGACCTCGTAATTAAGATTTCCGGCTGCATGAATGCCTGCGGACAGCACAACATGGCCCATATCGGCTTCCAAGGCATGTCTATGAAAGCGGGCAAAACCGTCATTCCCGCTCTTCAAGTGCTGTTGGGTGGAGGAAATCTCGGCGATGGAAACGGTCGATTTGCCGACAAAGTAACCAAAGTTCCCAGCCGTCGCGGGCCTCAGGCACTGCGTGTTTTGCTGGATGATTTTGAGAAAAATGCAGGTGGAAAAGACTTCCTCAGCTACTACGATGGGCAAGGGCAGATGTATTTCTACGACTTGCTCAAGGAATTGAGTGATCCCGCTACCGTCACCGAAGCAGATTCGGTGGATTGGGGACATCAGGATGCCTATGAAGTGGCAGTGGGAGTTGGCGAATGTGCCGGAGTGGTGATTGACCTAGTGGCGACTTTGCTTTTGGAAGCTTTGGAAAAACTCGATCACGGTCAGGAAGCCCTCGAGCAGGGTCGCTGGTCTGATAGCATTTACCATCATTATGCCGGCTTGATCAATGCAGCCAAGGCGCTTTTGCTTAGCGAAGACATCAGCACCAATAGCTATGCGAGCATCGTAAGTCTTTTCGATGAGAAGTTTGTCGAGACAGGCAAAATCCAGTTGGAAGGCACCTTTGCCGACAAAGTCTATCAGATCAATCAGCACGAACCATCCGAAGAGTTTGCCAAGGCCTATGCCAAGCAAGCCATGGAGATCTACAGCCTGCTGAAAACCTTTCGGGAAGAGGAGGTAGAGGCATGAGAACGACAGTCAATCCAAAAGTAACCCTAGTCGGTGCAGGTCCCGGAGATCCGGAACTGATGACTTTGAAAGGAATCCTGGCGCTCAATACGGCTGATGTGGTGCTTTATGATGCACTGATTGATCCGGTTTTGCTCAAGCATGCTCCTGCCACGGCATTGAAACTATTTGTGGGAAAACGAGTGGGCAAGCACAGCACTCCTCAGGAAGACACCAATCAGCTTTGTGTCGAGCTCGCCCGAAAGCACGGTCACGTGGTCAGATTGAAAGGTGGCGACCCCTTTGTTTTTGGTAGGGGAGGAGAAGAAATCGAGTACATCGAGGCCTTTGGAATTCCTACAGCAGTGGTGCCTGGGATCACTTCGGCGATTGCAGTCCCAGCCCATGTCGGGATTCCAGTGACCAAAAGGGGTATTTCAGAGAGCTTCTGGGTAGTAACAGGGACGACCACAGCAGGAGAACTTTCAAGGGATTTGGCGTTTGCGGCACAGTCCACAGCCACAGTAGTCATCTTAATGGGCACCAAAAAATTGGGAGAAATCACTGAAACCTACAGAAAGGCTGGAAAGGAACACCTTCCCATCGCAATCATTCAAAGTGGAACTACCCGAGAAGAAAAAATCACGGCAGGATTTATCCACGACATCGAGCAAAAGGCGGCAGAAAATCAGGTGGAAGCCCCTGCGGTCATTATTGTCGGTGAGGTTGTAAGAGAAAGTATGAGACTGGCGGAGGTGTATCGGGAAGTGGTGAAAATGGAAATGCGGTAGAAAATTTCCTTGGTGAAATACCATTGAAACATGCCTCGCGGTGCTCGGTGAAATAGGCTCCCTTCGGTCGCGAGATATAACGCAGAGCAGTTATTTAATTATTTCGCTCGACGAAGTCGAGCCTTTCTCTATAGTATTTCCACTGTATTTCAAAAATTCTATTTCAAAAAGTCTTGCATCTTGTGTCTAACGTCTAAAATCTGAAATGAACCATCTCTACCCCATCTTTCTCAAAGTCCATGAACTCAACGTCCTCTTGGTCGGTGGTGGTTTTGTGGCTACGGAAAAGCTGGAATTCCTGCTCAAGTCCAGTCCTTTGGCTCAAGTCACCGTGGTGTCTCGGGAGTTTAGACCTGAATTTTTGGAAGTAGCTTCAAAGGCAGATACTGTAACCTTGATTGAGGATCTGTATCACGAAAAGTATTTGGGAGGAAAGCACCTCGTAATCGGAGCGACAGATAACAAGGCGGTCAACCGGCAAATCCGCGATGAGGCCAAGGAGCGTTTCCTCCTAGTGAATATTGCTGATACCCCCGAACTGTGTGATTTTTACTTGGGAGGTATTGTGACCAAAGGCAATCTGAAAATCGCCATTTCCACCAACGGAAAGTCTCCTACCACTGCCAAGCGCCTCCGACAATTGCTCGAAGAAGTGCTGCCTGAGGAGATCGATGACCTGCTCGAAAACCTAAATGCCTACCGTGCTACCCTCAAGGGAGACTTTGAGTACAAGGTCAAGGCGATGAATGAGATTACGGAGGGCTTGGTGAGGAAAGAGATACAAGACCATAGACAGTAGACACAAGACTTAAGTAGCAAGTAGCTAGGATCAAGAAAGAGGTGAGAAAGTGAATGGAGTTGATGCCGGGTTATTCTTCAGTGGTATGTTTGCTTGAGATGAACTGCTAAGAAAATCACAAGTTAAGTTCCGATTATGTGATTTTTTACGAGACTGTTCAAATAACTGTGTCAAAATTTAAACCATTAAATTTTGACTATGAAAGAAGACAAAGAAGAGTTTGATTTCAAGGCTTTCGCCAAGCAGGCCGGAGATGCGCTTCGGTCAGGTAAG
>NZ_JBHSKS010000027.1:0-13194 GCF_042657405.1 Algoriphagus aquatilis
GGGCTGACGCCTCAAAAATCAATTTCTCCGACTTCGTCAACATCCAGAAAAAATTACAAGCACTCAAAAAATCAGATAATCCTACACTAGCAGCAGCGTTTCATACCAGAAATTAGCCAAACTTGAGAAAATGGCTGTCGAACAGAGGTTCGACAGCCATTTCTATTCTGGGATATGGTCGATCAAAGCTTGAATTGAACCGGTAATCTCATTCGGACTGGAACTGCTTTTCCTTCGATTTTTCCAGGAGTCCAGATTCCACTGTTTTTTACCAGTCTTACAGCTTCTTCATCGCAACCCCCTCCGATTCCTCTGAGGACTTCAACAGAATCTACCTTGCCTTCTTCTCTTACAACGAAGGTAAGTACAACCAAACCTTCAACTCCTTTTTCTTTGGCAGTAGCTGGATAAGTCAAATTTTCGGTGAGATACTTTATCCAAGCATCAATCCCTCCAGGAGGAACTGGCATATCGGGCACTGCCTGATAGACACCATCTACCTGGGACAGGGTAGTTTGAGAAAAGGACTTTTGGCTAATCACTAAGCTTATGATCATCGAAAGCCCCAGTAATGAAAGAAGTTTTGTTTTCATTTTGAAGAATTTTAAATGCAATAGTTAGAGTTGTGTTGAATTTTAGAGGTGACCGATTGAGGTATACGTATTCGTTGGACTTCCTATAGGAATGAGAAATTGAAAGGCCAAGATCAGTCTGTGGAAGACGGGGAAGAATATCCGACTACTACGAAATACTTTCCATATTCATCTAACATAGCTCGTTCGTTTAGTCTTTTTTTGAGTTCATTTGGTTCATCTGAATCCATTCTAAACAGAATCGGAACCCGCATTCTGGCAGCTATAGGTTGACCATTTTGTCTAGCTGGAATCCAATCTGGAGCCTCAGAAATAACTCTCAATGCTTCTTGATCCGATTCGCCACCGATTCCTCTGAGCAATTCCACATCATTCACCTTTCCTTCTTCCGTGATTTGAAAAGTGACTACTACAATGCCTTGAATTCCTTCTTTGCGATCATTTGCAGAATACTTAATGTTTCTGGCCACGAAACTATGCCAAGCATCTCTTCCTCCAATAGGCTGGGGAACTTCCTCTACCGAGTCAAGAACCTGATAAGCCGGTGCATCTTTGAATAGAGATGGAAGTTGATTTTTTGTTGTTTTAAGACGGATTTTGAGGGGAGCATCTGTGTTTTTTACTTGAACCTCTTCGGTATCAAATCCGACAAAAGAAACCGTCAAGGTCATAGGCAGCGAAGGAACCGTGATCGAAAAGTTACCTTTGAGGTCGCTCACTGTACCTGTGGTGGTCTGCTTGATCAAAATCGCAGCTCCTTTTACAATTTCATCTTGCTCATCGACTACGATTCCGGTTATTTTCACCGATTGAGCAGAACCTTGAGCATAGGCGAGTTGGATAAATCCAAAGTTGAGAATCCAAAAGAGGATCCATTTTGAGGTTACTTGGGTAGTTTTCATAAGATGAGCTGATGAGTTAAATATGAAACGATCACTCAATGAATGGACTCAACTAGTTAAGTGATTCAGGATATCACGTTTAATTTCTACTGATTTGACAAATATCCAATTACAGAAACTGCATCCGTCAGGCCTTTGCTGGTGACAGGAACTTCTGAAATCGAGGTTTTCTCTGGAGGAGTAATCCCTTTTTCGAGTTTGAATCGGATCGGCAACCGCATTCGGGTTTTTACTGCCCTTCCTCTTTGTCTACCAGGCTCCCATCTTGGAGCATTGGACACCACTCGGACGGCTTCTTCATCAGCGCCTCCTCCTATTCCCCGAAGGACTTCCACATTGTGAATAGACCCATCGGTATGAATTTCAAATACAATAATCACAGTGCCTTCTACCCCCCGCTGTCTGGCAACCAATGGATACCTGAGATTCCTAGCCAAGTAAGTATTCCAGCCGCTCATACCTCCTTCGGGGCTCGGCTGTTGTTCTACTATATCAAATATTTCATCCGCGTCTTCTATGATCAATAAAGGATTTACCTTTTGAACTTCTTCCTTTGGTACATCAGGTGCAGGATCGTCTGTCAATGGAACTTCAAGGATTGCGGGGAACTCTTTTTCCAATTCAACCACACTGGGCAGTAGCTCTTCCTTTTCACAGGAAAAAATAAAAAGCAGCATTCCAAAAACAGGAAATAAAGCCAAAATTCGAAGCTTCTGGACAGAAGAAGACTTCCCTTTTGCCATCATAATAATCCTCTTTTTGGTCTGAAACTGATTGAAATTATTCATGAATTGCCAACCATGCTTAGCAGTTATCAACCGTAACAAGAGCGTGGCATATTCCTTAGGAGAAAAATACGAAGTCACCCCTTGGTCTGCTTGGTATTCATGAACCTCCCGTAGGGATCTCTCAAAAAGGTAAATCAAAGGATTAAACCAAAAGACCACTTTGACCATATTCACCAACAGTAAATCCCAAGAATGCCTGTAAGCCACATGCATGGATTCGTGAAGGATGATTTGCTTTTGGGCATCGTCTTCCGGGTCAAAACTCGGCATCAAGATATATCTGAAAAATGAAGCCGGCACAAACTCAGGGTGCAAAGCGATCAAGTGACTTCCATGTCGGATTTTTTGAGCCTTACCTATCAGTCTTTGGGAGAGAATAAACCCAAAAACCAGCCTTGCCGCCATCAGAATCGCACCTAGCAGGTAAATACCCACTGCTAGCCTAGACCATAGGGGTACTTGATCGGAAGTTAACGTTTCTTGTTCACCTACTTGAAATGCCGGAAGCGTCATTTCCCGAACCACATCTGCTCCTCCTATCCCAAAAACCTGAAAACTGAGTAAAGGAATAGTAAACGACGAGGCCAAAAGCAGCAACAAAACTGCTCGATTCACTGCGAAAAAAGTCAGCTCGCTCAAAATCACCCTGTAAATCAACAAAGTTACTCCAAGACAAACCGAAACCTCAAGTAGGTAAACAAGTAAGAAATCCATTAGCTGGAAGGTTTATCCATTTTATCAATCAAATCCTGCAATTCACTGATTTCTTTCTCAGAGATATTTTTCTCTTTAACCATGAAGGATAAGAAGCTGCCCACGGAACCTCCAAAGAAGGTAGACACAAGACGATTAATGCTTCTTTTGCTGTATGCCTCTTGGCTGATGATCGGCTTGTAAATGTTTACAGTGCCGTACATACGGTGAGATAGGTATCCCTTCCGCTCCAAGTTGCGGACAGTGGATGCCAAGGTAGTGTAGGGCGGTTTTGGATCGGGTAGTTGCTCCAAAATGTCTCGGATCAATAGTTCGCCTTGTTTCCAAAACAAACTCATGATTTCCTCTTCGTGCTGATTTAACTCTTCCATGCTAAAGCTTTTAAGTGGTTTTTCTTGTTGTTACGAATATTTAGTAATTCTATGATTTAGATTTTTCAATTGCAAGAAGTATTTTAAAAAAAGGAAACAGATGCAATTCAAAAATGAAAAAACCGGAACAATAAGCCGGTTTTTATACTGGAAGTTTTAACTTCTTAAATTCTAGTTTGTATAGTATTTTTTCTTCAACCAGAATGCAAACCTGACCATTAAAATCAATGCAGGAACTTCTACCAAAGGACCAATCACCCCTGCGAATGCCTGACCCGAACTCAACCCAAAAACAGCGATTGCCACTGCAATTGCCAATTCAAAATTGTTTCCTGCCGCGGTAAAAGAAATTGCAGCATTTTGATCATATGGAGCTCCCATCGCTCTACTGAAAAAAAAGCCCATTACAAACATGACCAAGAAATACACAAGCAATGGCAGGGCAATTCGAAGAACATCTCCGGGGATTTCAACCATCAACTCACCTTTAAGTGAAAACATAACTACTATAGTAAATAGCAATGAGACAAGAGTGATCGGGGCGATTTTGGGCAAATACTCTTCCTGATACCAAGATTCTCCTTTGAGCTTTGGTATAATCAATCGGCTTAAAAGTCCGGCAAGGAAGGGAATACCCAAATAGACGCCCACACTTTCCGCAATAGTTCCAATAGAAATGTCTATGATGGCTCCTTCGAAGCCTAACAAAGGAGGAAGTTTGGTAATAAACAGCCAGGCATAAAAGCTATATCCAAACACCTGGAAAATACTGTTTAGCGCAACCAACCCCGCTCCGTATTCCGAACTACCCTCTGCCAAATCATTCCACACCAAGACCATAGCTATACATCTTGCCAAACCGATCAATATTAGACCAACCATGTATTCAGGGTAATCTCTGAGGAACATTATTGCCAAGAAAAACATCAACAATGGCCCAACAATCCAATTTAGAATCAATGAAATACTTAAAATCTTTACGTTTTTAAATACTTGGGGCAGAAGCCTGTAATCTACCTTTGCTAAAGGCGGATACATCATCAAGATGAGGCCAATGGCGATAGGAATATTGGTCGTTCCACTACTCATGGAGTCGACCCAGGTAGAAAAGGATGGAATGAAGTATCCTAAACTCACACCTATCACCATCGCAAGGAAAATCCACCAGGTCAAATTCCTATCCAAGAATCCCAGGCTTTTTGGTCCGCTCATAGGCCCTCCTTAACTTTTTGGAATACCACAAACAACTCTGCACCAATCTGATGTGAACGTTCGGAATACATTTTCTCCTCTAAATCAGTCCCATCAAAAGCCTTAGGATCTTCAAACCTAAGTGGAATTCTCACCTCAGCGCCAGGTATAAATGGGCAATTCTCATCTGCATGATCGCAAGTCATCACTGCAGCAAATCCCTTTTGTGCATTGATGGCATCATCATAGACTTTGGAAAATGTCGTAATCGGCTCCGAATCAGGGCCATGAAAAACAAAGTAAACGGGATTTGTCTCCCCTTTTTGCACCACTTTAAACCCATCTCTTCGAATGGCTGCCACCGCACGCTCATTGAATGCTGTCACCTCAACTCCACCGGAATAGCAAAATGCCTCAACTCCAAAATAATCCGCAGCTGTCTGTCCCCAAATCTGCGAAAACTGGCTTCTTCGGCTATTATGCGTACAGATAAAGTTGAGCCGAACCTCCTCTCCGGCCCGAATCTTCCGAAGAATATATTCAACCATTGACTCAATGACAGGCATTCGTTCAGATGGTATCCTATTTATTGGGAGACTTTCAATGGTCTTTTGGAGGTCGGGATAAAAAGAATTTTTCATTTTGGTTTTGGTCAAGATTTAGCAGCAACCTGAGTTTGGGGTACAGCAACCGGCTGAAGCAGTTTGCATACTGGAAAGGCGTAATTTTGGCTTCTCTGCAGGAATCTCACATTTATCCTTGGCAAGGCAATCCGTCATTTTCTTGGTTAATACAAAGGCTTCTCCATTAAAGTCGAGTCCATATTTACCAATTGTATCTCCTTGGTATTCTACCTCCACTTCTAAATCCTCTAAGCCCAACACCCGCTCTGAAAGCTCGATGATATCCAACAGTTTTTTTGCACCTAAGCGATGATCATAATCTCCATCCTCCCAAAGCTGAAAATTGATGGATTTTTCATCTCGAACTGTGCCACCACAATCGATGAATTTTTTCTGTACTTGCCCTACTTCCGTGATATGGAAGTGTGCAGGAACGGAAGTTCCATCAGGCAGCAAAAAGGTCAATTGACCTAGGTTTGGTAGTTGGGATTTGATTTCTGAGAGTTTCATAGTGATTTTATTATTGCAATATTACGATTGATAGATATAAATTTTTTTAACAGCAATCTCCAGAAGAGCAAGAATCGGTCAACTGATCAAACAGGCCATTAAATAAGGACTGAACCAGTTCCCACTTTTCTACATTCAGACAGTAATTGATGGACACCCCCTCGATAGAGCCTTTGATCAAGCCCATATCTTTCAATTCCCTCAAATGCTGGGAAATGGTTGCCTGTGCCAAGCCAAGTTCTTGGACCAAAGTACCGTTTACACAAGATTTGGTCTTTGCCAAATATTGTAAAATGGCAATTCTGGCCGGATGCGCAAAGGCTTTGGCAAGGAGAGCTAATTGATTTTGCTCAGCAGTGAATAGATCTGATTTGGTAACACCCATAATTAAATCGCAATGTTACGATGGATATTTTTCTAAAAAAAGGCTGTACAAAAATTCTTTTTGAGTTTATCAATCATACTTGGCCTGTATTAATACGGATCTTGTCAGCACTGGACTGACAACAAAATAGCCCAAGACTTCAGAATCACCACTGACTACTTTGATATTGGATTGTGGATTCTGTGGTGGAGGACTAAAAAGGCCCCCATCATTGAAAAGCAAATTGACCAACTGGTTTAGGTAATCGTAAGCATCTTTATTGAGTCGGTACAGCTCTAGTCTGACTTCATCCTTTTCCTGAAAAGCATAGCCTAATTCAAGGCCCTCTTCAAAAAACCGAAGACCAAAGGTGTCATCGAACAACAAATAGTCATCCCGTTGATTCTTGAGTGTATCGTTTTCAATTACTCGAATTCGGTAATTGTTATTTTCAGTAAATGGAATCTTCCCATAGACTTTGATGTAGTAGCCTTCCTCGCGAAAAAGTCGCTTTTCTTCAAATTTCCAAGTCACACTATCCACGATAGGCGCTTCGAGCATGGTGCCCGCAGATTGAAACACTTTCCCTCGCCAATTGACATTCAGCTGATATCGCTCACCTACTCTAGCTCGCTCGGAAGGGTTATTTGCACGATAGGTTTTGGTTCCGTCTACATACCTGAAAGGAATGATTCTCCCCGTTCGTTCCACTTTGATATAAACTTGTGCGTCGCTTATAGCTACATATTCGGCAGAGTCATAATAATTATTGGAAAGGGAAATTTTTACCTCATTGTAAATCCCCTGATCTGTCCACATGGCTTCAATCACAGGTGTGCCTTCTTCGTTCTGATCAAGAGGCAAAAACACTTCCTCTTGACAAGAAAAAAGGAAAAGACTACTCAGCAAAAGCACCCAGATCGTTCTCATCAAAATTGAAAATTATAAGTGAGTGAAGGTAAAAACGTGAACAAATAAGTCATGACCACTCCAGGTCTGGCGGAAAAAATTTCACCATCGGAAAGGGAAAAATTGATATCATCATTGAATATGGTGCGAAACTCATAGGCAAAAGGATTTTTCCTTCCATAAAGATTATAAACCCCAAAATTCCAACTTCCCCTCCATTTCCTGCCCTTATCTGCATTTTTCCAGGTGACGGAAGCATCCATTCGATGGTAGGCAGGGAATCTGTTCTGATTTCTAAAATCGGAATACAAGGGAACTGTCTGATTGTCCACCACGTAGGAACCGACTGGAAAAGAAACAGCCTGTCCGGTGGTGTAGACCATAGTAAGGCCTGCTGTCCAGCTAGGTGAAAACTCATGGTTCAGCACCAACGTCACATCATGAGGACGATCAAAACGCGGGTTATAAGGTTGATTTCTGCTGATTCCATCGATTTGTCTCCAAGCCCTTGACCAAGTGTAGGCTAGCCACCCGGTTGTTTTCCCAGTATTTTTTCGAAGTAAAAACTCAAGTCCATATGCCCATCCTCTACCCGTGAGAAGCTCTGTCTCGACCCTATCTGTAAACAACACCTGAGCGCCATTTCTCAAATCAATCACATTGTCCAAATCCTTGTAGTATCCCTCCAGAGAGACTTCCCACCTATTGGATTGAAAATTTTTGAATAAGCCTAAGGAAACCTGATCACTTCGGATGGGAGGGGTATAGTTTCCTGCCAAAATCCATCGATCGATGGGAAGACCCGCCGAACTGTTGGAAGCGATCTGCACGTACTGAAAATTACGATTATAAGCTAGTTTGACTGAGAACTCAGGATTAATCAGGTATCGAAAAGCAATTCTTGGCTCAAGTCCCTGGTAGAATTTCATCGATTCTAAATTACCAAATGCGAGCGAATCAGTCGGGTCTTGATTTGGTTCAGGCAAATCATTCGGATAAAAATACTGCATACCCGAGCCCAGCTGATTGAAAAGCCCCCATCTAAGTCCTGCCTCCGTACTCACCTTTGGAGAGAAATCGTGTGCAAGTCCTACGAAAAGATTATTCAGAATCCCTTGGACAGATCTGGTATTGATCGGGCTGATCGGGCTATCCGGTGCAGGAATCAAGTCCGTGGGAGCAAAGTGATATACTTGACTATGTACACCCCAATTTACCGTGGTTGGCTCTTTTATAACCTTTGTCCAAGCAGCCTTAACTCCTGACTCTGAAAGGGAATTGGTCCATTCAAATCCATTGTCCCGATCTTCAAAATCCACTTTGTAACTGTACCTCGAGTGATAAGCTTGCATGTCAAAAAATGAGCTTTCGCTTGAAACCCGATTCCAATTGACAGCACTTACCCAATTGCTCCATCCTAGGGCAAACTGGTTATCCAGTCCTAATAAATCACTTCCTTGGTAGGTGCTAATCGATAGTTTGTCTTTTTCCCCTATTACAAAAGAAAACTTCCCGCTCAAATCGTAGAAGTTCAATTTGTTATTATTCAAATTTGGGTCGGAAGATAATTTCAAAAACACATCCGCATAGGTTCTTCTGGCGCTGAGTATAAAACTTGAGTTTTTTCCGAAAAGAGGCCCATCTATCGAAAGCCTTGATGAAATAGTCCCAATGCCGCCTTCTCCGTGGATTTGGTCTTTTCCTCCTTCCCTTAGACTGACATCAATCAAGGAAGAGGCACGACCGCCAAATTGAGACGGCATATTTCCTTTGTATAAGTCCACCTTTTTCAAGGCATCAGGATTAAATACTGAAAAAACCCCAAAAAAGTGGGAAGCATTGTAGACAGGTGCTCCGTCAAGTTGCACCAAGTTTTGATCAGCAGAGCCTCCTCGAACGAAAAGACCTGTAGTCCCCTCCCCTGCAGTCTGTACTCCCGGCAAAAGCTGAAGGCTTCTGAAAAGGTCAACTTCTCCAAAAAGCGCCGGAATATTTTTGATGGTTTCGATAGGCACTGAGGCTTTACCGATCTCCAGATTTTTCACTTGCTCATCAGGTCTTCTTTCCTGAATGATGACTTCCTGAAGAGAAAGTTCTTCGGGTTTTAGGTAAAATTTGATCGGCTTTTCAGCCTCTTTGGCCTGGATTACACGGATGGATTTTTCGTATCCTAGGTACGAAATGACCAACTTAGAAGGAAATGTCATCGCTTCCAACGTAAAATTCCCATCTATATCTGTAATAGTGCCTGTGGACACCTGACCTTCCCAATAGACATTCGCGCCAACCAGTGGTTCGGATTTCACAACATCCAGTACCTGCCCGGTGACTTTGCTTTTGATTTGAGAAAAGCCCTGATTGCCAAGAGATAGGAAAAGCAAGACACTCAGAATTCGGCAAAAGGACATCAGATTAAGCTTTTGAAGGGTACAGAAGGCGAACGCATTAGAAAAATTAATGTTTGTTAATATGTTTTATCTTTTGGATCAATCGCGTCCATTCGCAGGTTTTAGGCTTTCAAAGTTAGGTTTAATTCTTAATTTCAGGCCATGATTTGGGCATACCCTGACCTCAAACTTACCCTTCTGTTTGCAGGAATTTTCATCCTGCTTTACCTGCTTTACATCACACGCTTCTGGGCTATCAACCGCAAGCTGAAGGTGGAGAAGCAACGCCTGTTTACCAAACTGATTGTCAGAACAAGCTATTTTATCCTGTTTCTGATCGCTTTTGCAGGCCCATCTATCGGCAATTCATACAAAGAAGTAAAAGAAGAAGGCAAAGACATCTTTATCGCTATCGACCTTTCTCAGTCCATGATGGCCACAGACATAGCCCCAAACCGCCTAAGGAGGATTCAATTTGAACTCAAAGAATTGCTCAAATCCTTTCCTTCAGACCGTATCGGATTGATCATTTTTTCCACAGAAGCCTTTCTTCAGTTGCCACTCACCTACGATCAGGCGGTGGCCAACTTGTATATCGATGGCCTCAATATCGGATTGGTTCCCAACCTAGGAACTGATCTGAACACGCCTTTGAAGATGGCTTTGGAACGATTTCAGAATGATCAAAGCCAAGAACTGAAGTCAAGATCTGTCGTCTTGATTTCGGATGGGGAACATTTTGGAGATGATCTCGACGGTATCGCAGGCGACCTGATAGAAAATGGAATCAAGGTCTTTTCCATAGGTATCGGTACGGATGAAGGAGGCCAAATGCCTAGAGGAAATGGAATGGTTCTCGATCCTCAGACCGGCAAGCCTGCCTTGACCAAACTCAACCGGGACCCTCTCCAATACATTGCCAATGAGACCGGCGGCCAGTATTTTGAGATATCCGACCAAACCCAAGAAATGGGAGGCTTAATTTCCGCCATTGAGAATCTGGAAGGCGGCGTCTCCAATACCCGAATAGTAGAAGCAAGTTCTAACAAATACTTCTACTTCCTCTTGGCAGCCTTGGGCCTGGCCCTCTTGGACATGATTCTTCCCATCAAAACCATCAAACTCTGATGAGCTGGAGTAAGGTAATCGTCGCGACGCTACTATTGATCCCATCTTCTTGGACAAGGGTAAGCCGCTTGAATGAAGCCATCGAAAAGGCAGAGAAAAGCTACGCAGAAGCCCGTTATGAAGACGCTGTAAAGGATCACCAGTTACTTGTGGATGAATTTCAGTACAGTTCATTTGCTTTGGATTTTGACTTGGGACTAAGTCATCATTATGCCACTCAGGTGGACGAGGCCTTGACCTTTTATGATCTGGCAACCCAAAATCCGGATAAAGTCTTAGCTTCTTTCGCATACAATCAGGCCGGAGTTATTTTGGGGAACAAGAAGGAGTACCAAACAGCTTTGAGTAAATTTCAATCTGCCCTCATTCAAGATCCGCTCAACGAACAGGCTAGATACAATTACGAGCTGTTGGCCAGATGGCTGAAAAGGGACGAAGAACGCAAGCAACAGGAACAGAACAAGCCCGAGCCTTCGGAGTTTGCAAAAAGAAAAAAAGCAGAAGCTGACCGTTTGGTAGAACAATTCCGTTTTAAAAACGCGTTGAATCTGCTGGAAGATGCCTTGGCACAGGATTCTACTGTGGCAGCTTACCAGGATTTTATGACCACCCTAAAAGAAGTTGTAGAAATCGATGAAAATTAAATTGACTGGTCTTCTTTTCGCTTTTTTCCTTTTGGTTGCTCTGGAAGGAATGGCGCAAAGCGCGGGTGATTACTTTAATCGTGCCGCAAGGTCTTATGTGAAGACTGAAAAAGAACAAGCACTGAAAGAGGTAAATGATGGCTTGGGTAAATTTCCCAATGACGCCAAACTGAAAGCTCTCAAGGAAAAGCTGGAAAAAGAACAAGAGCAAGAACAACAGCAAAATCCTCAGGATCAGCAGCAGCAAAACCAGCAAAATCAGGATCAAAAAAGCGAAGGAGAGCAGGGAGAGTCCAAGTCTGATCAAAAAGACGGAGAGCAAACCAACGAGGACAAAGCCAAGGAAGGTCAAAAAGGTGAAAATCCATCCCAAAAAAGTGAGGAAGCCGGCCAAAACGCCAACGATCAAATGGACGCTAACTTAGCCGACCGACAGAAAAAGCTCGAAGAGATGCGTGAAAAGCTGAAGTCCATGAACCTCACTCCAGAACAGGCTGCTCAAATTCTGGAATCCATGAATTCCGCAGAGCTTAGATACATTCAAGAAAATAAGAAAAAACCAACCCAAAGACCTAAAAAGGGATTGCCGGATTGGTAATAAGCTGGAAGACCGAAGACGGTAGACCGAGGTTACTTCCGTCTTCGGTCTTCGGTCTTTTATCTTTAAACTAAACCCAAATACTAACATGATCAAAGAAGTATACATCGTCTCCGCGGTGAGGACACCACTCGGAAGTTTTGGCGGAAAATTAGCTGGCATGACAGCCATCGAACTTGGAAGCATCGCCATCAAAGGTGCATTGGCCAAATCTGGCGTTGCCTCAGAAGCAGTCAATGAAGTGTTTATGGGCAATGTAATCTCAGCTAATCTCGGTCAGGCACCTGCACGTCAGGCAGCCATCGGAGCCGGAGTCGGCTATAATGTGCCCTGCACCACGGTCAATAAGGTATGCGCCTCCGGAATGAAAGCTGTCATGCTTGCCGCCCAATCCATCATGCTAGGAATCAATGAGGTGGTAGTGGCTGGTGGCATGGAAAGTATGTCCAATGTGCCCTATTATGTCCCGAAAGCAAGATTTGGATATAAATATGGCAATGCTGAACTGGTCGATGGATTGGTAAAGGACGGACTTTTCGAAGTGTACTATAAGTTCCCAATGGGCAACTGTGCGGAAAATACCGCCAAAGAAATGAACATCACCCGTGAGCAGCAAGATGCCTATGCCATCCAATCTTACCAAAGATCTGCGGCAGCTTGGGAAGCAGGTATGTTTAAGGATGAAATAGTACCGGTGGAAATGCTTGGAAGAAAAGGGGAAACTATCCTAATGGAAGAAGACGAAGAATTCCGAAACGTGATGTTTGACAAAATCCCTTCCCTCAAGCCGGTTTTCGACAAAAATGGAACGGTTACAGCTGCCAATGCGTCCACCATGAATGACGGAGCTTCGGCTTTGGTCTTGGTAAGCAAAGAAAAAGCTGAGGAACTTGGTTTGAAGCCTTTGGCTAAAATCAGAGGCTTTGCAGACGCCGCCACCGATCCGCTTTGGTTCACCACGGCACCTGCTTTGGCCATTCCAAAAGCTCTAAAGCATGCAGGGATATCTGCTGAAGAGGTTTCTTACTACGAAATCAACGAAGCTTTTGCAGCGGTGGCAATTGCCAATCAGCGAGAATTGCATTTGGACAATGATCGACTCAACGTATTTGGAGGGGCAGTTTCCTTAGGTCATCCACTGGGTGCTTCCGGTGCCAGAATCATTACCACCCTCACCTCAGTACTTCACAAAAAATCCGGTGAGATCGGCGTGGCTGGCATCTGCAACGGCGGTGGCGGTGCTTCAGCGATCGTGATTGAGAAAATGTAATTCCTAAAATTCCCCCTTTAACATCAAAAAGCCCCGAATTTCGAAGATTCGGGGCTTTTGTTGTTTAATCCTTTTGATCTAATGGTCAAAAATAGTTGGTGAAACACCCTCTAACTATCTGATATTGAATTAAATATTAAGACCTTATTGAAAGCGGTTTCAATAAGGTTTTTTTGTTTCATGAAAACTTCAAAAAAAGCGG
>NZ_JBHSKS010000028.1:0-1464 GCF_042657405.1 Algoriphagus aquatilis
TGACCACTTTAATCTTAACCTCGGATGGTTTCACCGGCTTACCGTTGATCAGGTCGTTGGTCAGCACATTGCCTGCAACTCCACCCAACAGACCGTTGATCTCATTAGCTTGGAAGTTGTCCATCACTGCCAAAATATCATTTGGAGCTACCAGCAGGTACAGCGTCGCTGTCGTACAGATCGGAGATTCTCCTTCTGTGCACACCTGATAGGTAAACTGTACCGGACCAATAAATCCAGGCTTCGGAACAAAGGTGAAGGTACCGTTAGCATTCAGCTTGAAGACACCCTGAGCGGTTTCCTTCTCCTGAGGAGTCACCGTTAATTTTCCGCCGGCCAAATCTCCATCATTCAACAATACGTTTCCAGTCAGGGTTGAATTTGCAGGTCCAGTGGCGAAATCATCAGCAGCAAAAACCCCATTGGTGATATCTTTTGCCACGACTGTAATTTCTTGAATAGCTGTAGCGCACAAGGCTGGACTACCGGAATCGCACACGGTATAGGTATAAGTATCCTTTCCGACAAATCCAGGATTTGGCGTGTAGGTGATTTTTCCGGTAGCCGGATCAACAGTTACCGTACCGTTTTTAGGCTGTTCTACAATTTTTACAGTAGCAGGATCAAGCGTTACACTAGGTCTTCCCGGAGCATCGTTTGCCAGTGTATTAAGCACTATAGGCTGTCCTGCTTTTGCAGTACCTAAATCTGTATTCAATATAGGAGCAGATGGCTCTCCTCGCTCTTTTACTGTAATCGTCAACGTGGTCGAAACACAACTTCCATCCGGTGCACAAACCGGTATGGTATAGTTATATACCCCAGGCTTGGTAGCATCGAAGGTGTAGGTACCATCAGGATTCATCACCAAAGTAGCACCAGTCGGATTCTTGTCATCCGCTTTTGGTGTGCCATACGTAGAACCCGCAGGTACATCATCGTTGGTGAATACAGTACCTGTCAATGGAATACCCAAATACGTAGCATTGAAATCAGGCTGTGGAATCACCAGTTTTTGAACATCGATAAACAAGGTTGCCGTAGCACAGCTCTCAAACGGATCGCCTCCGCATGCCTTATACAACACAGCCACCAAACCGCTGAAACCAGGAGCCGGAGTGAAGGTATAACTACCGTCTGCATTAAGGACCAGCGTACCCGGAATATCCTTAGGATCCGTCAGCAGGGTAGCTGTCAACTCGATATCCTCGCCTCCGGTATTGAAGTCATTGTCAAGGACATTGCCACTCACCGAGACGTTAGTACCTAATGTATTATTAACTTTATTAAAATCGCTGACTGCCGTGATCTCGATCCCTAGAGCGGTCACCTTCAACGTTCCGGCAACATAGCTGATCTGGTAGTTGGACGTCACATCGTTATTCGAGGAGTCTTTGATCACCGCTACACTCGCCACGTTCGCACTTTCGCCTACAACCGTCTGGCTGCCGGTTACCGTTGCGG
>NZ_JBHSKS010000028.1:1560-10075 GCF_042657405.1 Algoriphagus aquatilis
CTTCGAGCGTTCCGGCAACATAGCTGATCTGGTAGTTGGACGTCACATCGTTATTCGAGGAGTCTTTGATCACCGCTACACTCGCCACGTTCGCACTTTCGCCTACAACCGTCTGGCTGCCGGTTACCGTTGCGGTATACGTATGGCCTGCGACCAAGCTTCCGGTGGTGATTTCCGAGCCGGAGTCAGTAAGCGCCGTGCCGTCATACACTTTCTCATCGCTGGCTGCCGTGATCTCGATTGCTCTTGTTGTTACTTCGAGCGTTCCGGCAACATAGCTGATCTGGTAGTTGGACGTCACATCGTTATTCGAGGAGTCTTTGATCACCGCTACACTCGCCACGTTCGCACTTTCGCCTACAACCGTCTGGCTGCCGGTTACCGTAACAGAAACCAAACTTTCTCCATCAAATAAAACACCAGATGAAAGAGAATAGCCGGGATTAGTGAGAGTCGAACCATCGTAGGTTTTTGTATCACTATTCGCAGTTATAATAAGTTGTCTTTGAGTTTGAAAATACCAATACTCAGACTCAAAGCTAAAACCCCGAAATGCATTGTTACTTAAATCCTCAATAAAATTTCCATTTTCATCATTAATCACCGCAACGGTTATTTTAGCATCATAAGGGAGATTCTCCTTAAGAGTAACATTCAATGAAATTAGATCAGAAGAAATAGAAAGATTGGAGCGATCTTCTGTATTGGATAGATCAAAAATTTGTATAGGATCCGGAGAAGTCCCAGAATAGATTGCTAATCTTCCCCCAGTACCAAGCTGTATTTCTTCGTCAAAAGTTAATTTAAGCGAGGTACCAACAGGAACATGGATACTCTGATGCGCAGGACTAACTTGAATCAATTCAGGTGGAATTCGGTCCACAACTCGAATAAAAAACTCTTGGTATTCTACTCCTGCATCACTACTGGATTTGAGCAATACCCGATGAATCCCCAGATCTGACTTTTGAGGAGTCCCTTCCAATAGACCCCAATTCTGAAGCTTAAAAAGTTTATTAGTTTCAAAATTAGAATAGATTACACTCCCCCTTCCAGAGTTGGAGATACTTCGCACATTTTCGGTATCGGTATCACTGATCTGAATAACCGTATTGTCAGAAGATTTAAATCTTACCAAACCCCCATTACGCTGGGCGATAAAAAAATCTCCTCTGCTATTTCTATTTAAACCCTCTACCCACTTATCTGAAAAAGAAGAAAAATAAATTCTATTAGAAGGGATAGATGTGTTTTTCAAATCAAAAGAATTTATTCCACCTCGCTGACCGGTACCTAAAAAAAAAGTCGAGGAGTTTTCATCTATTGAAACACTTGTAGGTCCATTTAAAGCCAATCCAGACAAAAAAACACTAGAAGTCGTTCCTTGACGGACAATTACTCTTCCTGACCCATAATTTGGCATATAATAGCGTCCAGCATATTGAAAAATAGAATAGATTCCTCCTGAAATATTAACAAATGGATTTAGGGTTTTATTCGGATCCGATAATTCAATCCTAGTAACGGATCCAGAACCAGCACTTTGTCTAGGAATAAATAAAAAATTCTCAGAAACATAGAGAGAATAAATACTACTACCACTAGGAGGAATAAGACCTGTTCTCCACAAAAAGGTGTCTCCCGTATGATAATTCACCTTGAAAATCTCGCTACCTGTTGAATTACTAACATAGACATTACCAAAAGGATCCTCAGCAACTCCTCCGATAAGGTTATTTCCAAAATCTCCAAAAGATACGGGATTATAATTTTTATATTTAATAGTTTGCCCATTTACTACGCGTTCAATATTAGTGTAGAAATTTAACCATGAAGGAATAATTTGAGGTGAAAGGTTCGGCTCAAGATTCCCAAGAAAATCAGTAATAACTGTATAAGAATAAGGATCTCCATAATGTATTTCCACATAAGGATTGGAGGGATCCTCTACAGGGCTAGAAACAAAGGGTGGGCCGGACAAAGCCGCTAAATCACCAAGAGATTCAAAGATTAAAATGCCATTTGAATACACTTTAACTTTATCAGTACCAAAATCATTGGGCAAGGTGATAGTCAAAGTAGTTTGATCTGAAGTAACATTACTAATTTGACAGGGAGCGCTATCTCCAATTCTAACTTCCATATCAAGTGTCAAACCGGAACCAAATAATTTTAAAGAACTTCCCGGATAACCATAGGAGGGATAAAAGAAAATAGGAGAAACGGTAGTTTGAGAAAACAAAAAAGAAGAAGAGGAACAGAAAATAAAAACAAAACCAATAAGCTTATTTAAACTGGACCAATTGAACATAAAGTTAAGTAATTTGAGCCTAGCCAAATAATCAAAAAACAAACCAATTTATACCAAAAAAAATAAAATGAACTTATTTGATATGTTTTGAAAAATCTAATCATTCAATAAAAATAAAAAACATCCAAATAGTAAAATTAATTCGTTTTATATTCATCTATTAAAAGTAAAAAATGGGCACCCCAAACCCGAAATGAGATAATATTCAAACAAATTATTTCTTAAGAATCCGATAAGAACGGGAAAAATCAGGAGCTTTAATTGTAAAAATATAAAATCCATTAGGCAAAAATTCCAGATTGAATTCTACTACACCACTTTGATAAACCTCGCCCTCCTTGTCTAATTCTTTAGATAAAACACCATCCAGAGAGTGAATAAAAAAATAGGCAGACTTTAAATCCAATTGGTTAGTCTTAAAAAACAGTTTATCAACAAATGGATTAGGATAAAGCAAATACTCGTCCTTACTTTCATCCTTGTAATTAATCACATTAACAACTTGAGAATAAACTTGAATAGGAATTGTGGGATGATCAACAACAAGTCGATAAAAATTATTGCCTATTTTCGGTGATAAATCAATAAATGACTTAATATTTGATTCATTTAAACTTAAATCATTAAAAATAGAAGAAAAAATCAAATCATCACCTGCTCTTTCAAGACTAAGCTTATTAAATCTAAAATAAGAATTATTTTTTAAATCCCAGTTAATAAGTATAGTTTTGTTCGTTTGTAACTTCCCAGTTAATGTAAAATCAATATTAGTTAAAATTCTAATATTTAATGCTTTAAAATTAATCTCTTTAGTTAACTTACAGCCAGTAACAGGATCAATAGCACTTACAAAAAAAACATAATCACAAGGTGCACACCCATCAGAAGGAAAGATAGTTAAGACATTACCATCCATTGAAGAATTACTTGAATTAAATGCCGGATCCAAATCCCATTCAAAATCAACATCCCCATTATATCCAATTATTTCCGGACTTAAAGTGATTGGTCCTCCTGCAGGAAACCAAAACTCATTATTTTCTATTCTTTCAAGCGCTTGAAAAGAAACATCTAAAGTACCCCCACCAGATTCCCTACGAAGGTCTTTAATTTTAACATCCTGAATAATGGCTATCTTTATGCGATTAAAAGCGACTGAAATAGGAAATTTAAGGGAATAATTAGATCCATTCTTAATTAATGACGAATTCACATTTTCAAGATCCAAATAAGAATTACCTAAAGGCTCATTATCCGAAAAAGGTTGGATTTTTAAAATATCATCAATGGAAGAAAGTGTCACATCTGATCCAAATTCAAAAATAATAGACACAAAATCACCAGGAATGGAGAAGGAGTCGAATAAAAAAGAAACGTCTAACTCACCCGGGCAATTTGAAACCAAACATGGCTTTAAATCCAATACACCTCCATTAGTACCAGAAACACCACCTCCATTATTTAAAGAATTGGTATATAAATAGTCCAGGTAAGTATCACAGGTAGAACCTAAAACATAAAATTCATATACTAAAAAGGGTAAATCATTCAAATCACCATTTGTATTATCTACATCCATTCTAATTCCATAGAATTCTGTATTTATCTGCTCTGTTACAATTTCAAAAGTTGAAACACCCAATTTAAGATTTGAAATAATCAAGTCTGGATCAAATTCAAGCTTAATTGGATTACCACTATCATCTAAAAGATATTCTCCAATTTCATCAGTAGCATAGACACTTATGCTTTGAACAAACGAATTCAACTCATTGATTCCAAAAATATCGTTATCAAATCCTAATTTGATTCCAATTTTTTTTTCAACCAAGGGTCGATAAAAAAAATTTCCAACTCCATCATCTATAATTTCAAAAAAATATACCCCAAAAAAAGATTGATCCTCTTCACCAAATTCAGCCTCCCCATATGTATCTAAAAGACCATCAGAAGCTAAACCTACATCAAGTTGAAAATTGGGACAAAAACCTTCAATACTGGTGTTACAACCAAAATAAAGCCCGTCACCAAGATCATCTTTAGTAGCATAAATTCTTTTTTGACCGAAAGCCTCATTAGGAAAGAGACTAAGAGTTACTAAAAAAACCAGTAAAGATGTACTAAAAAAAATAAATTTTTTCAACCTTCTAGAACCATCGTAAGAAGAACAACCAAAATAAGAGCAACAGAAAACTTTTCTGAAAGCATGAATGAGATCAAATATAATACTGAAAATTATTCCACACTGGCTAATAAAGTATGAGATAAGATTCATGATTTATTGATTTAAAAAAAATAAGGATAATTATTTGAAGTTATTCTGAAATAAAAAATAAAAAAATATAACATTAGTTGAAAAGAATTCTTTGATATTGAAAAGCGATCAATTTTAATATTTATAGAATGAAAAGGCATGAATTAAGGATTTAATTAATAATTAATTATTTCAATTTTCCCAGAAAATCATTTCCAAATCTCGACGATAAACTACGTATTAAAATTACCTCTCAAACGTAATCCAACTTACGAAAATAATAAGGTTTAGTAACACTGATTACGATCGAAACCATAAGTCTAAATTCAAACTTTAATAATTCAAGTTTAAACTTAATTCAATCCAACTATTGACCTTAGAATTTTAACCAAAGTTTTCTGAGTAGGCAACCTATCCGTGTAAAACATTAACTTAGACGGCTTCCATTACTATAAATAAAGCACTATCGCTAGGCTAAATACAGCTTCAAAAAATATGCCAAAAAAAGTAAAATTAAATCTCTCTACCAACCCCAAAAATCATACTTATCAAATAATACGATCCTATAACAAAGAGCGAGTAAACTAATAAAAATAAAACGACTTTTACCAACCGTTGCTTACCGGTAAGATTTGGAAACATAAATAAGTTTACTGGTTTAAATGAAATTTAAAATAAGAGAATAATTAAGTATAAATAAAAGATCTTAATTATCAGTTGAGTCAATTCCAAAAGAAATTACAATCGGGTAACTCTTGAGAGTTACCCGATTGTAAGAACAAATAATTATTTTTTTTCAAACCACTTAATCACAAACTCTCTGCTGGCAAAGTCTGCAGGGGTAGCTCCGGAAGGGAGCTCGTAGCTTTTGCTTTGATCAGGGAATGCTACCAGCTTCAGCTCACTGCGTCTATTTTGCTGATGTTTCGATGGAGGACATGGTACCCCATCACCACAGTCGTTTACTAATCTGGATTCGCTAAACCATGCGGAGCTTACTCGTTCACCTCTAATCCCATTTTCCTCCAGGTATTTGGATACAACCTTTGCTCGTCGTTCACTGAGCTTCTGATTGTATTTATCACTAGCCCTAGAGTCTGTATGGGATTCGATCACAAGGTTCAATTCCGGATGTTTGGCCATAAAAGACATGATCTCGTTTAGCTTTTCCTTACTCAGTTCTCTTAGAAAGTCTTTGTCGAAATCGTAATAGATGACCGCCTGATACACCTCAATTCCATAAGGAATCTCAGCCATTTTCAAAATGATCTCTTCCTGATCGTTGGCCAGAGTGGCTGTCAACTTCTGGGTGAAGTATCCCGGCCTGCTTGCCACAAACGTATAGGTACTGCTTTTCTTAGTCATGTTTACCAGTTCCTTATCACCTACCGAAGTGATGTCTGTACTCTTGGTACCTTCCAAAAGCTGTAAATTGGTACCCGCCTTGATCGAGTTGCCTGCGGCATCTACCACCATGATCTTCAGGCTGCGGTCAGCCCATGCCACCATGTACAGGTCATCAAAACCAATACCTCCTACGCGATCCGAACCCAGATAGGCTTCCGTCGCTCCGTACTTGATAAATCCAAAGTCATCAGCAACCGAGTTGATTGGCTGCCCCATGTTGCTCACTGTACCAAACGCATTGCCCTCAAGCAGCGCAGTGTACACGTCAAGCCCTCCGAATCCTCCCTTACGGTCGGAAGCAAAATAAAACTCATTACCGTATCTAAACCCGTCACGCTCATTGGCTGGGGAGTTAATTCCCGATCCGAGGTTCACCGGTTCAGAGAACTTCAGCTCTGCGTCATAGGTCACATAATACAGGTCATAGCCCCCCTGTCCTCCCGGACGGTTGGAGGAGAAGTACACCCGCTTCTGCTCTTCGTCCACTCTTGGGCTGATCACCGCGAAGGCATTGGTCTGATTGTATGGAAAGGCCTTCACGTCTTTCACCGTGTTGGAAGCGGCATCAAAGGTTCCATAGAATACTCCCGGATAAATCACCTGATCACGTTTCTTAAGCTTGTTAGGAGTTGCCGTGAAGATCATTTTTCCATTGGCCATCGGCTGGGGATCGGCCAAATGATAAAGTTCAAAACCTTCCACGGTTACCTTCTTGGCATCGCTGCCTACTGCCTTGGCATAAATACCGTAATAGTTCTTGCCATCAGACTTGAAGTAGTTGCGACTGAACTTGCTGCCTTTCGCATCAAAGCGGACTCCGGACTTCTTGGCCTGGCCTCCCTCGCCGCGGTTACTGGCAAAATACTGCACTCCGGACTTGGCGCCTGTCATGCTGTAATCCGATGAGTTGGAGTTAACCCCTTCCATGGCTTTCAGTTCATATACCCGGTATGCAACCTGTGTGGCTTTAGGGGCAGAAAACTCCTCAAAATCCCCCGCGCCATAGGTTGAACCACGCAGATCATCTGTAGGATTGTAATTCTGAACCGAACGATATCCGGCTTTCACCAAGGCTGCATAATCTTCTTTCGTCGCTTCACCAGCGTAGGATACCGCCTTTTTCCACCATCCGTAGGATTCCGAGTAGGCATAGATGGCGTCCAGCGATTGTGCTGCCTTTCGGGCAGTAGCATAATCCTGTTTTACCGCATAGCTTTTGGCATATTCATCTGCCGCAAGTCTATAATTGGCCAACTCATACTGCTTGTCCGCATATTGCAGACGGCTTGATTGAGCCAACACATTCAATGACACAGATCCTGTGAGAATCAGAGTCAGTAAGGATATTTTCAAGCTGTTATTCGTCATCATCAAAACCATCTAGGATTTTTCATTACTGTGTTTTTGGCTCTCAGGTAATATCCCAAAGAGAACTCGTGTGAGTTGTTTCCATAGCTATTGAGCACATTTAGATTATGGTCGTAAGCATAACCAATACGTAAATCCGGGGTGGCAAAAAATTCCACTACAGCTGCTACGGCATTTCGACGTATCAAATCTTCTTGAAGGGAATTTTCGAAGACTCTCGCATTGGAACGAAAGGAACCACCCAGCCATAATTTCTCTTTAAAAAGAAACATAGAATTGAGATCATAATTAGTCGGACTGCCTTTCACTTGCTTAACTAAGAAAGATGGTTTGAATTTTACACTTTCATTGATTTTAAAAATAGCACCCGCGGTCAAATAATAGTGAAGATCATGGTAAGCCAAACTAACATCTTCTTTACTAGCAGCATCCTTTCCGATCATATTATAGACACTCACCCCTGCGTAGAACTTATCCGTATGGAAAAACAAGCCGGTGTTTAGATTGGGAACCGTCACATTCACTTTACCTTCCGGAATAAGCGGATCATTCTGGTCATTGGGAACCAACTGATTGGCATCCATTCCGTAACGGGCAAAACCAGCACTCAGGCCCAAAGCCAAATGAGATTTTGTTCCAGTTCTAAGACGGTACGCATAAGTCACCAATCCTCCGGAATTGACAGTCGGACCGATACGGTCATCCACAAATGACACTCCGAAGCCCATCGTGCCTTCATTGGCACTGAAGTCGGCCGTCACGGTCATAGTCTTGGGTGCACCGGGAAAATTGGCCCACTGGTTTCGGTAGGTACTCTGTATATAACCTTCATTCTTGTACCCGGCATAGCCCGGATTGATATGCAAGCCATTAAACATGTACTGGCTGTACTGAGGAAGCTGCTGGCCCTTTGCCCAGCCCGCAAGGGCCAGGAAAAGGATCAGCGTTCCGTATTTTTTCAATTTAGTATAGATCATAACGATTGTTTTTTCTGAGGTTATTGCCTGAATAGTTTTTCAATTCATCCGTTCATTACTTTCGGATAAGTTGAATCCATCCTTTGAATTCGGTCGGATTACCGTTGATATCCACCACAGAAAGGATGTAGAAGTAGGTACCAGATACCAGTCCTTCTCCAGCCCAATCGTTTTGATACCCTTTCTTCTGGAATACGT
>NZ_JBHSKS010000029.1:0-5031 GCF_042657405.1 Algoriphagus aquatilis
GGCTGACGCCTCAAAAATCAATTTCTCCGACTTCGTCAACATCCAGAAAAAATTACAAGCACTCAAAAAATCAGATAATCCTACACTAGCAGCAGCGTTTCATACCAGAAATTAGCCAAACTTGAGTACCTGTCAGGTTTTCGAAACCTGACAGGTCTAACTCAAGGCTTTATTTTTCAGTCCTAGAGAAGGCCTGAAAAAAGACTCAATCCATGTTTTTCTTTTCTACTACCCAACCCTCTGATTTTGCCAAACCGGGAGTTTTTCCAGAAAAGAGCTTCCCGGCTTCCTGATCGCCTTTCAACTGCCACTTGTACCATGCAGTCGCCACCCGGGCAAATTCTCCCCCATAAGGTTGCCCATAGGTTCCACCATGGCCCACTTCGAGATTGCCGACGAAGACTGGCACATGATTGATTCGCTCAAAATCATCCATTCCGTTTCCATAAGCGATGTCAGACTTACCGCCCAAAAGGTAGAGTGTAGGAACTTTGATTTCATTGAGCTTAGCCTTGGTGACTTGAGGCATGCCGGGCATTCCTCCACCATTTCCCAAAACGCCACTGTTGAACACCCCGACAGTGGTAATTCTTGGATCACCGGCTACTTCCAGCGTTTGCAGTCCTCCGCAGGACATTCCGCTGACGGCTATCTTTTGGGTGTCTAGTTTTTGGAAATAAGGGCTATTAGGGTCTGCATTTTGGGCGATGGCCCAGTCGATGGCATCGAGGAGTTTGTGAGACTTGGATCGGACATCTGTTTGCTTGGGCATCGTGCCGATGGCGATTACCAAAAAACCATGGGAGGCCACTTCATTTAGAAAGTTGACATGCTCCCAAGGGGAATCAAAGCAGGCCCCATTGCCCCAGGCGATGATGGGGAGTTTGTTTTTGTTTCCAAACTTGGACAGATCTTGGGGTTGGAAAATCGTGTGAGTGGGAAAAGATGTGGCAGAAGTCATTACAGCCGGAAAGCTTCCTTTTCCTCCGTTTTCGATGATTTCAGATTTGGTTGGTGCTTGGAAGACTAGATTTTCGGAGAAAAAAGGAAGTGCTTTTATGCGAATCCGCTCGGCGATCCTGTTAAGGTGATCGCCTTCATAGCTTTCGTAGAAGTGGGGGATTTGGTAGGAATCCAACACTTCGTGGAGGTTTTTGGTCGCCTCGCTGATTCCTCTGTCCTGTAATCCTGCATCGATGGCGATGGCTTTCAGTTTTTTGAGGTTCAGGATGTATTGATCGACAAAGTTGAGGGTACGGTTGGCGATGATCTTGTTGATCACATCTTGGCGAGCTTCTCCATTTTTGGCAGGAAGATCCAGGTAAAGCGGAGGGTTTTTGGGATTGGGAGCAAAAGCTGCCGAGGTGGCCAAGGCTGCAATTTCAAAAAAGGAGGTGGCCTGAAGCTGATCCGGAGTCAAGGTCTCCAACTTTTTCATCAATTCCGGATTAGTTGACGCACCACCATCCATGCAGCAGGGGCTAAGGGCGTAGATGGCTGAATAAACTTCGGAATTTTTCATGCCCAAGCGGAGGGTGCCATAGCCACCCATGGAATGCCCGGCAAGTCCACGACTTTCCTTGGTTGGGATAGTGCGGTAGTTAGCATCGACGTAGCGGACGAGTTCTTGCGTGACAAAAGTTTCCCAGTCGCCGATCGTGACCGAATTCGCATACATGCTGCCTTTGAAGCGGTTGTAGGCATTGGGCATGACTACGATCATTTCTTTGGAAAGTCCCTCGGCCAGAGATTGCTCGATGACGTCCTGCAGGTTGATCCAGTGCTTTTCCCAGCCGAACCATTGGGAATCCGTGTCGGTAAACCCATGCAGCATGTACAGCACTGGGAACCGCTTGTCAGGATTGGAAGCATAGGAAGGAGGAAGATAAACGGTCACATCCCGGTCTGCCGGATCTCCGATCAAATTGCCTTCGAGGGCTTTGCTGTGGACTTTGATACGCTCTTTGGTGCCCTTTTGTGCAAAGGTGGAAAATGCTCCCAAGCAAATCAGGAGCGTCAAGAGAAAGAATCTTTTCATAGGTTAATGGGTTTAGGTTGGGATAAAAGTAGGGGTTATGGTGAGTTTGGCAAATATTGGTCACTGATACAGAGATAGGATTCTGTTTTTTCCAACCTGAGAAAATAAGAGCTAAATAAAATTTTGGAGGATCTTAAACGTCCTTATCTTAAGAAAAATTAATATTTAGAGATTATAATCCCTTAAAATACGTATTTTTGGGGATTACGATCTCCAAAAATGCATATTCAAAGAGAGTTGTTCGGGGTTTTGGCTCGGAAAATCGATTTTAAAAAGGCGATTTTGCTCCTAGGACCGAGGCAAGTAGGAAAAACTACTTTAGTTAGAAGGCTGGCTGAAAGCTTGGGGAAGCCTTTTTTGTACCTCAATGGGGATGATTTGACCACGCAGCAAGCTCTTCAAAATGCTAATCTATCTTTTTTGAAAGCTTATCTTGGTTCGTATCAAGTGATGGTAGTGGATGAAGCCCAAAGGATTCCTCAAATCGGACTGACGCTCAAACTCATTGTTGATAATATTGAGGGAATTCAGTGCCTTGTCACGGGTTCCTCTGCTTTGGAGTTGGCTAGCTCAGTTCACGAACCACTCACTGGAAGAAAATGGGAATACCGTTTATTTCCGCTCTCATGGTCCGAATTGGTGCAGGGTATGGGGATGCCTTACTGCCTTACTGCCTTGGAAAAGTTCATGATTTTTGGCACCTACCCGGAGGTGGTTACTCAAGAGGGAGCCGAAATTCCAATACTGAATAATCTGGCTTCGAGTTATTTGTACAAGGACTTACTCAACTTTCAAGGGATCCGAAGACCTGAGCTTTTGGCCAAAATCCTTCAGGCCTTAGCCTGGCAAGTAGGTTCGGAGGTTAGTTTCAACGAACTCTCCCAGACTGTACAAGCAGACAAAGCAACTGTCCAAAACTACATCGATTTATTGGAAAAAGCCTTTATCATCCAACGACTCAATCCCTTTTCCAGAAATCTCCGCGGGGAAATCAGCACAAGCAGGAAAGTGTATTTTGTGGACAATGGGATTATGAATAGCATAAGTGGAAATTTTGCCACGCTTGCTTCCCGCGCGGATGTAGGAGCTCTTTGGGAGAATTTCCTGATTGCCGAGCGAACCAAATTGCTCAACTATAATGGTTTTTATGGCAGGGTATACTTTTGGAGAAATGTGCGAGGACAGGAGATTGACTACATCGAGGAAATCGACGGAAAAATCTACCCATTTGAGTTTAAGTGGAATCCAAAGGCCAAGGTGAAGTATCCCAAAATTTTTGAGGAGACTTACAGTCCCCAACCGCTGCAAGTTATCCACAAGGACAACTTTTGGGAGTGGTTGGGTAAGTATCCGTATTAAGTACGGGTAGTTTTCTGGTTTTAATAGCCTGTTTGTCAAAGGTAATTCGTCAAAATCCGAACTTTCTTTTTTTGGGAAAAGGTATATGCCTTTGGTGATACTTTCTAGAAAAATGAAATCGAGCATGAATCATAGCTTTTCAACCAATTGTGGTGTCAATACATGCGTGATTCTCCCGGTCCCGATAGCTTTCGGAACGGGACTGGCTATCTGACCTTTAAAAAACAATTATAAACGCATGAAAACACTTTCTTTAAAACTAAACGAATCTGTTTTCGAGGAAACGGAGGGTATTCTCAAGGAAAAGGGAATTTCGAGAAATAGATATATCAATGAAGCCTTGGATTTTTATAACCGCTATCACAAGCGGAAGAAGTTGGCCAAGGCATTCGCAAAAGCTTCTCAACTGGTAAGAGATTCTTCCATGGAAGTGAATGCGGAATTTGATCAGCTGATCGATGAAGGGGCAATATGAAATCAAGCATGACCCCCTGTCGGTGTCACACAGAGGAAAGATTATCTGTCATGCGAAGATTCCATATGACCTTTAAAAATCAAATTATAATCATATGAAATTTGGTTGGTTAATCTGAATCCTGCCCGGGGTACCGAACCCGGAAAAATTCGTCCTGCTGTGGTGATTCAGACCAATTTACTCAATCAGTTGGATCATCCTTCCACCTTGATTTGCGCGATTACAACTCAACTTTCAGCTGAGGAAAATATTCTAAGAGTACGTTTAGACTCGGTAGGCACAGGATTGGAAAAAGGCTCCGAGATTTTGGTTGATCAAATCCGTGCTTTGGATAACCCCCGATTTTTGGAAAAGCTTGGGAAGCTGAGTTTGGAAAAAGCGTTGGAGCTTAGGGGGAAATTGGGAACGGTGATGGATTTTTAACGGAATTAACCAATATTGCATTAATCGTATGAATATTGGTGAAAATAAAAAGACTATGGCGGTAATTAGAAAAACAGTGACCTTCACGGAGCAGCAAGACCGTTGGATAAAGGCTCAAATTGAAGAAGGAGACTTTACCAATGAATCTGAATATCTGCGCCACCTGATTAGACAGGATCAAGAGCAAAAAGGAAAGTTGCAAAAACTTAAAGTTGCTATTCAGGAAGGAATCGACTCTGGTATTTCCTCCAAAACCTTCTCTGAAATCCTACGGGAGGTAGAGGTCAAGATGAAAGCGGATGGAAAGCTTTAGATTATCCGTTAAGGCTGAAGAAGATCTTGTTGAAATCTATTCCTATGGGATCTTGCAATTTGGGTATACCCAAGCAAATAACTATGTCTTTGGCCTAGAAGAGACCTTATTGAAATTGGCTCAATCCCCATTTATGGGAAAACAGTCTGATTTTGTTTCAAAAGGTTTAAGATCATTTGTTTACAAATCCCACATAATTTTTTATCAGCTTGAGGATGGAGGGGTTTTGATTGTAAGGATATTGAACAAAAGTAGAGATTATAATTCCTTCCTGTGATTCAGTTTTAACCTAGAATTTTGAGACTGTTCAAATAACTGTGTCAAAATTTAAACCATTAAATTTTGACTATGAAAGAAGACAAAGAAGAGTTTGATTTCAAGGCTTTCGCCAAGCAGGCCGGAGATGCGCTTCGGTCAGGTAAG
>NZ_JBHSKS010000030.1:0-2500 GCF_042657405.1 Algoriphagus aquatilis
AATGTGGCGGCGACCTACTCTCCCGGGAGTAACCCCAGTACCATCGGCGCTGCAGGGCTTAACTTCTCTGTTCGGGATGGGAAGAGGTGGGACCCCTGCGCTAGGCCGCCTAAATTGGAAGACTCAAGTACCAAGACTTAAGTATCAAGATGTCTTCATCTTGTCTTATGTCTATCCTCTTACGTCTAATATCTTATGTCTTTAACATATCTGGTAGAAACTGTAACAATCCTGTAGGTAAGCTTTCGGGCAATTAGTACTGCTCAGCTATGCCATTGCTGACTTTACACCTGCAGCCTATCAACGTCATCGTCTCTGACGGCCCTATATGGAAGTCTCATCTTGAGGGGAGTTTCGCACTTAGATGCTTTCAGCGCTTATCTCTTCCCGACGTAGCTACCCGGCAGTGCAGTTGGCACCACAACCGGTACACCAGCGGTCAGTCCAACCCGGTCCTCTCGTACTAAGGTCAGGTCCTCGCAAACTTCCCACGCCCGCAACAGATAGGGACCGAACTGTCTCACGACGTTCTGAACCCAGCTCGCGTGCCACTTTAATCGGCGAACAGCCGAACCCTTGGGACCTTCTCCAGCCCCAGGATGTGACGAGCCGACATCGAGGTGCCAAACCTCCCCGTCGATATGAGCTCTTGGGGGAGATCAGCCTGTTATCCCCAGCGTACCTTTTATCCTTTGAGCGACGGCCCTTCCATTCAGAACCGCCGGATCACTATACCCGTGTTTCCACCCTGCTCGGCTTGTCGGCCTTACAGTCAAGCTCCCTTATGCTATTGCACTCCTCGTACGGTTACCAAGCGTACTGAGGGAACCTTTGGAAGCCTCCGTTATCCTTTTGGAGGCGACCACCCCAGTCAAACTACCCACCAAGCAATGTCCCCCTCTAGGGGTTAGATACCAAGCAAACAAAGGGTGGTATTTCAACGGCGACTCCACAAACACTGGCGTGCCCGCTTCACAGTCTCCCACCTATCCTACACATCGTTTGCCCAGTACCAATGCTAAGCTGCAGTAAAGGTGCATGGGGTCTTTCCGTCCCGTTGCGGGTACACGGCATCTTCACCGTGACTACAATTTCACCGAGCTCATGGCTGAGACAGCGCCCAGATCGTTACACCATTCGTGCAGGTCGGAACTTACCCGACAAGGAATTTCGCTACCTTAGGACCGTTATAGTTACGGCCGCCGTTTACTGGGGCTTCGATTCAATGCGTCGCTTGCGCTAACATCCCCTCTTAACCTTCCAGCACCGGGCAGGTGTCAGGCCTTATACTTAGTCTTGAAACTTCGCAAAGCCATGTGTTTTTGTTAAACAGTCGCCTGGGCCTCTTCACTGCGGCCCCCTGTTACAGGGGCGCCCCTTCTCCCGAAGTTACAGGGCCATTTTGCCGAGTTCCTTAGCCATGATTCACTCGAGCACCTTAGGATTCTCTCCTCGACCACCTGTGTCGGTTTGCGGTACGGGTACTCATACGCTTAGCGCTAGAAGTTTTTCTTGGAAGCCCTTAGGATCACTATCCGATTGTCCGAAGACGCTCGGTACTTTCACGTTCGGCTAACCCTGCGCATTTAACTACAAGGCCAATACCTACCCGCTTTAACCCGGTATTCCGTCACCGGGCGGATCTTTCATCACTCCGTCACTCCATCACCTGTATGAATAGTATGGGAATATTAACCCATTGTCCATCGACTACCCCTCTCGGGTTCGCCTTAGGCCCCGACTAACCCTGATCCGATTAACGTTGATCAGGAAACCTGGGTCTTACGGTGGGCGGGTTTCTCGCCCGCCTTATCGTTACTTATGCCTACATTTGCTTTTCCAAAAGCTCCAGCACCCCTTACAGGATACCTTCGCCGCCGTTGGAATGCTCCCCTACCACTGCATTGCTGCAATCCTTCGCTTCGGTACTAGATTTGATGCCCGATTATTATCGACGCCCTGTCGCTCGACCAGTGAGCTGTTACGCACTCTTTAAAGGAATAGCTGCTTCCAAGCTAACCTCCTGGCTGTCTCTGCAACTGGACCACCTTTGTTCAACTTAATCTAGATTTGGGGACCTTAGCGGAAGGTCTGGGTTCTTTCCCTCTCGGACTGGGACCTTAGCACCCCAGCCCTCACTGCCGGTTCTATATGACGGCATTCGGAGTTCGTCAGGATTTGGTAGGATTTGACTCCCCCTAGTCCTATCGGTAGCTCTACCTCCGTCATACAATTCCCGACGCTGTTCCTAAAAACATTTCGGGGAGTACGAGCTATTTCTCAGTTTGATTAGCCTTTCACCCCTACCCACAGCTCATCCGGAAGCTTTTCAACGCTTATCAGTTCGGTCCTCCAGTTGGTTTTACCCAACCTTCAACCTGGCCATGGGTAGATCACTAAGTTTCGCGTCTACCCCCTCCGACTACATCGCCCTTTCAGACTCGCTTTCGCTCCGGGTACAGTACTTAATACCTTACCCTTGCCGGAGAGGAGTAACTCG
>NZ_JBHSKS010000031.1:0-1732 GCF_042657405.1 Algoriphagus aquatilis
CTCAAGTTTGGCTAATTTCTGGTATGAAACGCTGCTGCTAGTGTAGGATTATCTGATTTTTTGAGTGCTTGTAATTTTTTCTGGATGTTGACGAAGTCGGAGAAATTGATTTTTGAGGCGTCAGCCCAGCTTATTGCACGGAATAGATTGATCAGGTCTCCGGTTGTGGTTCGGATCGATTTTGTCGTTTTATACCATTTGGGTCTGGGCAGTTCCTGTTTTTTGGCTATCGAGGAAGCGACAAGCAGCATGGAATAGACAGCCGTAAGGAATGCGGGGACCTTTTGGCAGGTATCTTTGTTTCTGACTTGTGCCTGTCCGCAACCCAGGATTGTCTTCTGGTCTTTGAAGTTGACCTCGATCTCCCATCTCCAGAGGTATGCCTGTAACAGGGTAGCCAAGTCCATCTCCGGATCGCTGCAGAGCAGGTAAGCGGGTTCTCGGTATAAAAGTCTCGATTTTGTGGTTTTTCGGTAAGAGACAGGTCTGATGATGATCAGTTTGAGGTCTTTGTTGCCCGCCTTTCTCCAGCGGACTCTGGGAATCACTTTGAGGTCGAAGTCATGTACCTTGCCTGCTGCCCATGCTTTCACGCTGACCCATGGATAGTCGTTGGACTGACGGATTTGCTCGGGAGTGGGGAGGCTGTCACCATAAACTTTTTTACGCCCCTTTCCCGTTGCAGCTGCTTCTGCAGGCAGATAGAGGCTGGAGTCTTTCCGGATTCTTCCGATCAGGGCAGTCCGATCAGGAAGTCTTTTCAGAACCGCTTCGTTGGTATAGCTACCGTCCACGCTCACCACCAGCTGCCTGTCTTTGTACCCATCCTGATCGAGGTTGTCACGCAACAGCTTAATCCGTTCTGCCCCGATTACGCTGAGTTTAGCCTTTTTCTGGGTTTCCCGATAGTGCTCCCAATCAGACTCCACTCCTGATTTTCCGGGTTTTTTCACCGATGGACAGCAATGAAAATCTATGGGTATGGCTCTGGCCTGAACCGTTCCAAGTTTTTCAAAAAGGGAAAGAGAAACCTGAATGAAACGTTGACCCCAAACCAGGTTGGCCTGAAAAGGAGGCCCTAAGGGATCTCTCATCCATCGGCCTGCGAATACATTCTTTCCTCTTTTACGTAAGAGTGTGTCGTCCATATGGGCAAAAACATACCGCAGGGCCGGATCGCTCAACCCGATGACTTTTCTGCGGACGACTCCAAAAATACCGGCAATATCCATCCGTTCGCCCCTGAAAAGGCGGTAAGCGTACGTCCAATCCTTAAACTGGTCTCCACAGGCAGTCAGCCAGCCTGTGACTGTGCGGCGGCCCATGCAGGAAAGCACTCCGTCGACCAGCTTTTGGGCCTTTTTCCAGGTCCTGATCTGCTTGAAGCAGGATTGGCATTCGGAGAAAATACTTTCCAAAACTCCCTTTAGGTCTTCTTGGGAAGTTTTTTTTTAAGGTCCGATACGGACTGAACACTACGTTGAAGAACCAGGCGTTGATGGTCGTCGATGATCCACTCCACGACCTCTCCCTGTTGAAATTCAATGGCCTGGGCAACGGCAGCAGGAAAATTCACATACCACTGTTCACTTTTGGCTCGCTTGATGAGCTGTACTTTAGTCGGATAACCCATATCTAGTCTAATAACTAGATACAATATCCATAAAAAAAGGCCATAACTCCAAATTATGACCTACTTTTTTTCATCGACTAGTAAAGAGCCAAACATCAG
>NZ_JBHSKS010000032.1:0-1290 GCF_042657405.1 Algoriphagus aquatilis
GAGACTGTTCAAATAACTGTGTCAAAATTTAAACCATTAAATTTTGACTATGAAAGAAGACAAAGAAGAGTTTGATTTCAAGGCTTTCGCCAAGCAGGCCGGAGATGCGCTTCGGTCAGGTAAGCCATTAGCTGGTAAGGACGGTGTTTTCACCCCGTTATTGAAAATGATCATTGAATCGGCCCTTGAAGGAGAGTTGGATGATCATCTAAGTGAAACTCGAAAATCCGGAAAGAATAGGCGGAATGGGCATGGAGCCAAAAAACTTCAAAGCTCGTTGGGCGGCTTTGAAGTTTTGGCTCCCCGAGACCGCAATTCCAGTTTCGAGCCACAGATCGTGGAGAAACGACAGCATAAGATCAGTTCTGACATTGACCAGCAGATTATCGCCTTGTTCAGCCGAGGGATGAGTTACCGCGACATTCAGGATCATGTAGGAGAGATGTATGGGATAGAGGTTTCTGAAGGGACCCTGACGGCAATTACCGACAGGATTTTCCCCCAGATCTTAGCCTGGCAGAATCGCCCTTTGGAGAGTCTGTATCCGGTGATCTGGCTGGATGCGATGCACTTCAAAGTCAGGGAAGACGGAGCAGTAAAGACCAAGGCGGTTTACTCTATTCTTGGAGTAACCACGAGGGGGGAAAAGGAAGTTATCGGAGTCTATTTTGGGGATCATGAATCCAGCAAATTTTGGCGTCAAGTACTCCATGAACTCAAGCAGCGGGGTATTGAAGATGTACTGATTGCCTGTATAGACAACCTGAACGGGTTTGCCGATGCTATCGAGGATGTGTTTCCCCAGACTGACGTTCAGCTCTGTCTGGTTCATCAGATGCGCAATTCCATGAAATGCATCAGTGAAAAAGACATGAAACCGATGGTCAGGGATCTGAAGAAAATCTACAAAGCAGATAATGAAAAGATGGCTCTTCATTACCTGCAGGAAGCCGAAGAAACCTGGGGAAGTAAATACAAAGTGGTGTTCAAATCATGGTATAGAAACTGGGACAGATTGACCAACTTCTACAAATATCCTCCCCAATTGAGAAGGCTGATCTACACAACCAACCCGATTGAAAGCTACCATCGGATGGTCAGAAAAGTCACCAAAACTAAAGGAGCATTCAGCTCGGAGAATGCGATCTTGAAACAAATTTACTTAGCAACCATGAACGCTCAGACAAAATGGAACGGAACCATCTTCGCATGGCCATCAATTAGAAAAGACCTAATCGCTTACTTTGAAGATCGATTTAACCAAACTGACACAGTTTAGTGAACACTCCC
>NZ_JBHSKS010000033.1:0-1276 GCF_042657405.1 Algoriphagus aquatilis
GGTAATGTGGTCAAAAATAGTTGGTGACTTTAATTAGAAAATTTCTTAGAATCCCGTGCAGGTTTGAAGAGGACGTAAGCTCTGCTGAGGAGCAACTTACCAGCAATAAGATCTGCCAAGTGGAATGAAGGGGCTTCGTTTTTCGGAGCCCTTTTTTCATGCTTCATTCTTCTTGTTCTATGGCTAAGAAAAACCTTTTCTTCTGGCATTTTTGAAGTACAGATACCACCTCAGAAAGCTTTTTCTATTTCCTGTTGAGAGGCCTCTGTGGATAGTTAAATTGGTTTTTAAATGTCCAAAAAATGATTCTAGCCCGTTGGTGGATTTGGGGATTCTTGGATTATCCAGGTAGGTAAAAAGGTTGGGTAAGGCGCTTTTCAATACAGAAAAGGAACGCCTCAACAGTTTGTGTTTATACCAATATTTTCCGGTGATGGGATTGACCGTTTTTTCATGAACAAACTCATGTTGTCTGCCATCCCAGTTGGCCAGTTCGAGTAGCCAATAGCTGAGTTCCTGTTTGGATTGGACCAGATGCAGGGTGGAAATAATTCTTCGAAGTTCCTGCCCAGGAATACTCTTTGGATTGCTGGAAAGCCATATTCTGCACATTCGCTGGACATGAATTACACATCGCTGAAGAGTGACTTGAGGACAAACTTTGCGGATCGCCCTGAGCAATGCCCGATGTCCATCGCAGGTAATTGATTCGATCTGAACTCCAAGAAGCAGCAGATTTTCGAGGTCTTCTTTGAGCTCTTCGTATCGTTCTCCATCGCTGAACCGATAGAGCTGGGTGAATTTGATGGTGTTGTCCCGATACAAAATCAGGCATAAATCCTTGCTAAAATAGGTGCCGTCAATGAGCAGATTTACCCGCTCGGAAGGATAAACACTTAACCTCGGAGGTTCTTTCAGATAACCTTTAAAAAGTCGCTGAATGGTGCTTTTGCTCAGGCTAGTTTCAGTTACCAATTGCTCCAATGTGCGCTTTCCAACTACCCATTTTTCAAACCAAACAAACTGGTTGATTTTGGCTACAGAAGGGTTAGAACCAGTGAAGAGAATACCGCAGTTTTTACACTTATACCGCTGCTTGCCGGCCTGTTTTCCCCACTTGATTGAGTCAAGAAACCCACAGGCCCAACACCGCTTTTTTTGAAGTTTTCATGAAACAAAAAAACCTTATTGAAACCGCTTTCAATAAGGTCTTAATATTTAATTCAATATCAGATAGTTAGAGGGTGTTTCACCAACTATTTTTGACCATTAGATC
>NZ_JBHSKS010000034.1:0-1042 GCF_042657405.1 Algoriphagus aquatilis
TATGATTATCCGCAATCATACCAGTATGGGTAAACCGAAGCAATGATGAGTCGGTCAAACAGTTTTTGACCAAAGTATCTTCTGTTGAGCTTGTAGCAAAACTCATCCAGGTAGTTCTGCATCATTCGTTCGCTTATCATATGGTATGTCTGCAGGTGTTTCTTTAAGTTACTGATGGCAATATGAACCCACTTGAGGTTAAAATTGCCCTCTTTGGTTCCAGAGATTTCTCTGACATGGACATCAATACAATCACTCAGATCTGAGAAGGTGGTACTCTTATCTGTTTGAAGTACAGCGTTTGAATCAATGTATTCCTTGATTAAAGCCTGTGCTGTTTTTGCCTCCAAGTTCTTTATTTTCTTCATTTTGAAGTACCTACAGCTCTTAGCAAACTTCCCCGACTCAGGGTCTTCTAAAACAGTCGATTCGGCCATCACAGCCACTTTTGACTGTTTTTGAGTACCTCGGCCTCGCTTGAGTTTGCTTCGGACTTGGGCTTTGGTGGACTTTCCCACAAAAGCTTCATCGTATTCAACCATGTCTTCAAGTCTGTAGCGGTCATCACGTTTTCCCATGACTGCCCTGAGCTTGTGATACATTCTGAAAACCGGTTCATAACGCTTCATCCCCAGTTGTCTTTGGAGTTCAGCCGCACTGAATCCCTTCTTGGTTGCGGTAATGAACGTGATAGCCATCATCCAGATCCTAATCGGTAAGTTGCTGCTCTCCATGACTGTACCGCTCTTGATGCTGGTTCTGAACCCACAGGCGGCACACTGGAAAGAGAGCTTGTTTTCAAGCCAATAGTGTTTGAGACCAGTGCACTTCTTACAAATGATCCCTTGCCGGATTCTTTGTTCTTTGATGAAGTCAACACAGGAAGCTTCGTCCGGAAACAGATTAATGAAATTGATAATGTTCATGGTCAAAACCGTCTATTTTGACCTAATTTAAAGCAAGTTGAAACCCAACTAAAGCAATTGTCACTAACTGTCAGTAAGAACTTATTTGGCTACTGGTATCATTGCGGATATACATA
>NZ_JBHSKS010000035.1:0-917 GCF_042657405.1 Algoriphagus aquatilis
GTGATGGACAACTTCCAAGCTAATGAGATCAACGGTCTGTTGGGTGGAGTTGCAGGCAATGTGCTGACCAACGACCTGATCAACGGTAAGCCGGTGAAACCATCCGAGGTTAAGATTAAAGTGGTCAACAACGGTGGATTGACCGGAGTGACCATCGATGCAAACGGCAACTTGAATGTACCAAAAGGTGCAGCTCCGGGCAGATATGTGGTGACTTACTCGATCTGTGATGTGAATGATCCAACCAACTGCTCCGAAGCGATGGCCATCGTGGAAGTGTTCCATGGTGTAAACTTGAGAGTATTCAAGAGCGCGGTGACCCCGAGCAAGTTTGAAGGGGATCAAATGGAGTTTGTGATCCGCGTGGAAAACAACGGCAATACCGACGCAAGTGCAGTAGTGGTGACAGACAGGCTAGATGCAGGCTTCCGATACCTGTCTTCTACAGTGACCGGAGCCACTGCAGTGACCAGCGTATCGGGTCAGGAAGTGAAGTGGACATTTGCATCCTTGCCGGCAGGCAGGTCAGCAGAGATCACGGTAGTGGTGAAGGCCAATCCGTTGACTGACGGCAGAGAAAAATCGATCGGCAATACAGCCACGGTGACTTCACCTGCCAGAGAGTTGAGTCCGAATGACAACAGTTCCACTACTTCGGTGACGGTGAAGCCGTTCTTCCTGTCCAATGTGATTACGCCAAACGGAGACGGTAAAAACGATGCGTTTGTGATCAACGGTCTGGGCAAGTTTGTGTCCAATGAGCTGATCATCTTCAACCGCTACGGAGACCACGTATTCCAGAAGAAAGGGTATCAAAACGATTGGGCTGGAGAAGGACTGGTATCTGGTACCTACTTCTACATCCTTTCTGTGGTGGATATCAACGGTAATCCGACCGAATTCAAAGGATGGATTCA
>NZ_JBHSKS010000036.1:0-777 GCF_042657405.1 Algoriphagus aquatilis
GCTGACGCCTCAAAAATCAATTTCTCCGACTTCGTCAACATCCAGAAAAAATTACAAGCACTCAAAAAATCAGATAATCCTACACTAGCAGCAGCGTTTCATACCAGAAATTAGCCAAACTTGAGTAGGTGTAGATTGCATCTACACCTTTATATAAATACAAATTTGTAATTTGCTTCTTAAGGAAGTTCTATATTAAACATTGTTATTTAAAGCCAGATATTTAATTATTGGAAAGTATAAGAACTAATTTTTGATCCCCCTCTGGGAGTAGAATTGAGGTTAGGACTAGGTGTAGTTTGTAACTACACCTTTCTATAAAAACAAATTTGTAATTTGCTGATATCGAAAAACCATGATTTATGGGAGAGGCCTATCAGATAAGAGATCAAGAAATGCCCTATTTTCTTACGTTTCAGGTTGTAGGTTGGGCGGATGTATTTACCAGAAAAGTATATCGGGATCTGATTTTGGAAAACTTTTCATATTGCCGATTGGAAAAGGGATTGTACTTGTATGGATATGTGATTATGAGCAATCATATTCACTTGGTGGTTCAGCAAAAGGATGGAAAGCTATCGGATTGGGTGCGGGATTTTAAAAAGTTCACGAGTAAAAAGTTATTGAAAATGATCCTTGAGAATCCTCAGGAAAGCAGGCGAGAATGGATGAAGATGATTTTTGAGTATCATGCTGAGTTTAATAAGCGATCAGGCGATTTGCAGTTTTGGACCCATGACAATCATGCGATAGAATTGTATCGGCCAGAAATGATTG
>NZ_JBHSKS010000037.1:0-756 GCF_042657405.1 Algoriphagus aquatilis
TAATGTTCATGGTCAAAACCGTCTATTTTGACCTAATTTAAAGCAAGTTGAAACCCAACTAAAGCAATTGTCACTAACTGTCAGTAAGAACTTATTTGGCTACTGGTATCATTGCGGATATACATATACATTAATTTTCCAATTGACTTTGGGATTCATTTTTCCGACTTGAAAGGTTTAAAATTTGAAATTAAAAAAATCGGAAGTGATTATTTTAAAGAAATTCCCTATTTCAAGGAAAATTCTAACTACTTCCTTTCCATAAATCCAAATGAAAGAAATTTAGAGGAGGATTATTTTTCACTTTCTAACTCTGATTTTGCAGGTCTTTTAGTAGACGAACAAAGAGAAATGTTATATCGTATAGCTTATCTCCGTCCAAGTTTGGAAGAAGTTCAAAGAGGAGATAGAATTCCTGATTTTTCTGTAATTGTTTTAGATAAAAATTTAAATAAGCTCACGGAAAAAAGATTTGATGGAAAGATTTTTGACTGTGAAATGATTTTTGTGTCTGATGAAGGGTTGAATATTTTTCGCAAAGATCTTTATTTGAAAGATGAAAATTTTATGTCGTTTGAGGTTTGGAGTGTGGAAAGACCTTTTAAAAATTGATTTTAACAAAAATTGGAATGAGACTGTTCAAATAACTGTGTCAAAATTTAAACCATTAAATTTTGACTATGAAAGAAGACAAAGAAGAGTTTGATTTCAAGGCTTTCGCCAAGCAGGCCGGAGATGCGCTTCGGTCAGGTAAGC